>CALFVD010000142.1 GCA_937928005.1 uncultured Neomegalonema sp. | reverse complement strand
GGTGGCGGGCAGGCGCATCCTGATGCTGGAGCCTCGCCGGGTGGCCGCGCGGGCCGCCGCCGAGCGCATGGCACAGACTCTGGACGAGAAGGCGGGGGGCCGGGTCGGCTATCGCATCCGGCGCGAACGCGCGGTCGGGCCGGATACCTGCATCGAAGTCATCACCGAGGGCATTCTGACCCAAATGCTCCAGAGCGATCCGGCACTGGAGGATGTGGCGGCGGTGATCTTCGATGAATACCACGAACGATCAATCCACACCGATCTGGGCCTCGCGCTCTGCCTCGAATCCCAAGAAGCTCTACGCGATGATCTGCGCCTGATCGCCATGTCGGCCACGCTCGACGATGCCGGGGTTGCCGCGCTGATGGGCGATGCCCCGGTTATACGATCCGAAGGCCGCGCCTATCCCGTTGAGACGCGCTGGCTGGCCGAGCCGTGGCGCACCCGAACCGCTCGCCGCGATGCCTTTGAGACAGCGGTGGCCGATACCGTCCTGCGCGCATTGACCGAGGAACCGGGCGATGCGCTCGTGTTCCTGCCCGGCATCGGCGAAATCGCCCGCGTCGAGAGTAGGCTGAGGACACCGCTGGAGGCACAAGGCATTGATATCCAGCCCCTACACGGCTCCCTCCCCTTCGACCGCCAGCGTGCTGCCCTCCTCCCCGGCCCACGCCGCCGGGTCGTTCTCGCTACTGCAATCGCCGAGACATCCCTGACCATTGAAGGGGTTCGCATTGTCGTGGATGGCGGCCAAGCCCGCCGCCCTCGCTTTGATGCGGGTGCAGGCATGACCCGCCTCGTTACCACCCGCGTCTCCCGCGCAGGCGCAACCCAAAGACAGGGGCGCGCAGGGCGCTTGGAGCCGGGGGTCTGTTACCGGGTCTGGACAAAGGGCGAGGAAGGCGGTTTTGCGCCCTTCGAGCGCCCGGAGATCATGGATGCCGACCTTGCGCCGCTATTATTGGAACTTGCCGTCTGGGGTGTGCGTGATCCCAACGATCTACGTTGGCTCGACACCCCCCCAGAGGGGGCGGTTACGCAAGCGCGCAACCTACTGATCGCCATAAGCGCACTCGACCCCCAAGGCGCGATTACCGCCCATGGCAAGGCACTGGCGCGTCAGCCGCTCCACCCCCGCCTTGCCCATATGCGCAATAATGCGGGTGATGCTCTACCGCTCGCCAACGATATCGCCGCTCTTCTCGAAGACCGCGATCCGCTGACAGGTGCGGGCACTGATATCGCGCTACGCATAGAAGCACTACGCAATCCCAAACTCTACGCATCTGAACGCCCCGGCAGTATCGACCGTCCCGCCCTTGCCCGTATCCGCGAGGCAGCGCGAGCATTGGGTGGCGGCAAAGGATCACCTCCGCTCATCCAAACTGGCGCACTCGTCGCACAAGCTTACCCTGACCGCATTGCCCAGCGCAGACCGGGGGATGCCCCACGCTATCGCTTGTCTGGTGGACGTGGCGCGGTCTTCCATGACGCTGCGGACCCGTTGGCTAAGGAACCTTGGCTCGTTATCGCCCATCTTGACGGCAACCCCCGCGAAGCCCGTATCCGCCTCGCCGCACGCATCACACTGGCCGAAATCGAAGCGGCCTATGCGCGCCACATCGTCACCACCGATATCTGCGAATGGGATACCCAAACCAACACGGTCACAGCCCGTCACGAGCGCCGCCTTGATGCCCTAACCCTCGAATCGCGCAAATGGACCAATGCCCCCGATACGCATATTGCCAAAGCCGCGTTGGAAGGGTTGTTCAAATTGGGCATCGACGCGCTGCCGTGGAAAGATGGTGCCGAGCGCCTGCGTGCGCGGGTTCAATGGCTTGCTGGTCGTGGCCATGAAATGCCCGATTGGTCAGATGAAGCACTCCTCGCCACCGCGAAAGACTGGCTTCTCCCTCATCTCGGCAAGGTGCGGGCAAAAGCAGATTTCACCACTTTGCCCCTCGCCCGCATTCTTGCCGATGCCTTGCCTTGGGAAGCCCGCACGACACTTGACCGTCTCGCCCCCGCCACTTTGCCCACCGCCGCCGGGACAAAAGCACCCATCGACTATAGCAACGATCCGCCCGCCCTTGATGTGCGCATACAGGAGATGTTTGGCACCACAACGCATCCCGCTATTGACGAAGGGCGCGCACCGCTCCTGATCCGTTTTCTGTCGCCCGCGCGCCGTCCAGTACAGGTAACGGGCGATCTTCCCGGATTCTGGGTCAATTCCTATGCCGATATCCGTAAGGATCTACGCGGGCGCTATCCTCGTCATCCATGGCCTGAAAACCCACTCGACGCCGATCCCACCGCTCGCGCTAAACCGCGCAAACGCTCGTAATGCTGGATTGACGCAGGCCGCGCAGAAGCGCAGGTATGACGTACAATTTTATGTATTTGTAAGGAGACTTCTCCCATGTCTGCCGTCCACCCGAATGAGCCTAGCTTTCGCGATTCCGTCGATATCATGTTCAACCGCGCAGCGGGCCTGATGGACCTTCCCCCCGGTATGCAGGAGAAAATTCGGGTCGCTAATTCGACCTATACCGTTCGGTTTGGCGTCAAACTGCGTGGGCAGATTATGACCTTCACTGGTTATCGCTCGGTTCATTCGGAACATGCCGAGCCGGTCAAGGGCGGCATCCGTTACGCCATGAACGTCAACCAAAATGAAGTGGAGGCGCTTGCCGCGCTGATGACTTATAAATGCGCGCTGGTTGAGGTGCCTTTTGGCGGCTCCAAAGGCGGGCTTTGCATCGACCCGACCGAGTGGGAAGAGGATGAGTTGGAGCGCATCACCCGTCGCTTCGCCTATGAGCTGATCAAGCGCGACCTCATCAATCCCGCCCAGAACGTACCCGCACCAGATATGGGCACCGGCGCGCGAGAGATGGCGTGGATTGCCGATGCTTATAAACGCATCAAGAGCGATGATATCAACGCCCGCGCCTGCGTTACCGGAAAACCGCGTAATCTGGGCGGCATCGCTGGCCGCGTCGAGGCGACCGGACGCGGCGTGCAATACGCGCTACAGGAATTTTTCCGCCATAAACAGGATGTGGAAAAAGCGGGCATGACCGGCACGCTCGACGGCAAGCGCGTCGTTGTCCAAGGCCTCGGGAATGTTGGCTATCATGCCGCGAAATTCCTGGAAGAAGAGGATGGCTGCAAGGTCGTTGGCATCATTGAACGTGATGGCGCATTGGTGAATGATGGCGGCATCAATGTCGAGAGCGTCAAAGCCTATATCGCCGAGACGGGCGGTGTAACCGGCTATCCCGACGCCGAGCACGTCAGAAATGGCAGCACCATCCTAGAACATGACTGCGATATCCTGATCCCCGCCGCGCTGGAAAGCACGATCAATCTCGACAATGCCAATCGGATCAAAGCGCCACTCATTATCGAGGCGGCGAATGGCCCTGTAACAGCGGGGGCCGATGATATCCTACGCAAGAAGGGCTGCGTTATCATCCCCGATATGTATGCGAATGCGGGCGGTGTTACCGTCTCATATTTCGAGTGGGTCAAAAACCTGTCACATATCCGTTTTGGTCGGATGCAGCGTCGTCAGCAAGAATCAGCCAACAACCTGCTCGTAGACGAAATCGAAGCCATGACCGGCAAAAGCTTCGCCGCTGGTAAGCGTGAAAAGATGCTTCAAGGCGCAGATGAGCTGTCACTCGTCCGTTCTGGTCTGGATGATACCATGCGTATCGCCTACCAGAATATGGCCGAGGTCTGGCATGAGCGCGAGCATGAAGGTGTCGATCTACGCACGGCAGCATTCCTGATTTCCATCGACCGCGTCGCCGAAACTTATAAGTCTTTGGGGCTATAGCGATTCACACTTCAACGCGAATTACCCACCCCGTTGATAACCAGCATACGGCATCAGGCATCGAAGGCATCACGAACATATCCGCCCAATTCACGGGCGAGGCTGGCATTGCCAGTATCAGCAGCGGTGTAGAGGTTGATCGAGATCAGCGGTAGCGGTGGTAGCTTTGCCGAAGTTGGAACAGGCTCGATCTGTACCGCGTCACCACATCCCAATAATGTGGTGACGCACATATCGGCGCTGGTCGCGGCCAGCGCCGCATCGTCATTCTCGGTAACGACACCGTTCGTCCATGGAATACCCGCTTCCTCCAAAACCCGGATCGACAATGGCCTAAACGAGCAATGCGAGGCCGATGCAAATCTCAGGGGCCGCTCTGCGCTTGCGCGCCCACCAATCGCCCCAAACCATTGCAACGGCATCTCCGTCACCGTCTCGGCATCGGGGTCCGGGTGATCCTCAGTCGTGACAATCACATCCAGCTTACCATCGCGAAAATCCGACAGAAGGTTGGTGGTATAGGAACTGACGAAGCGCACATGTACGCGCGGAAAATCCTCGCCAAAGCGGCGCAGCACTTTGGGCGCATGGGGGTAAATCAGATCACAAGGCATCCCCAGCGATATCTCCCCTTCATATTGGGGCGCGACCATCCGCTCAACGGCGGCATCATTGAGGGCGATCATTTTGCGGGCATAGGTCGCGAGTTGCTCCCCCTCAGCCGTGGCCGATACGCCACGACCGTTCCGGTTGAGCAGCAGCAAATCCAACGCCTCCTCCAAACGCTTAATCTGCATCGACACCGCCGATTGCGTCAGATGCAGCCGGTTTGCCGCGCGGGTCACGCCCCCAGTATCAATAACGGCAAGAAGGCTGCGCAATGTGCCGATATCGAGGTTGCGGTACATAATCATTTCCTTCGCATTTCGTGATGCAAGCAATCACATCAATTCGTTTTTCTTATACAACCTTGCAGCCTAAATACATTCCGTCAAGTGATGACAAAACAACAATCAATCATCATTCGTGGAGAATAGCCATGCCAATCCGTGATGCCTGGTACATGAGAATTGTAACAGATGGCCTACGCACTGCCCTCGATCGCTATGCTCTTATGGGCGAGCGGGCGCGGCTGCGTGATATGGGTGATGAACAGCTCGCTGATATCGGGTTGACGCGCCGCGATGCCTTGAACGAGGCACGCCGTTCCTTCTGGCAAGGTTGTCGATGCCGCTAAGAGGTGGCGGTTCGGTCATGTTATGCTAGTTCACAATCGGTAATGTATGTTGGGTCGAGTTGGATCGGAATTCACACCGAGACGTGTATGAATTTCTATGGGCTGTGTTCCACCCTGACCTGAACATGCTCTCGATCTATGAACCGGACATCGACATGGCTGAACCGACGATCCTGTGGCTTCGCAAGGATTTCCGCCTGACGGACAACCCCGCGCTTATGAAGGCATTGGAGGGCGATAGACCGATCATTCCGGTGTTTATTCTCGATCCAACAACCCGCAATAGCTGTGGTGCGGCTCCCCTATGGCGGCTTGGGCGCGCCATTGAGGTTTTTGCGGCAGTCCTTGAGGAAAAAGGTCAACGGCTGGTGTTGCGGTCGGGCGATGCGCTCGGCGTTCTGCGTGATTTGATCAAAGAGACCGGCGCGACCCGCGTAGTCTGGGGTCGTCAGTATGACAAAGCCACCCGCGTCCGCGACACAGCGATCAAGGACACCCTGAAAGCCGACGGCATCGACGCCACCAGCGTCCGCGCACATCTTATGTTCGAGCCGTGGACCATCGAGACCAAGACCGGCGGCCCCTATCGCGTCTATTCCCCCTTCAAACGCGCCTGTTTCGAGCGTGAAGACACAATTGGCGAACCGCTACCAATTCCCGCTGACCTCGCCGCCCCTGACAACTGGCCCCAAAGCGAGACACTGGAAGATTGGGCGCTTGGCGCGGCCATGAACCGAGGCGGGGCTATCGTCGACCAATACGCGCGGGTTGGCGAGGCGGCGGCTTTGGAGCGTCTGGAAGGCTTTATCGGTGATGTGGCCGAGTACGACGAGGGGCGCAATGCGCTGGGCCATTCCGGCACTTCTGGCCTATCGGAAAACTTTGCATGGGGCGAGATCAGTACGCGCACGGCATGGCACAGGGTGCGCAGCGAAATGGCCCGCTCAGCCCAAGACGATAAGGGCGCCGTCACCTACCTACAAGAGCTACTCTGGCGCGAATTCGCCTATCACCTGCTGTTCCACTACCCCGATTTGGCCACCGAGAACTGGCGCGAAGAATGGCGGGCTTTCCCTTGGCGAGAGGATAACGAAGACGCCGAACGCTGGCGTCGGGGACAAACGGGCGTTCCCGGCGTCGATGCCGCCATGCGCGAGCTCTACGCCACTGGCATCATGCATAATCGGATGCGGATGCTGACGGCCAGCTTCCTGACCAAACACCTGATGACCGATTGGCGTGTCGGTGAAGCGTGGTTCCGCGAATGCCTGATTGATTGGGATCCCGCCTCTAATGCGATGGGCTGGCAATGGGTTGCCGGGTCCGGGCCAGACGCCACCCCGTTTTTCCGCATTTTCAACCCCGAAACGCAGGTCGAGAAATTCGACCCCCAAAACCGCTATGTCTCGCGCTGGTTGGATGCAAAATCGAAGGACGCGCAAAACTTCTTCGCGGCAATCCCCCAATCATGGAAAATGACCCCAAAAGACAAGCGCCCCGCCCCCCTTATCGGCCTGAAAGAAGGGCGCGAGCGGGCGCTGGCGGCGTATAAGGCAATGCGCGCGTGAATCGCCTTTCGATAGCCTGATTCCGCCTTTAGCACTCTCGTAAAATCCGACAGAAAGACCTCACCCTTGACCCGTCAGCGCATCGCCATCATCGGCTCCGGCATCTCCGGCATCGGAACCGCCCTCGCCCTCGCCCCGCATCACGACATCACCTTGTTTGAGAAAGATGACCGGCTGGGCGGCCATGCGAATACGGTAGAGATCGATTATCCGACCACGACTGGTCCGGTGCCCTTGCGTGTCGACACTGGATTCATCGTCTATAACGAGAAGACCTATCCGAATCTGACCGCTTTTTTCGCGCATTACGGTGTGCAAACCGAATGGTCCGATATGTCGCTCAGTTTCACCGTCGATGGGGGGCGCATCGAATGGGCAGCGGATAATCTGGATAAGATTTTCGCCCAGCGGCGCAATATCTTACGTCCCTCTTTCGTCACGGCCATGCGCTCTGTCCTGCGCTTCAATCGCGAGGCCCAAGCGGCGCTGGCATCGGACCAAGCCCATGATGAGGCGATATCCGATTGGCTCGACGCGCGGGGCTATGGCGAGGCGTTTCGCCGCCTCTATCTCTACCCGATGGCCGGGGCGATCTGGTCTACGCGCAGCGCGGATATCGCCGCATTTCCAGCCCGCAATCTCTTTGCCTTCTACGAAAACCACGATCTTTTTGCGGGCTTAGGCGACGCCGTGCAATGGCGCACGGTCACGGGCGGCTCACGTTCTTATGTCGAAAAGGCGTCCGCGATCCTTGGCGATCATGTGCGCCGCAATACACCCGTATCAGCGGTCACGACCGGGCCGGATGGCGCGACCGTCGCGCTGGCGAATGGCGAGCATATCAGCTTTGATCAGGTGGTCATGGCCACTCATTCCGACGAAGCACTGGCCTTGCGTCCAGATGCCGATGACGACACCCGCGCGCTACTATCGGCAATCCGCTTCACGCCTAACCGCGCCGTACTCCACCGCGATGAAACCATGATGCCTCGCATTCGCAAGACATGGTCGAGCTGGAACACGCGCGTGGGCGGCGATGCGGACCAGAGCGCGAGCCTGACATATTGGATGAACCGCCTCCAAAATATCGATAACGAAAAACCCCTCTTCGTCACCCTCAACCCCGCCCGCGATCCGGCGGCTGGAACCATCTTCTCAGAACACGAATACGCGCACCCCTTTTTCGACCGCGCTGCGTTCGAGGCTCAACGTAATTTCGACCGCATACAGGGTCGCGGCGGCATCTGGTACACGGGCGCATGGCTCGGCTATGGCTTTCACGAAGACGGCTTGCGCTCGGCGGTTCGCGTTGCCGCTGCGCTCGGTATTACGCCTGAATGGGCAAAGGATGGCGGCGTACCGATCCGCATGGAGCGAGAGGCCGCATAATGCAGCCCGCACTCTACCATGCGCGCGTGATGCACTTGCGCAAAATGCCAGATGGACAACGCACACACCGCTTTGCGTACCGCGTCTTTCGCGTGTGGCTTGATATCGACAGGCTCGGCGACGCGCATTCCCGCTGGCTCTCCCATAACCGATTCAATCTACTCGCCATCCATGATCGCGACCATGGCCCGCGCGACGGCTCGCCCTTACGCCCATGGGCAGACGCGCTGCTCGCAAGCCACGACATTGCGCGCCCCGCGACCATCATGCTCTACACATTCCCCCGAATGCTCGGCTATGCCTTCAATCCCCTATCGATGTATGTCGGCTTCGATACACAGGGTAAGCCGATGGCGGCGATCTATGAGGTTCGTAACACCGACACCGATATGAGCCACTATGTCTTTCCGCTTACGGATATCGCGCCCCATCATCACAGCACAGCCAAGGATTTTTACGTCTCGCCCTTCATCTCGGCAAAGCAGCGATACACCTTCACGCTAGACACCCCTTCCGAGACACTAGCCATGCGCATCCGCCTAGACGGTGCAAACGGGTTGACCATGATTGCGTCGGAGAATGGCGAACGGGTGCCCCTTACCGACCGCACTATTCTGCGTGCCAGTGCCGCCATGCCACTAATGACGTTTAAAGTCATTATAGGCATCTACTGGGAAGCCCTGCGCCTACGCTTAAAAGGCGCGAAGTTTTTCCGCCACCCCGGAAACAAAGGGCGCTATGCCAACGAATCCTAACAGAGTGTCAATCTAGCTTGACGCCACCATATCAGGATACAAATAGTGCTAAACAGTACCGAAATGGCACTTACCAAGGATCACCGCATGAACGCACCTGTTTCTCCGATCACCGACCTGACCGGGGTTAAAAACCTGCCCCGTTGGTTCGGAACCGTGTTCGAGACGGTCAATTGCATCGTCCGAGGTCGTATCGATGTGCAACTACCCGATGGCCGCTGGTTCAGGGCCGAAGGGGCTGAACCGGGGCCGCATGGCGTTATCATTGTGCATGACAATCGCGTCTGGGGGCGAACGGTCAAGGATGGTGCGGATATCGGCTTTGCCGAAGCCTATGTCGATGGCTGGTGGTCCACGCCCGATCTCCATGCTGTGCTTGATGTCTCGCTTCTGAACAACGAAGAAATGGCGAGAAACCTTTCCATGTCTATATTGGCACGGCTGATCGAGCGTGCGCGCCACTTGCTGCGTCGCAACTCTCGCAACGGATCGAAGCGCAATATCATGGCGCATTACGACCTTGGCAATGCCTTCTACGAGACGTGGCTCGACGGATCGATGACCTATTCCTCCGCCCTCTTCACTCAACCGGGGCAATCGTTGGAGATAGGACAGGACAACAAATACGGCGCACTTTGCGATGCTTTGCGGGTCAAGCCTGACGATACGGTGCTGGAAGTTGGCTGTGGTTGGGGCGGTTTTGCGGAGTTCGCAGCGCGCGAGCGCGGCGCGAAGATCAACGGGATCACTATATCCCCCGCCCAACTCGATTATGCGCAACGCCGCATCTTTGAGGCGGGGCTGGCCGAGCGCGTAACGTTGGAATTGCGTGACTATCGCGCAATGGAGGGCGAATTCGACCACATCGCCAGTATCGAAATGTTTGAAGCAGTGGGCGAAAAATACTGGCCCGTCTATTTCGATACCCTACGCAATCGCCTGAAACCCGGTGGCACAGCCAATCTACAAATCATCACCATCGCCGATAATCTGTTCGAGAATTACCGCCGCAACGTGGATTTCGTGCAAAAACATATCTTTCCCGGCGGGATGTTGCCTTCGCGCGCGGCCCTACGCCAGCAAATAGAACGCGCGGGGATGGTCTGGTGCGATTCCATTGAGTTCGGGGACAGTTATTCCGAAACGTTGCGACGCTGGTCAGTCGTCTTCAACGAACGTTGGGATGACATAGCCTCCTTGGGCTTCGACGAACGATTCCGGCGGCTGTGGAACTTCTATCTGGCAAGCTGCGCCGCTTGTTTTCTGGCCAAAACAACAGATGTCACGCAACTCAGCCTTATAAGAGCTTGAAACGTACATAGTCACTAATTTGGCATCAACCGGCATCACCTAAACTTCCCCAATACGGGGGAGAAGATGACCAATTCACACGAACCGCTGCTGGATCGCGATATCCTTGACCAGAACACGATGAGTAATGCTGATCTACAAGAAGAACTGTTTACCCTGTTCTTTGAACAAGGCTCGCTCTACATTTCACAACTTGAGACAGCTCTTCGTGATGGTAATACTGAAGACTGGCGTATGACCGCCCATGGCGTAAAGGGCGCGTCCCGTTCCTTAGGCATGGTCCGGCTCGCCACCCTCGCCCTAACAGCGGAAAACGACGGCCCAGATGCCACCAGCCTCGCCGCCCTGCGCGATACAATGGCCGAAACCTATGGTGCCATCTACCCGAAGGAAGACGCAGCCTGACGGCGGCTCAATGCCGGAAATGCCGCATTCCGGTGACGACCATAGCAAGACCCGCATCATCGGCGGCGGCAATAACCTCATCGTCACGCATCGATCCGCCGGGCTGGATCACCGCCGTGGCCCCCGCTTCGGCGGCGGTTAACAAGCCATCCGCAAACGGGAAAAACGCATCAGATGCAACAA
Source organism: uncultured Neomegalonema sp. (assembly GCA_937928005.1). Lineage (GTDB taxonomy): Bacteria > Pseudomonadota > Alphaproteobacteria > Rhodobacterales > Rhodobacteraceae > JAHDDY01. The sequence continues at coordinate 5,414 of CALFVD010000142.1, read as the reverse complement.
CCGACCCGCGCGCCGGTGATTCCGGCAAACCTTCGGCCTCGGCTATATCCCCGGCCTTACGCGCGGCAATACGGGTTGAATCCACCCGACTCATCTGTCCAGCACCAATCCCAACCGTCGCGCCGTTTTTAGCGTAGACAATCGCGTTTGATTTCACATGCTTGGCTACGCGCCACGCAAAGATCAGGTCGGCCAGTTCCGCCTCGCTCGGCTGGCGTTTGGTGACGCAGCGTAAATCGGCAAGATCCACACGCCCGGCATCCCGGTCCTGCACCAGCATCCCGCCCGCAACCGGCCTGACCGTCCGCCCCGCTGCCACCGGATCAGCCAAACCGCCTGTCAGCATAAGGCGCAAATTCTTCTTCGCGGCGAAGACGGCGCGGGCATCGGCATCAGCATCAGGCGCGATGACGACTTCGGTAAAAATCTTCGCGATTTCCTCCGCCGTCTCCCCATCCAGTGACACATTCAACGCCACGATCCCGCCGAACGCCGAGGTCGTATCCGTCCGATACGCCGCCCGATACGCATCGACCAGCGACCCGTGCGTGGCCACGCCGCACGGGTTTGCGTGCTTGATGATCGCACAGGTCACAGCCGTCTCTGGCACGAACTCCGAAACCAGCTCAAACGCTGCATCCGCATCGTTGATGTTATTATAACTCAGGGATTTTCCTTGAATGAGCGTGGCCGTCGCCACACCGGGCCGCGCATCACCATTCGTGTAGAACGCCGCGCCCTGATGCGGGTTTTCGCCATAACGCAGTGATTGCGCCAGTGTTCCGGCAACAGCCACCCGCCGGGGCGTCTCGTCGCCCACCTGCCCCGCATACCAATTGGAAATCGCCGCGTCATAGGCCGCCGTACGAGCGTAAGCCTGCGCCGCCAGTACCCGCCGCTCGCTCGCATCGAAGCCGCCCGCATCAATAGACGTCAGCGCCGCATCATACCCATCCGCATCAACCAGCACCGCCGTATGCTGCCAGTTCTTCGCCCCTGCGCGGATCATCGCTGGTCCGCCGATATCGATATTTTCAACACATTCTGCGAAATCCCCGCCCTTGGCTACCGTCGCCTCGAAGGGGTAGAGCGTCACAACCAGCAGATCGATACCCCAAATCCCATGCGCATCCATTGCCTCCGCATGGCTCGGCACGTCGCGCAGGGCCAGCAAGCCCCCGTGAACCGCTGGGTGCAACGTCTTGACCCGCCCGTCCATCATCTCTGGGTAGCCGGTTAATTCGGCCACATCGCGCACAGGCACGCCCGCCTCGGCGATGGCGCGGGCCGTTCCCCCCGTCGAGACGATCTCGATAGCGCGCTCATGCAGAGCGCGGGCAAACTCGACCAATCCCGTTTTGTCGGAAACCGATAGCAAAGCGCGGCGAACGGGTTGTCTGGTCATGCGTCTTCCGGTCCTTCGGTTTCATAAATTTCAGGTTCGATCACCCGCCCGCTTAAGCGTTTCAACGCCCAACGCACTTGCCCTTCGGTATCGCGCAACGAGCTTTCGATCACGATCTGTTTTGTCGGCAAGGGTGCGGCGGCGGCGGGGATATAGACACTGTCTTCAACCTGCATTTTGCCGCCTAATTGCATCATCTGCCACGTCTCACCATTGGGTAGCGTGATCTGGGCTTTTTGGTCGCCAATACTAACGGTGACATCAGGGTGCAGGTGGAACCGGATCGCGAAATGTGGGCCGTCCGGGCTTTTGCGCTTTGCCCTTGATCGTTCTAGAGTCTGCGCGCCGTTCTTGGCCAGTGTCAGCGTATCCTCGCCCCTGAAGTCCACGCCATCGGCATCGAGAAATAGGCGGCGATAATGGATCAATCCATGCCGCGCCGCATAACCGTCATGCGCGGCCAGCGCCCAAATGCCGCTCTCGTCACGCTGACTCTGACTATCAACAATCCGGGCGCAACGGCCCAAGCGGCGATACGGCATCCCCACGCGCCCGTCAAATTCACAGGGCGACCGCTCGGCCACCGTAAGGGTTGAATGCGCCGCTGATGCACGGCATGGCCCTTCCCACTCTGGCCCAAGATGCGCGCCGGACCCAACATTCACGATAATTCGCTGTCCACCCGACGAAAAGCTCATGGCCAGCGGCGCGGCATGGCCAACCCGCGCATGTGCGCCTTCAGGCGGTGCGCCCGCATCTATAATTGCCGCAATTCCACCGGCGGAAAGGCGCAGATATCCGCTATTCGCAATCCGCTCTGGCGGGGGCCGCGTATCACCCGATTCAACCAGTACGAGGTTAACGCGCTCCTCGTCTTCCTCACGCCCACCATGGAATAGCGCCAGACCACCCGCCCCTGCGCGCAACATCCGTAACACCGGAATCCCGCGCTCGATCAATGGAGTTAGCGTCCCGGCCAGCGCACCCTCGCCTGAATCTTTCACATCCTCGCGCAACTGCACCAACGCCTGCATCACTTTCAGTAGGTCCGATGGGTTACGGCTCACCGGCCCGCCATCATCGGCAAGGCATACCTTGGCTGCCGTGATCACATTCTTGACGCCGGGACTGAGCAATTCGCCCTCGCCGGACACACATAATCCAACATAGGCCATACCCAGCGATGCGCGCAGCCGGTCAAGCGGCAACCGCTCGCTCGCGGCGGTCTTGCGTAGATATCGCGCCTGCGCGGCCAGTGAACGGAACAAATCACTGCGATAGACTGGCTCCGCATTCTCAACCAATAGATCGGCGCTCCGACACCAAGCCACCGCCCGGTCGCCGGTCACAGCGGGTCGCCACGCCAATCCACCCGCCTTCGCATGCTGGCCGAGCCAAGCATCGGTCACGCGCCGCGCTGCCTTGCGCGCCGCGTCACCATCAGAGGCGCGAAAATGCTCTAGCCAGCCAAACCCGTGCAGCGCCTCGGCCCATGCCGCGCTTGGTGGATCGGTCTTCCATGGATCGCCCCGCTCTATGCGCGCTGAACTGCCCGCTAATGCAAACTGCCCGCGCAGCAACGCCGCCGCCACATCCGGCGAGCCAACGCTTAGACTATCTGGCTTGAACGAAAAACTGTCCGGCACAGCCCCGCGCGCCGCAACCCGCCGCGTCACCTGTGCTTTCCACCCATCGCCCAGACGAGATACGATTCGACGCACCGCGCCGCCCGCATGTCTGGGATCGTTTTTCGGATTCCCCTGCGGCATCGTTGGCCGCCTTTCTGCTCGGTTTTGCCCGTTTTGTGTTTACGGAATCGCGCAACGAATGTCACGTGCTGGCTATGCCATAGTCATTTGCGATAAGCCTGAGCCATGTTTCGCGCCAAGAGTTGCGCGAAACATGACGCTTGGTGATGCAGGATAATCGCAATTCGCTTTAAGAAAAAAGCGGGCTGAGCAATTCTTGATTGATGAATGGAAATACAATCCTCCCCGATGGGATTTTGACAAAAGCCTGCGAACGCCTCAAACCAGAAGTCTGCAACAATCTTTCGGAAGCTTCCCATGGCTACCTCGCCTGTAATTCCTGTTACAGACCACCCCGATTTTACCCGGCTTACCGCTCGGATCGAAGGCGATGTGCTGACCCATGCCTTTGACCGGGGCCGCTACGCCACCGATGCCTCAATCTACCAGATCATACCCCGCGCCGTAATTGTGCCAAAACGCTGGGAAGATGTGGAAGCAACGCTTGATTTTGCCCGTGAGCAGGGCATCCCCGTCCTCCCGCGCGGTGGTGGCACATCCCAAGCAGGCCAGACGATCAACGATGCGATTGTCATCGATTTTTCTAAACACCTGAATCGCATCACCGATTACGATCCGGGTGCCGGTGAGGCAACCGTCGAACCCGGCATTGTGCTCGACCAGTTTAATGCCCGCGCAAAAGCCGATGGCCTGTGGTTCCCCGTCGATGTCTCAACCGCCAGCCGCGCCACAATCGGCGGCATGGCGGCCAACAATTCCTGTGGCTCGCGCTCCCTACGCTACGGCACGATGCGCGATAACACGCTGGCCTTGAACGCGATGATGGCAGACGGCACCTTGCGCGCCTTCAGTTCCGCCACTAATGCCCCGCTCGACAGCGACATGCTGGCTTTGGGCGCGCGCGAAGCCGATGAGATTGCCGCGCGTTTCCCATCGGTCCAGCGGCGCGTTGGCGGCTATAATATCGACGCACTCGTACCCGGCCAGACCAATAATATGGCGCATCTCCTCGTTGGTTCCGAGGGGACGCTGGCCATCACCAAGGATATCCGCATCCGATTGTCGCCGACGTTGGCCCGCAAGACTTTGGGCGTATGCCACTTTCCCACCTTCCACGACGCGATGGATGCCGCCCAGCATATCGTGCCACTCGGCCCCGTCGCCGTCGAATTGGTTGATCATAATATGATCGCCCTTGGTCGCGATATTCCCCAGTTCCGTCCCATCGTGGATGAATTCGTGCGCGGCGACCCCGCCGCCTTGTTGCTGGTGGAGTTCGCAGAAGACGATGCGCACGAGAACCGCCGCCGCCTTACCCAACTTGGCGACCTGATGGGTGAGCTAGGTTTTGCATGGAACGGGCCGCGCATCGGTGGCGTGGTCGAGGCTGAAGACCCTGCTTTTCAGGCTCGCATCTGGGGCGTCCGCACCCAAGGTCTCAATATAATGATGTCGATGCGTACCGAAGGAAAGCCCGTCTCCTTCGTTGAAGATTGTGCCGTGGCATTGCCCGATCTGGCCGCATTCACTGAACGCCTGACAGATGTATTCCGCAAGCATGGCACTGATGGCACTTGGTATGCCCATGCATCGGTCGGCCTGCTCCATGTTCGCCCCGTTCTCAATCTCAAGGAAGAACTAGGTGCACGCCAGCTCCGCGCAATCGCCGAGGAAGCCTTTGATATCGTCGCTGAATACAAGGGGTCGCATTCCGGCGAGCATGGCGACGGCATTGTGCGCTCCGAATTTCACGAGCGCATGTTCGGCCCTCGCATCGTACGCGCGTTCGAGGTTGTCAAAGACCGCTTCGACCCTAACGGCATCCTCAATCCCGGCAAGATCGTGCGCGCCCCGAAAATGGATGACCGCACTCTCTTTCGCACTCCCCCCGGCTACACACGCCAGACCCCCGGCACCGCCTTCAACTGGAGCGCATGGCCCGGTGGCCTGACCGGGGCGGCGGAAATGTGCAACAATAACGGCGCATGTCGCAAACTCTCCGGTGGGGCCATGTGCCCCAGCTACCGCGCCACCCGGAACGAGCGTGACCTGACCCGAGGACGCGCGAACACCCTGCGTCTCGCCCTGACCGGCCAGCTTGGCGAGGATGCGTTGGCCTCCGACACTGTAATGAAGCGCGGGGCCTGTCCGGCTTTGCGCAGCAGGTCTTTCTGCTGGTCGGTGAGGCGCTGATAGTTCTCAAGAACCATCTGCGCGTAATGCGGGTCGTGAGGCGAACG
>CALFVD010000141.1 GCA_937928005.1 uncultured Neomegalonema sp. | reverse complement strand
GGAGGCGGACCCGAGCACCTATGATGCCCATGAGAATATCGCCCCTGATCAATTGGAGGCGATGCGCGCGAAGGCCAAAACCCTTGGGATTTGGGCACCTCAGGCACCAGTAGATCGCGGCGGCATGGGACTATCGATGACCGCACGCGCCGTCCTTTATGAAGAAGCGAACCGTTCGATATTCGGCCCCGTCTGCATCAATTGCGCCGCCCCCGACGACGGAAACATTTCCGTGATGGCGCAAATCGGGACACCGGAGCAGCAGGATTGGTGGATGCAGCCAATCATCAATGGTGCGGTACGCTCCGCTTTTGCCATGACCGAACCTGCGCCCGGTGGTGGCTCCGACCCCTCCATGATCCGCACGAGTGCGACGCGGCAAGGGGACCGCTATGTCATTCATGGGCGAAAATGGTACATTACCGGCGCGGCGGAGGCGAAGCATTTCATCATCGTCGCCAAGACTTCCGACGACCCGCGTAGTGGCTTGACCGCTTTCCTGTTCCATGCAGATCAACCCGGCTGGCGCATTCTTCGCCGCATCGGCATCATGGGGCCGGAGGAGCATGGTGGCCATTGTGAGTTGGAATTCGACGGTTTGGAAATCCCGGCTGAGAACGTGCTAATTGGCGAGGGGCGTGGCCTGAAACTAACTCAGACACGCCTTGGACCCGCTCGGCTAACCCATTGTATGCGATGGCTTGGCCTTGCCCGCCGCTGCGTTGAAATCGCCCGCGCCTATGCCGAAGAACGCGAAGGCTTCGGCATCCGCTTGATCGACCGCGAGAGCATTCAGATGATGCTCGGCGGGCTGGCGGCGGATATCGAAACAGGGCGACTTTTGACCATGAAGGCCGCGTGGGAAATTGACCAAGGCGGCTATGCGCGCAAGGAAGTGTCGATGGCAAAAATCCACGTCGCCAATCTGCTGCACCGTGCCGCCGATACGGCGATCCAGATCAATGGCGCGCGGGGGTATTCAAAAGACACCCCCCTCGAATGGATATACCGCTACGCACGACAGGCACGGTTGGTGGACGGGGCGGACGAGGTTCATAAGATGGTCTTGAACCGCGAACTTGCCGCATCGGGCGATGGCTTTTTCGCATGGCCCGTCGATGGTTGATTTCGAGATCACGGCGTTACAGGCATTCCTCGATGATACCTTTGGCAATGGTGACTTGTCGCTAGAGCGTATCGCCGGGGGGCAGTCAAACCCGACATATTTCATCACGCATGGTGGCGTGCGTATGGTGTTGCGCAAGAAGCCAAACGGCGTGACCTTGCGCGGTGCCCATGCCATCGACCGTGAATTTCGCATCCTCGGCGCATTGCAACAAACCAATGTGCCCGTACCACGCCCAATTCTGCTCCATAATGATGATGCTCCCTTGGGCGCACCCTTCTACCTGATGGAACGGCTGGAGGGGCGGATCTTCTCCGACTGCGCCCTCCCCGGTCTATCGCCTATGGAGCGCGAGGCGATCTATCTATCCATGGCCGAGACATTGGCGCGGCTGCATGAGGTGCGGCCCGATGCGGTAGGTTTGGGCGATTATGGGCGCCCCGGTGGATATTTTGAACGCCAGCTTGCGCGCTGGTCGGGGCAATGGGAGACGTCAGACAGTAACCCCATCCCCGCACTCGATAGCCTCATCGACTGGTTACACAGGCATATACCAGCGGATGACGGCGCGGTTTCCATCGCCCATGGAGATTTTCGCCTCGGTAATTTGATGATCCATCCAACCGAGCCGCGCGTCATCGCCGTGCTCGATTGGGAGCTCTCGACATTAGGGCATCCACTGGCCGATTTGGGCTTCTGCTGTATGCCATGGCACACGATGCCAGACGAATATTCTGGCTTGATGGGATTGGATCATGCCGCGCTTGGCATTCCGAGCGAAGCCAGCTTCGTCGAGCGGTATATGGCCAACGCCTTACCCACTGCGCCGCTTTCGCGGTTCCACGTCGCCTTCGCACTCTTTCGCTTTGCGGTTATATTCGTGGGCATCGCCGACAGGGCTAAGGCAGGTAATGCAGCATCCGGCGACGCCGCATCGCTCGGCCCATTAGCCGTACAATTTGCGAAGCGAGGGCTGGACGTTGCCGAAGGACGGCAAGGTTTCCTAGCCTAACCAACGCTTCCGGCGGCGATAGGATCGTACGTTACGATAGGATTTGCGCCCCTCATCCGACATGCCAAGATAGAATTCCTTCACATCCGGGTTTTCGCGCAGTTCGGCGGCGGGGCCATCCATAACCACACGCCCTGATTCCAGAATATACCCGTAATGGGCAAACCGCAGGGCGACATTCGTATTTTGCTCCGCGAGTAGGAACGTCACGCCCTCCCGCTCGTTCAAATCCTTCACGATCCCGAAGATCTCTTCCACAAGCTGTGGGGCCAAGCCCATCGACGGTTCATCGAGCAATACCGTTTCGGGCCTGCTCATCAACGCCCGCCCAATCGCGCACATCTGCTGTTCGCCACCAGACGTATAGCCCGCCTGCGACTTGCGGCGTTCTTTGAGGCGGGGGAAATAAGTGTAGACCATTTCCAGATCATCGCTGACCTTGGTACGGCCATCACGGCGCGTATACGCCCCGGTCATCAGGTTTTCTTCGATGGTCAGATGCTCAAAGCAATGGCGGCCCTCCATCACCTGAATGACGCCTTTCTTTACCAGATCGGCGGGCATCAGATTGGCGGTGCTTTCACCGTGATACCGGATTGATCCCTTTGTCACCTCGCCGCGTTCAGAGTGTAGCAAGTTCGATATCGCCTTGAGCGTCGTCGTCTTGCCAGCCCCGTTACCGCCAAGCAGCGCGGTAATGCCGCCCTTTGGCACCGAAAGGCTAACCCCCTTCAACACGAGGATAACGTGGTTATAGATCACCTCGATATTGGCGATTTCCAGCACCGGATGGGTGATGATGTCGGCTGAATTCGTCGGTGCGGTATCGAGCATGATCGTTCTCACTCCAAGAAATGCCCCGACCCGGATGGGTCAGGGCGGTATTCAATCAGAGGGCTTCAGCAGCCTTCATCAACTCTTGAATACGGGCATTAATCGCCTTCAGTTCAGCCGCGATCTCTTCCCGAGACATCTTGGCCACCATCGACGATGATGCGCAATCGCGCATTGCGACGCTGTTTTCTTTTGCATACGCGCTGGAATCTTCGTCGATCAGCCCACCGATCACGTCCATATCCGTTTCGGAATAGTCGCTGATCTGGTTCCACTTCCCGGCTTTTGCGTCCCATTGGTTAACCGATGCGAGACCGGGGCCACCGTGATTTTCGCAGGACACCTTGAAGGATGGGCCGAAGTTTGGCAGGCCGAGTTCCTTCATCGTCGCTTCGGTGATCTCCAGCGCCTCCATACCATCGCGCATTTGTTGCGGCGTGATATCGGCTACGCCGTGGATTTCCTGCGCCTTTTTTACGGCCTCAACGGCCAGCATCGCCGCGTACATACCACGATTATAGAGGACTGTGCCTTTTTGATCGCCCGCGCCGGTCGCATTGCCCTTTGAATAGACATGCTTTTCCAAGTCGTCGTAAATTGGGAAATCGTCGCCAACCCCGTGGAAGTTCAGCGCCTTATAGCCATCAGCCTTTGCGCCGACCGGCTTCACGTCGTTTTCGGAACCAGACCACCACACGCCGATGAAGTTTTCCATTGGATAGCGGATGTTCGCCGCTTCCTGAATGGCGGTCGCGTTCATTACGCCCCAGCCCCACATCGTTACGTAATCCGGCTTGGTACGACGAATTTGAAGCCACTGGGATTTTTGTTCCTGACCGGGGTGGTCGACGGGCAGCAGGTCTAGCTTGAAGCCGTGCTTTTTCGACAGCTCCTCAAGTGTGCGGATCGGCTCCTTACCATAGGCGGAGTTGTGGTAGACCAGCGCGAGGGTCTTGCCCTTGATATCACCGTCATTTTCCGCCAGCAGGTGATTGACCACCGCCGATGCACCATTCCAGTAATTCGCCGGATAGTTGAACACCGTGTTGAAGATTTTACCGTTAGCGGCAGAGGTACGGCCATAGCCCATCGTGTGCAATGGGATGCCGTCAGCGGCGGATTTCGGGATCAACTGATAGGTGATGCCGGTCGAGAGCGGCTGATAGACCAATGCGCCCTCGCCTTTCGTGGACTCGTAGCATTCCACGCCTTTTTCGGTGTTATAACCGGTTTCACATTCGATAACCTTGACTGCCTCGCCGCCAATGCCGCCATCACGGGCGTTGATCAGCTTGAAATAGTCTTCGTAGCCATCGGCGAAGGGGATGCCGTTTGCGGCATAGGGGCCGGTCCGATAGCTGAGTGATGGGAATACGAGGTCGGCGAATGCCGGTGTCGTGCCCATTGCGGCGACCAGCGCCATCGCGGTAAGGGTCTTGAGTTTCATAGGTCTTTCCTCCCTGTTGGATTTTCTTATCTTATTGGTCTTCTAGGCAAATTTTCGGCCCGGCACTTCCTAATGGGGGAAGGGCCAGAGCCGTAGCTTCTCCTTAATGATGCGCCATAACTGCGCCAGCCCATGTGGTTCCAAGATCAGGAACACGACGATAAGCAGGCCAACGATGGCGAATTCGAGGTGGGTCGCGATATCGGTCGGCCAGCCAAGACTACCCACCAGCACGTTCTTGAGTAGAACCGGTAGCAACACCATGAACGCCGCCCCCGCAAACGATCCGAAGATTGAGCCGAGGCCGCCAATGATCACCATAAAGAGAACGAGGAACGATTTCTGAATACCGAACACCTCGCCCACCTCGACCGCACCGAGATAGACGGCAAAGAGTAGCGCGCCCGCAACCCCGATATAGAAGGACGAGATGCCGAAGGCGGTTAGCTTCGCCTTGAGTGGGTTCACACCGATAATCTCGGCGGCGATATCCATGTCACGGATCGCCATCCAACTGCGCCCCAAGTGCCCGCGTGTCAGGTTGCGCGCGATGATGGCGAGGAAGACGACGAGGACGAGGCAGAACAGGTATGTCACTGGCGCGGAAGTCTCTGCCCCGGTGATCTTGTACCCCAGCAGTGTGCGTTCCGGCGCGTTGATCTGCCCCGAGGCCGAGTAGTTGTAGAACCACGCCACCTTGTTGAACAACCAGACAAGGAAGAACTGCGCCGCCAGCGTGGCCACCGCGAGATAGAACCCCTTGATGCGTAGCGACGGTAATCCGAACAGCATCCCGACAAGGGCGGTGATCAGACCAGACAGCAGCACGCAGAATAGGATGTTCAGGTCCGGGAACCCGGTCATCAGCTTGTAGCAGGAATACGCCCCCACGGCCATGAAACCGCCCGTGCCGAGGCTGACCTGTCCGCAATATCCCGTCAGGATATTCAGCCCAATCGCCGCGATGGCATAGATCAGGAACGGCAATAGGACGGCGTTCGTCCAGTAATCGTTGATGATGAACGGCACGACGCAGAACGCCACCAGCAGCACGATGTAATAGCGCCAACGGTCGAACGCGATCGGGAAGGTCTGCCCATCCGAGCGGTAGGTCGTCTTGAAATCACCGACTTCGCGGTAGAGCATCAGCTATCCTTCCGAGCGGGAACCAACACGGACCCGATAATGCAGAAGCCGAAAATCGCAGGCCATATGGAGATCATCCAGTCAGCCGTATCGACAATTAATCCGTATGCGCCCGTTGTCAGGAAGAGAAGACCGGCAAGGACACTAATGCCCCTATGCCATGTCTTCATGGGACGCCCCATCATTGAAAGAACCGTCGCAGACAGGCCGATCGTGACAGGAACAGCAAGCGCGATACCGCCGCCTATACTTGCGATGGTAGTACTTGGATTGGAGGAGATACCGAACGCCACCATCCCGAAGACGATTAACAGCGTCACGAACGCGGTCATTGCCCCTGCGAACCCCAGAACTACTTGCAACCCCCGCTGCGTTTTCTGCCACGGCGTTCCGTATGACCGAAGGTCTTGCGAGATGTCGGCTTCTATCTGCACCCTCACACCCTCTCGATGATCTTCTCACCGAACAGGCCCTGCGGCCTGAAGATGAGGAAGATGAGCGCCAGCATGTAGGCGAACCAGTTCTCCGTGGCACCGCCGAGGAAAGGCGCGCCAATCAGGAACTCGAACAGCTTTTCGCCCACACCGATAATAAGGCCGCCGATGATAGCGCCGGGGATCGAGGTGAACCCGCCGAGCATCAGCACGGGCAATGCCTTGAGCGCGATGAGCGACAACGAGAACTGCACCCCGGATTTCGCGCCCCACATCACCCCCGCGACCAGCGCCACGAAACCGGCGATGGACCACACGATCACCCAGATCGTGCGCAGGCTGATGCCGACCGACAGCGCCGCCTGATGGTCGTCCGCCACCGCGCGCAGCGCCCGCCCGGTCTTGGTGTATTGCGAGAACAGAATCAGCGACGTCACGAGAATGGCCGCAATCACCGTCGCGTAGATATCGAGCGTATCGAGGTAGAATCCGTAGAAATCCTCCCCGCCGAGAAACGCCGTACTCTCCTCCACCCAGACGTTGCCGCCCTGCGGGATGCCGACATCGAGCTTCTTAATCTCTGCACCCCACATCAAGTCGCCAAATCCTTCGAGGAAATAGGCCAGCCCGATGGTCGCCATGAACAGGATGATCGGTTCCTGATTCACGAGGTGCTTGAGGATCAGTTTCTCCACGATAATCGCGAAAAGCACCATGATTCCGATGGTTATCAGGATCGCGATGAAGGTCGGCACGTTCCATCCGAAATGATGTATTTTCGTACCCAGCATCGCGTTGATGAGATGCGAGAACGGGATCAGCCCCGTCTGGATACCCACCAGCGTTTGCGCCGCGAACAGCGCCATGACGCCCTGCGCATAGTTAAAGATGCCGGACGCTTTGAAGATCAATACAAAACCAAGCGCCACGAGCGAATACATCACCCCGGCCATAAGCCCATTGAGCAGGACTTCGACACCGTACCAGAATTCAGCGGGCATGGGCGGCCTCCACGGTCAAAACATCAATCATGGGCGACCCCCAGATACGCATCGATCACTTTTTGGTTCGAGCGCACTTCGTCCGGCGTGCCGTCGCCGATCTTCGCGCCGTAATCCATGACGACCACGCGGTCCGAGATATCCATGACCACACCCATGTCATGCTCAATCAGGGCGATGGTGGTGCCGAATTCGTCGTTCACATCGAGGATAAAGCGGCTCATATCCTCTTTCTCCTCGACATTCATACCCGCCATAGGCTCGTCGAGCAGCAGCAGTTCAGGCTCGGCCACCAGCGCACGCCCTAGCTCCACGCGCTTTTGCAGACCATAGGGAAGGCTGCCAACCGGGGCTTTGCGGATGCTCTGGATTTCGAGAAAATCGATGATCCGTTCGGCCTTTTCCCGTTGCTCGATCTCTTCGCGCTCGGCTGGGCCTTTCCAGATGGCTTGGGATAGGATCCCCGATTTCATCTTCGTCAGGCGACCCGTCATGATGTTGTCGAGCGTCGACATGCCTTTGAACAGCGCGATATTCTGAAAGGTACGGGCGATGCCTTGCCGCGCGATTTCATAAGGCTTCATTGGCCCGCGCTTCTCGCCCCGGAACCAGACCTCGCCTTCCTGCGGGTGATAGAACCCGTTGATGACGTTAAGCATCGACGACTTGCCTGCCCCGTTCGGCCCGATAATCGCCCGCACCTCGCCTTCGCGGATGTCGAAGGAGATATCCTTGATCGCGGTCACGCCGCCAAAGCGCAGGGTGATGTTCTTCATCTCCATCACCACCCCACCAATCTTGCGACCATCTTCGGTGGTGTAGGCTTCGGGAGCTATAGCATTCATTCCGCCGCCACCTTCTGTGCCTGAGGCACCGCCACTGCCGCGTCACGAATTTCGAGCGTGGCTTCGATTGCGCCCTTGCGACCATCCTCGTAGGTGACTTCGGTGCTGATGAAGACATTGTCGGCGCCATCATAGAGCGCATCGATGAGTACGCCGTATTTCTCCTCGATGATCCGGCGGCGCACCTTGCCCGTGCGTGTAATCTCGCCATCATCGGCGTCGAGTTCTTTATGCAGGATGAGGAAACGGTGAATCTGGCAATCCGAGAGCAGAGGGTCTTCGGCGATGGATCGATTCACCTCCTCCACATGCTCCTGAATGGTGGCATAAACCTGAGAATTGCCCGCTAGTTCCTGATAGGAAGCATAGCCGATATTGTTGCGCTCGGCCCAGTTACCCACAGCCGTCAGATCGATATTGATGAAAGCGGTGCAGCGGTCGCGCGCGTTGCCGAAGACCACAGCCTCCAGAATATTCGGATAGAATTTCAGCTTGTTCTCGACGTACTTGGGCGCAAACATCGCCCCGCTCGTCAGCTTGCCGACATCTTTCGCGCGGTCGATGATGCGCAAATGGCCGCTATCCGGCTCGATGAACCCAGCATCACCAGTCGCGACCCAGCCTTCGGCATCCTTGGTTTCGGCGGTGGATTCAGGGTTTTTGTAATACTCCTGAAATGTGCCAGGGGAGCGGTAGAAAACCTCGCCACTATCGGCGATGCGGATTTCGACATCCGGGCTGGCGACGCCAACCGTATCGGCGCTGACCTCACCATCGGGTTGTTGCGTGATATAGATGCAGGCTTCGGTCTGACCGTAGAGTTGCTTTAGATTGATGCCGAGAGAGCGGTAGAATTCAAAGATTTCCGGCCCAATCGCCTCGCCCGCCGTATAGCCGACGCGCACTTTGCTCAGACCCGTGGCGTTGAGCAGCGGGCCATAGACCAGCAATTTACCGATATTGTATTTCAGGCGGTCGCCCGCGCTGACTTTCTTGCCGTCCAGCAAAGCCGGGCCAACGCGCTTGGCGTGCTCGATATATTTGTGGAACAGGCGTTGTTTGACCTTGCTCGCATCCTCCATGCGGATCATCACAGTGGTCAACAAACCCTCGAAAAACCGAGGCGGAGCGAAGAAATAGGTTGGGCCGATTTCCTTGAGGTCGGCATGCATCGTTTCGGCGCTTTCCGGGCAATTAACGCAGAAACCCGCCCAACATGCCTGTGCCATCGAGAAGACGTAATCCCCGACCCATGCCATCGGCAGATAGGCGAGCACGTCCTCCTTCTCGGTCAAACCATCGAATTCGCAGGAGTTTTTCGCCGTCACAAGCACATTGCGATTTGACATCACCACGCCCTTCGGGCGCCCCGTCGTGCCGGACGTGTAGAGGATAATGCACGTATCTTCGTCGCGCGATGCCGCAACACGCGCATCTAACTCGGCTTGCAATTCAGCCTTCTTCTCGTGACCGATTTTGCGGACGTCTTCGAGTGAGATGAGAGCCGAATGATCATATTTACGCAAGCCGCGCGGATCGACATAGATCATCTTCTCTAGCGAGGGCAGGCGCTCACGCACCTCGGTCAGCTTATCGACCTGTTCCTGATCCTGCACGATGGCAAAACGTCCGCCGCAATGGTCGAGGACATAGGCAATCTCATCAGCGACCGAATCTTGATAGACGGGTACGGGCACCGCGCCAGCATATTGAACGGCTAGCATCGACCAGTAAAAATAGGGACGATTACGCCCGACGATGGCGACATGATCCCCTGCCTTTAGGCCCATATCAATGAAACCGCGAGCAATGGCCTGAATTTCGGCATGGGCCTCGGCCCATGTCCAGCTTTGCCAGATCCCGAATTCTTTTTCGCGATAGGCTGGACGCGCTCCGAATTTTCGAGCGTTGCGCTCGATCAGTTTTGGAAACGAGTTCAGGTCGTCCGGCAGGCTTGAGCCAATCGTCACGATTAATCCTCCCATGCGGCCTCTTTTAATTGTGCCGTCTGGGAGCATTAACACGGGATGAAAATACGAAAGTCAATGCGTCAACCACTTCAATTTTCAAAAAAATTTCGTGGTGATTGACTTTAACGTCAAACATGGGAAGTCTGTGACCTTATGGCGAAAGAAAGTTTCTTCCTGATTACAGACCTCACGGAGGAGTTCGGGGTTACGACCCGAACCCTGCGTTTTTATGAGGATCGGGCATTGCTCAACCCGGTGCGGCGCGGAAGAAAGCGGCTGTATCGCCCTCGTGATCGCACGCGCCTTCGCCTTATCCTCAGGGGCAAAAGGCTTGGACTCACGCTTGATGAAATTCGTGATATTCTTGACCTGTTCGACAAACCATCCGGCGAAGCGAAACAGATTGATAAGCTGATCGAACGCATCAACGTGCGGCGACAAGCGTTGCTCGCGCAGCAGCAGGATATCGATGATGCATTGGAAGAACTTGATGCCGTGGAATCTCGTGCGCGTCAGCGTCTCGATGCTATCTCTAACGCCGATATGAGCGCGGATTCACTCGCATAAAGATCACGCCGCTCGGCGATGATCCTCAATCAGCATGGAGTAGATCGCTTCCTCGCCATCGGCTCCCCGCAAATTAGCGCGAACTTCAGGACGCTTGAGCAAGCGCGATATTTTTGCCAGCGCACGCAGGTGATCTGCGTTTGCGCTTTCCGGGGCAAGAAGCAGAAACACCAGATCGACGGGTTCCTCATCAGCGGCATCGTAATCAATCGGGGTTGTGAGACGTGCAAATATACCGTTCACTGTATCAATATTAGCAAGCCGCGCGTGGGGAATCGCAACACCATTGCCGACACTGGTGGCACCGAGCCGCTCACGTTCAAGCAGCGCATCGAATACCGCCCGCTCATCCAACGAACAGAGCTTCGCCGCATGGGCGGCAAGCTCCTGCAACAGATGCTTTTTGCTCGTGGCCTTTAGGCCGCCGATAACGGCATCTGCCGCGAGGAAATTATCGAGTGACATGCGATTCCAATCCATCAAGAAATCGGTCCGGGGACCGACGCCATCCGTGTCCTAGCAAACGTGTTCAGGTTTATGCGGTTGCCGCCGATGGATCGATCCATCCGACATTGCCGTCTTCCCGACGATACACAACGCTGATTTCGTTATTTCGTTCATTGCGGAACATCAATAGCGGTTCTTCGCCAATTTCCATCTGAAGCACCGCTTCACCGACGCTCAGAACTGGAATCGTCGTTTTGGACTCGGCAATGATAACGGGTTGTAGAGATTCAGATGCATCTTCAATCTCAGGGGCATCGGATTCGATCACGAATGATGCAGCAGCCATACGCTCAAAGGGCGCTTGCCGCGCTTTGTGGTGATTTTTCAAACGGCGCTTATAACGACGCAATTGTTTTGCAAGCCGCTCATTGGCAATATCGAAAGCCGCATAGATCTCGTTGGCTTTACCACTGGCCTGAGCCTTCATGCCCGTGCTCAGATGGGTCGAGCATTCGCATTTATATTCATGCCCATCACGGGTGAAGGTTACAGCCGCATCGACGGGCCGCTCTGCATACTTATCCATCGAACCAGAAAGCTCATCAGTGACATGCGTCCGTAGGGCATCGCCGATATCGATTTGCTTTCCATTGATTTCAATTTGCATTTTTTATCAAGGCCTTACGATTTCAGAATTCCGGTGTTCTCCGGTTGTTCAACCTACACTCCAAACATCCAAAAAGTCAATGTCAGAATGTTTCAGAGCGCGGCTTCGGCCTTGCGGCGGCGGCGTTGTACTGAGGAAGGAATATCCATGGATTCGCGGTATTTCGCGACCGTTCTACGTGCGATGTCAACACCTTGCTCCCGCAAAATTGAGACGATCCGGTCATCGGACAAAACGGCATCCGTGGACTCTTCTTCGATCATTTTTTTGATCTTATGTCGCACGCTTTCGGCTGAATATGACTCCCCTCCATCAATGGCACCAATGGCCGCAGTAAAGAAGAACTTCAGCTCAAAGACGCCGCGAGTCGTCGAAATATATTTGTTGGATGTGACGCGACTCACGGTTGATTCGTGCATATCGATGGCGTCGGCAACGGTCTTGAGGTTCAGGGGCCGCAATTCCGATATGCCGTATTCAAAGAAGCCGTCCTGCTGGCGTACAATCTCGCTAGATACGCGCAGGATCGTGCGTGCGCGCTGATCGAGGCTTTTGGCAAGCCAATTCGCGCTTTGCAGGCATTCGCTGAGATAGGCTTTGACCTCGCCACCATCCTTGGCGACCTCCGCAGCGTAACGTTCGTTGACCAGAACTCTCGGCAATGTGTCGGTGTTAAGCTCAATGTTCCATCCGCCCATCGCATTACGACGCACGAAAACATCGGGCACCATGGTCTGCGCGATTTCTGAATAGAATCGCGTGCCCGGTTTTGGATCAAGGGCGCGAATCTCCTCAATCATTTCGCGCATGTCTTCTTGGCCAACATTGCAGAGTTTCATTAGCTTCTGCACCTTGCCCTTGGCGAGCAGGTCGAGATTGTCGATCAGAGCACCAATGGCTGGATCAAGCCGGTTTTTGTCGAGAAGTTGAAACCGCAAACATTCCGCAAGCGAACGCGCACCAACCCCCGCAGGGTCACAACCATGCACCAGCGCCAGACCATCCTCGATATCCTTGGGTTTTGCGCCCAGACGCTCGGCAATCGTTTCCTCATCTGCTTTGAGATACCCAGCTTCATCGACGTATTCGACGAGATACGCGGCAATGGCGCGGATACGGTGCGACGCGCAGCTCATGCCGATCTGGTCGAGAAGATGCTCGCGCAGCGACATGTCGGCGGCAACCATCGCTTCGAGGTCATATTCAGGCGAATCGAATCCGCCTCCACTGCCTTTGCCAACAGAAGACCAGTTCGATCCTTCATCACCACCCGGCCCAGCGGCCTCTGCTGCGGCGGCGGCACCATCCGCCTGCGCCTCGGCACGGGATTGATCAGCATAGACGTTTTCGAGGCCGGTATCGAAAGTCTCCTCCGCCCGGCCCATATTCTCCTCGCGCAGTTGCGTGGAAAGGTCGGTCGCGGCAGGGGGCGTATCCTGAGCGGTCGTATCGCTCGCCTCGCCGCCATCGCGGCGTTCCTCTGGCACAGCGGACACGGCCTCAAGCAGCGGATTACGCTCGATTTCTTGCGCCACATAATCGGTGAGGTCGAGATTGGACATCTGCAGCAGCTTGATCGCCTGCTGCAATTGCGGGGTCATCACCAAAGACTGAGATTGGCGAATCTGAAGGCCTATTCCCATCGACATAGATCAGACCCTCCCTCTAAAAATTAACCCAGTCAAAGACGGAAACCGTCCCCCAAATACACGCGCCGCACCGCCTCGTCTCCAATAATATCCTGGGGCGTACCCTGTTTCAGTACCTGCCCATCGTGCAGGATGTAAGCGCGGTCGATGATGTTCAGAGTTTCGCGCACGTTGTGGTCGGTAATCAAGACCCCAATCCCCCGGTCGCGTAAATGCGACACCAAACCCCGGATATCGCCAACCGCAATCGGATCTACACCTGCGAACGGCTCGTCGAGAAGAATGAAATCTGGATCTGTGGCCAGCGCACGGGCGATCTCCACCCGTCGCCGCTCGCCGCCAGACAACGCCAATGCGGGCGTGCGGCGTAGATGCGTGATCGAGAACTCGGCCAGTAATGCGTCGAGCTGGTGCTGACGCTTCGCACGGGTCGGCTCGACCAGCTCCAGCACCGCATTGATGTTTTGCTCGACCGTCAGCCCGCGAAAGATCGACGCTTCTTGCGGCAAATACCCTACGCCGAGGCGCGCCCGTCGGTGCATCGGCAGCGTCGTCACATCCTCGCCATCCAGCGAAATCATGCCGTAATCCGCCGGAATCAGCCCCGTGATCATATAAAAACATGTCGTCTTCCCCGCACCATTCGGTCCAAGCAATCCAACGACCTCACCGCGTCGCACCGTCAAAGAGACGCCGCGCACGACGGGACGCCGCCGATAGCTCTTGCCGATGCGGTCCACCACGAGTCCGGCCTTGTTTGAGGCCAATCGCAGGTCGGGTTTTCCCCGTTGCCCGACGCGCGGTTCATCCGTGCCGGACCTCATCGGTCAGACCAGATCATAGGCGGTAGTGCCTTTATATGGGGTGAACCCGTTATTCGGGGCATGTTGTGGATCAATTATTCTTGGGCGGAAAGAAAACGCCCTGTACACGGTCGCGCGTTCCATCCGCCTTGACGCTACCCGCGTCGAGGCGGGCAAAACCGGTATTGAGATCAATGCGTAGCGTACCACCCGCCAGTACATTCTCCGCGCCTTGGGTCAGGGTCACGCTATCGCCCATCGTGATACTGCCGGATGCAACGTCATAATCGGCCCAGTTGCCTTCTGCCGCACCTTCAGCACTCGAAACAAAGACGGAGCCTTCGGCGCGTACCCTACGGATTGCGCCAGCGGCAGCGGCTCCCTGCCCGCCGCCATCCGAATCTTGATCGTAAGTGACGACAAGTTGATCAGCCTGCATCCGCACTTCGCCCTGTCGGGCATCAACCGAGCCGGTAAAAACAGCGGTCTGTTGCTCTTGCCGAACCTCAAGCGCGTCGGCGGAAATTTCGATAGGCAGGGACGCATCCACCTTAAAGCCGCCCAGCGCGCCCGGCGTCTGCGCCAGCGCCATACCGCTTGAAACAAGGACCGGCAGGGCAACCGCGAGGAGAGCGTGGCGGGCGAAACGTTGCATAGGAACGGTCCTACTCAATTAAGGGTTCTGATCAACATAAGCTTAGGGTGAGATAGTCTCTGGAACAAACATTACGCGCACATTTCCTCGAAAAATAACGATTCGAGACGCCGCGTCCATAGCCTCAAAGCTGTCAGCCCGGATCGTGCCGCGTGGGCCGCGCGCAATGATTTCGCCATCCGTCTGTAATGTCTTGTCTTTTACATTAACCAGCGCGGCAATAGTTTCCACCGTATATCCGTCAGAGGTTCGTGCAAATACGCCTTCGGTCAAACGCAAGCGTTCTCGCAATGGGAAGAACACACCTTTTTGTGACGTTAGGATCGCTTCGCGACCATCCTTCATCGTTATCGTCGCAGTTATTTGGTCCAAGGTAATACGACTCGGTTTTGGCCCATTCGGCAGCGCCCATTTTGCGCGGACCTTATAAGGTTCGCCATCTTCCGTGCGGCCCGAAAAGCTGGGGGATAGCATTCTCAGCCCGTCTTTAAGTGATTTTTGATCAGCATCGGTCAATACAAGCGGATCGATTTTATTCGTGCCAGTATGCGTAAAGACGAACGCAAAGGGTAGGCAGGCGACAATCCCAAAGGCAATCGCGAGCCATAAAGTGCGCCGCGACCTTTTTACCCGTCGCGGAGCGTCCTGCGTATCCGTCATCAGGAAAGACCGGCCCGCAGGCAATCATGGATATGGATCAAGCCTATCGGCGCAGCGGAAGCCCCTTGCGTATCGTCCAGCACGAAGAGCGCAGTAATCGAATGGTGGTTCATGGTATCGAGCGCCTCCCCTAATAGCGCGGAAGGACCAATTGTCTTTGGGCCATCCGACATGATGTCGAGGGCAGTTCTCTCCGAAAGATGGGCCACATTACGGCGTAAGTCACCATCAGAGATGACACCAATCAGCGCACCCTTATCATCGACCACGCCAGCGATGCCGAAAGATTTGCCCGAAATGACCAACATTGCATCCAGCATCGGTGTTTCGCCAATGACGAGGGGCAGGTCATCATCCTTATGCATCCGTTGACCTACCGTCAGAAGGCGCGAGCCAAGCGAACCGCCGGGATGGAGCATCCGAAAATTCTGTGGCTGAAAATCGCGCCGGTCAATCAGGGCGACCGCAATCGCATCACCCAAAGCAAGCGTAGCGGTGGTCGAAGTCGTTGGGGCAAGACCCATTGGGCAGGCTTCGGGTGCCTTTGGTAATGGTAGGCCAATATCGGCGGCCCGCATTAGCGTGCTATCCGGCTTCGAGGCGATGCCGATAAGCGGAATACCGTTACGCTTCGTATGGGCGATCATGTCTGATAGTTCTGGCGTCTCACCTGAATTCGACAGAACAAGCGCCACATCATCGCGCGTCACCATACCAAGGTCGCCGTGACTTGCCTCCGCCGGATGAACGAATTGTGCGGGGGTGCCGGTGCTGGCCAGTGTGGCGGCGATCTTGCGCCCGACATGGCCGCTTTTCCCCATGCCGGAGACGATCACCCTGCCCTTCGCTTTCGCCAATAGATCGACGGCAGCCTCGAATCGTTCATCAAGACCACTTGCAAGCGCATTGAGCGCATCCGCCTCAATACGGATGACATCACGAGCGATTACTATTGCGGATTTTCCTGATGCCCCCATCGGTTTAGTGAGAGAAAATATCGGTTTCGGGCCACCCCACCAGATCGAGAATCGCTCGGTTCGGCAAAAAGCGGAAGCACGCTTCAGCTAAATCCGCCCGTCCTTCACGCTGTAAGCGGATATCTAGTTCGTTCTTGAGCTTGTGCAGGTAAAGCACATCACTGGCCGCATAGGCTTGCTGGTCGGCGCTGAGGGTTGGCGCGCCCCAGTCTGAGCTTTGCTGCTGCTTTGAAAGCTCTACCCCGATCAACTCGCGGCACAGTTCCTTTAGCCCATGGCGGTCGGTATATGTACGCACGAGTTTCGATGCGATTTTGGTGCAATAGACCGGGCCAGTCGTCACGCCGAAGGCGCGCGCCATGACGGCGATATCAAACCGCCCGAAATGAAATAGCTTGAGCACCTTAGGGTCCGTGAGAATTTTCACGATATTGGGCGATTTAGGCACCCCCGGCTCGTATTTCACCAGATGCGCATCGCCGTCGCCCGCCGAAAGCTGAATGACGCAAAGACGATCACGATGCGGGATCAGGCCCATCGTTTCGGTGTCAATGGCCACCGTTGGGCCGAGGTCTAGCCCATCGGGCAAATCGCCGTGGTGCAGATGAATGGTCATGGCCGTCCCTTACGCTGTGTTGCGCCCGCGTAGAAGGTTTGGCAGCGGAAATCAACCAACCCTGAACTAGACAGCCTTGCTCACCCTATCACGCAAAATCGCGCTTTGCTTGCAGCATGGTTAATTTAATGCAATCAAAAGCAGATCGAATTGGCTTTTTTTCGCCCTATGGAGCATCTCGTTATGAGTTCATGTCGTCTGTTCGTTTTTACCCTTTGCGCCATTATCGCTGTATTCTCGATCCTGCCACATCCTGCGAAAGCTGCGGAAACCACAATACGTTTCCTTGCAACCGGAGACCCTCAATACGAAAATAATCCCGATGCCAGCACCAAACGCACAGACAAGCGCGTAAAGGTCGATGCGACGATGGCGAAGTTGAATTCGCTGCTGGACAAAGACGGCGTTTATAAAGGTGTCGTCATTGCTGGTGATTTGACGCAAAACTCGCGCTTGGACGAATTCGAGGCCTATCAAGCCGCAATTTCTGGATACAGCACCCGCTATTTCGACGGGCTGGGTAATCACGATGTGATTGATGGAAATTGCTGCATAGGGTTGGGCCATTCCGGCTATTGTGTCTGTCCACTCGATATAGCGGAAGATGTGGCGACTCGTTCACGAACGACTGACGCAAACTATACGTCCTCCGGCTCGACATATGCTTGGGACTGGGGCGATGTACGCTTCTACCAAGCGGGCCTTTATGGTAGCTCGGATGCGTCCTTCGATTTCATCAAAGCCGATCTGGAGACCTATCGGGGCGAAAAATCAGGCAATATCGGCAAGCCCGTGGTTATCGTCCAACATTACTGCGTCACACCAAGGGTAGACCTTTGTCAAAGCAGCCGTTGGTGGTCGCGCGGAAGCAAGGAGAAATTGTTCAAGGCTCTCCTACCCTACAACGTCGTTGCCATGATCACCGGCCATTACCACAACCCCACCAAAGCGAGATGGGGCCACGACTGGGCGGCGCGCGATAAGGAACTGGATTTGGTCTTGGATAGAGAACGCCGTATTCCAACATTCATCGTCGGCGCGACACTCGATGGTCGCTATGCAGAGTTCCAGATCGACTATGATGCAGAAACACGCAATGGTGCCATGCGGGTTCGCTATCATTTCGGCGACGGTACGACAGATTGCAAATTCGTCGTCATCGAAGCACTTACCCCGCAATACCCTACCCGCACCCACGAAACACTGGCATGCCCTGACCCGGTATGACGCATCGTCCCCATACAGATGCTCACTTTATTCACGGCATGTCGCAATTCATGGCATGCCACAAGTGAGCCGCTTGCATGCGCCGATGGGTCATGGTTGAAAGGCAAAAATTCAGCGAAGGGCTTTTCAATGGACAGCTTTACCAAACTCGACGGCATTGCCGCGCCGCTACCGCTTATCAATGTCGATACCGACATGATTATCCCCAAGCAGTATCTAAAGACGATTCAGCGTACTGGCCTAGGCGTCGCGCTATTTTCGGAAATGCGCTACGAGGATGATGGCTCCGAAAAGGCGGATTTCGTGCTGAACCAACCCGCCTATCGCGATGCGCAGGTCATTGTTGCGGGCGATAATTTTGGGTGCGGCTCGTCGCGCGAACATGCCCCTTGGGCGTTACTCGATTTTGGCATCCGCTGTGTGATTGCGCCGAGTTTCGCGGATATCTTCTACAATAACTGCTTCAAGAACGGCATTCTGCCCATCGTTCTGCCCCAGGAAGAGGTCGACAAGCTGATGGAGGATGCGGAACGCGGGGCGAATGCCCGCTTAACCGTCGATCTGGAAGCTCAGACGATCACCGGCCCCGATGGCGGCACTATCTCCTTCGACGTTGATCCGTTCAAGAAGCATTGCCTGCTGAACGGTCTCGACGATATTGGTCTGACGATGGAGAAAGAGGGCGCGATCAGCACCTATGAAAAGCAGCGCGCCAGTACGATGCCTTGGCTCTCGACGGCGGCGGAATAGCCTATTCGCGGCGTAGATTTCCGATAGCAAAACCCAGCTTCGTGCTGCCCGCAAGCCGGACGGCACGGAAAACGCCGTTACCGCTATCCTCGAACCAAATATCGAACGGGAAATATTTCTCGCTTTCCAAAGCATCTGGCCCAAACCCTGAAATGCGTTCGTAGACGCCCAAACAGCGGGTCAATTTCCCTTCCCATTTGGGCGGCGGGGCGCTCTCGTCGAAACGTGACGGGTCAGGCGCAATAAAAATAATATCAAAGCGGCGTTTCCCATCGAAAATCGGGATTGTGCGATTGCATAGCTCCGCCGATTCCGCAGGTAGCAACGCCGCCACAGCCGCAGAAAGCGGGTCGAGCGAGCCGCGTTGATCACGGGCTTTCGCGTGTTGGTCCGTATCCTCGGCCAGTGGTTCAAACGTCACCCGCGTCGGTGTCGCATCTTCATAACCGATCCGAAGTTTCTGCTCACCCGTTCGTGATGAATAGCGCGTTGCAAAACCTTCCGGTTCGAGCCTTCCAAACGCCCCTCGCTTACCAACCGCCTTGGATATGGAACGCCCACGCAGCAAGACTTCAAGCACACCGCGCGTCGTAACCTGTGAGGTCGCTTGATAGCCCGTCGCGTCGGCGCTCGCCTTTAGACTCACCTCAGCGATACGAAAGCCGCCGACATAAAAATCATAATCTACGTCCACATCCGTCCCAGCAGCTTTCGCTGAAGGGGCAGTGAGTGCAAAGTTCGCTACGGTGAAAGTCGCCGCTATTGCGAGCGCAAAACCTCTCATCATCCCGAATTTCTCCTGCGACCATGCTGCCGAAAATGGTTGTCGTTCGATACGCGATATCCCACGGATACGCCACGATACTGTACCAAAGGTTAAAGACGGTTTACGGCTGTGCAATGACGAGTCTCTCTCCCATTCTCAACAAGCTGCGCGACGATCTATTAGCGGGTCAACGACGCGCACTCTCGCGCGCAGTCACTTTGATCGAATCATCGCGGGCCGATCATCGCGATGACGCGCGCGCATTGCTCGACAGTCTTCCTCGGTGCGAAGGGTTGCGGATTGGTCTATCAGGGACGCCGGGGGTCGGTAAATCCACCTTTATCGAGGCGTTCGGCAATCAGATCATCGCGCGCGGACATCGGCTGGCCGTATTGGCCGTGGACCCATCCTCAACGGTGACGGGCGGATCAATCCTCGGCGATAAGACGCGGATGGATACACTGGTGCGCAATCCGGGGGCTTTCATCCGCCCTTCGCC
>CALFVD010000140.1 GCA_937928005.1 uncultured Neomegalonema sp. | reverse complement strand
AGCGCTACTGGGGACGCAGGTTTTGGGCGCGTGGGTACTTTTCGACAACCTCGGGCAACGTGACCGATGACATCATACTTCAGTATCTGGAACTGCATTCCAAACGTGAACCTACCGGCATCAGCCGGTAGTGGTTCAGTTGAGTGCTCAAGGTTGAGCAAACCCACAGCGACCTCAACACTCCGTGCAATCTGTAATCCATTGTATTTAAGCGTAGTTTCATTTCAAAATTATCGCTTTTGTTCTTTTTAAGTTCGCTTGTTCTTGCGGCATTTCTGCAGCCAAAGATTGAGTGAGAATCTCTGGGAAAGACCCCACTCGCATAGGCTGTTGCACATCTAAGGACAAAGCGTGAATCGGAAACAACGTCTTGATAGAACACAGGGTGATTCAAAGAACCGCAGGGACTTGCCGCCATTGATGGATTCTACTCGTCGCCGCCGTTGAGGAGGCGGTGCTCATGGATGGACGGACATTGTGGGAAACGCTGGGTGAGGTTCCGGACCGGCGGGGTCGCAAGGGACGGCAATATTCCTTACGCTCGGTTCTGGGGATATCGCTGGCGGCGATTTTGGCGGGTGCGAACGATTTGCGGGCGATCTTCCGCTGGGGCCGACGACTGACGCCGGAGGCGTTGCTGGCCTTCGGGATCGAGAGCGGCAAGGCACCATGCCACGCGACGTATCACTATTTCTTCGCCGCTCTTGATGGCGATGCGCTGTCGGCGACGCTGGGCCGCTACGCGCTCGGCGAGGCGGATGCGGGCCATGTGGCCATTGATGGCAAGACGCTGTGCGGCTCGAAACGCGACGAGGAGAAGGCGCTGCACGTGCTGTCTGCCTTCGCCGTTGATCTTGGTGCCGTGATCGGCGACCTGACGGTGGAGCCGGACGCCAACGAGATCACCGCCGCCGTGACGCTGCTCAAGAGCCTGCCGCTGGAAGGCGCGGTCATCACCGGCGATGCCATCTTCGCCCAGCGGCGCATCTGTCAGGACATCCGCGATGCGGGCGGGCATTAAAGCGAATTGTGATTATCCTGAATCATCAAGCGCCATATTTCGCGTGGCTCTTGGCGTGAAATATGGCTCAGGTTTATCGCAAATCGCTATATCTCTTCACGGTCAAGGGCAACCAGCCGGCACTCAGGCGTGATATCGAGGCCGCCTTCGGCGACGATTCCCCCCTCTGCCGACCCGCCGCCCGATCTGCATGAGGCCGAAACCGTCGACACCGGCCATGGCCGCGTCGAAACCCGCCGCCTCAAAGTGTCCACCGAGGCGGTCCCCTATCTCGAATGGCCGGGGCTGGCGCAGATCGCCAAGCTGGAGCGCACGCGCGAGAGCCGGGGGCGCAAGAGCGTCGAGACCGTCTATCTCATCACCAGCCTGCCGCCCGAAGAGGTCGGGCCAGAACGCTTGCTGGACCTCGCACGCGCCCACTGGGCCATCGAGAACCGCCTCCACCACGTCCGGGACGTGACCTTCAACGAGGACAGGTGCCGGGTCCGCGGCGGCGCAAGACCCCTCGCCGCATTGCGCAATCTCGCAATCACCATGATCCGAAATACCGGCATACCCATCCCGGAAGCCCGCGAAAATTATCGCGAAGACCGACAATCAGCCATCAGCGCAGTCACAGGAGCTTTCTTTGAATGACCCTGGATAGAACACATTCGGCCTGGATCGTCGCGCCAAAATATGTAATCTGCATTTGAAGAATGCAGATTTGAGGTTTTTTGAATGCACTCTCACGTGTTGTCCAGCAACTTACTGGAGCTGCCTTGCACAAGAGGCTTTTCGGGAGCACGCACGGTTATCATGGGCTTCGCATCGTGTTCAGAATCTTTATAATGCCAGCTTCGCGGACGTTTTGAACGAAACAACCGGCCTCGGGTACCAGCGCCGTTTCAACGTCCGACATTCGCTAGATTTTCGCCGTTATATCCAGCATTCTGATGGCACCAGTACTCCACTTGTTTTCAATTTGCGCCCTTCCCGAAGCCAGGAGTGGAGCCTTCGAGAAGACGAGAATGGGCAGGCTGGCTTATACGTCCCGCGGGTTGGGAAGGCTCTTTCGCAAGTCGATTGCCAGCACCGCCTCGGACACCTTTCGGATCTCAATATCGAGCTTCCATTCATGGCCTATGTCGGACTTTCTGAGCATGAAGAACTCGAACTATTCAATACTATTAACTCAAAAGCGAAAGGGTTGTCGGGGAGCCTGATACAGTTCCATGAAGCTACGTTGGCGAAAGATGCCGCAGGCTTGAGGCCCGAACTTTTCATCGTTCTCCAGTTGATCAACGAGACAACATCACCATGGTACCGTCGTATCGATCTGGGGGGGAAGAACACATCCGGGCTGAAACGCCGGGCATCCTTGGCAACGATGCAGAAAGCTGTCCGAAAGTTTCTGACCCGATCCGGTATTCTTGAAGAGCATACGCTGGCCGAAGCCGCCGCAACGGTCGAGAATTTCTGGCGTGCGGTGGCGCTGGTCTTGCCAAAGCAGTGGGCCGACCCGCGGTCGCATGTCCTCACCAAGGGCGTCGGTGTCTATGCCTTGATGGAAACGGCGGCGGATATCTACAGGGAAAGGGGTCGGGCAGCGCTCTCGGCCGCACATTTCTCCGAGGCCCTTTCGGATTTCGCCCTCGATTTCGACTGGACGAGCCAGGGCCCGCTTCAGGGCTTCGGGGGTCAGGCAGGGGCAACGCACGCGGCCGCCTGCATTCGCGAATTTCGCCAAAAACCGAGGCTCGTCGCCCATGGCTAATCGTAATATCCTGCTGATCGAGCCGGGCTACAAGAACAAGCATCCACCGCTAGGGCTGATGAAGATTGCCCAGTATCATGGCCCGCAAGGCAAGCGTGACACCGTGCGCTACGTCAAGGGCGAAGATGAGAGCGTCTTCGGGACGGCCTGGGATCGAGTCTACATTACTACCTTGTTCTCTTTCGAATATCGAAAGATCGGGGAGATGCGTCGGGAGATCGGCGAACCGTCTGCGCTCCGTTGCCGCTTGGGCGAGTCCATTTCAAAGCCGTGGAGGGGCTTTTTTGTTCCGTTGTGGGATTTTTCTGCCAATTGAAATCTGTGGATGAGTTGTTGCGTATCCTTGCAATCTTTCCACAGTTTGGATAATTTGCATAAATATGATACCACGTCTCGTCACATCCGATGTTCAAGCTGCGCTCGACCGTCAGGCCGTTGCTGCACTCATTGGGCCGCGTCAGGTGGGTAAAACAACCCTTGCCCTTGAGATTGGCGAAAAGAGAGACGCGCTGTATCTCGATCTGGAAGATCAGGATGATCGGGCGCGCTTGGAAAGCCCGGTGCTTTTTTTTGAAGGTGTCGAGGATCACCTTGTCATCCTTGATGAAATCCACCGTGTGCCGGAATTATTCGCAACCCTGCGCGGCGTGATCGACAAGGGCCGCCGAAAAGGAAAAGGCAAGGGGCGGTTTCTCATCCTCGGTTCCGCATCCATCGACCTTCTCCGTCAATCCGGGGAGACGTTGGCCGGACGCATCGCCTATATCGATATGACTCCCTTGACCGTACCTGAAATCGGTACGGCGCGCGCAGACCGGGAGCGGCTTTGGTTGCGCGGCGGATTCCCAGACAGCTATCTTGCCGCAAACGATGCGGAGAGCTTTAATCTGCGCAAGGATTTCATCCGCACCTATCTGGAACGCGACGTGCCAATGTTCGGTCCCCGCATTCCGGCGACAACTATGGAGCGGCTCTGGACGATGCTTGCGCATCGGCAAGGTGCTCCGTTGAACGCTTCTGAACTGGGGCGCGCTCTGGAAATTAGCACCCAGTCTGTGACCCGTTATATCGATCTTCTGGCGGATTTGCTGTTGGTGCGTCGCTTGCCGCCCTATCATGCCAATGTCGGCAAGCGGCTGGTCAAAGCGCCCAAGCTCTATGTGCGTGATAGCGGCCTCGTGCACGCCATGCTTGGCCTTGAGGATTTCGAACAGCTTTCTGGTCATCCCGTCGTCGGTGGAAGCTGGGAAGGCTTTGTGCTGGAAACCCTGATCGCTATGAAACCGTGGCGATCTTCAGCATTTTACTATCGCACAGCGGCAGGCGCGGAGATCGATCTGATCATCGAGCATGGCGACGGCGCGATCTGGGCGATTGAGGTGAAACGGTCGTTATCCGCAAAGGTAACGCGCGGGTTTCATCAAGCCTGTGAAGACCTCAAGCCCGCACGCCGGTTCGTCGTTCATGCGGGCGAAGATCGCTATCCGGTTTCCAAGGAGCTGGAAGCCATTAGCGTTCACGCTTTGGCTGAGGAGCTACGATCTGCGTGAACGGTCTTCCCGTGCTCTGTGCAGGGCCAATTTAACAGAATGAGTAATAATGTTAAATCATGAGCGCATGGATGACTCAACGTGAGCTTCAGCTCCTCCCTTGAAACTACTCCGCTCAACGCCCACATCTACGAGAGCTTTGCCCGAAAAGTTGAGTCGAAATTCGCCATCCGCCCGAACCCCGAAATCCAGCATTCTTGTTGGTCAAGAAGTTGGTTTCCAAGCGCGGGCGAGGTCAAATCGAATACTCATACCAATCGCCCTGACTGGCGACTCATGCCAGCGGAGGTAATTGCCGACCTTTTCAGGCGCTGCCCCGGATCGGGTCCTACTACATGCACACATCTGGTTTTGTATTGAAACCGGGGTTTCATCCTGATTCTCCTTGTGCCTGTCTTTATATGGATGGAGGGAGCGATGTCGGTGATCGGGCTGGGGCGGTTTGGGGA
>CALFVD010000139.1 GCA_937928005.1 uncultured Neomegalonema sp. | reverse complement strand
GAATACTTGTCGTCATCTTCAGTTGGTTCAGCGCCTTCACGGTAAACATAGTCGACCAGCACGTCGTCATCCAGAACGCAGCGATCAACAATGCATCGATCCCAATACTCGCGCCGAGGATAGGAATGTTGCCGATTCTTGTCCTTGTCGGAAAAGTCAGCGTCAATAATATGCCAGCTCTCAAACTCGACCGGATCGCCCGAGGACAAGCCGGGAATGTCTTCTGGTGAGTTGTCCAGAGACCCTTGGTATCGAGCACCATCGCGCGCTAAAATTTCTACCCACATGCGCTCGGCACTCCACTTGGTTCCCTCGCATGTCGGTACAAAAATCAGTTTCACGCTGTCACCTACATCCAGCGCGTTGATCCGTCTCGGGTCGGGTAGAAAGAACGTATACGGCGCTTCGGCTTGATCTAGCCGTGGGTCGCGAAGGGTGAACGAGGCTGCTGACATTATCGAGAAATACTATACTCCGACTTAGCATTCAATAATGACGGCTTCAGGCACATAGCAGCAATTCGCGTTGCCCTGCGACCAAGCCCTCAAATCCCCCGTAGCCTCACCGAACCCACCGCTTGCCCTGTGCCCATCGCGGCGAAGATGCGTTCGCCGTCTTGGTCGAGCGTGTGTATGGCGAGGCGGGCATCCATGAAGATGGGGGTGTGGTCCGGCTCGACGGGGGGGCCGAGGCGACGGACGGCGCGGCATAGGTAGATATGCGCGGTCTTGCGGCACCAATGCTGTTCTTCGTTCAACCATGCATAGCGGGTGAAGGCTCCGAGGCGGCGAATGGGCTGGGCGCGCCAGCCGGTTTCTTCCCATATCTCGCGGTGAAGCGCCTGAAGCACGCTTTCCCCCGGCTCGATGCCGCCGCCGGGCAGCAATAGATCGCCTTTTTGTTCGGCCAGAAGCAGGTCTCGACCCGATTGAATTACGGCATAAACGCCGGGTCGGTCACGGTAAGGGCGACCTGCCACGGGGGCGGGTCCAAAGCGTCGGATCATGGCGGCAAGCCTCGCGATGGGGTGGCCATCCATGCCCTGCGTTCCATCTGGATAGAAGGGGTGGCCGTAACTGCCCGCGATGGTTAGAGAGTGCCCATGAGCAATGCAAGTCCCTCCGAAACTGTGTCTGGTAGTGACACGGTCCTTCCCTTTCAACTCGACCGGCTCGATGTACGCGGGCGTGTGGCGCGGCTGGACGGGTCTATTGATGCAATCCTGCGCCAGCATGATTATCCGCCCGCTATTTCTGGCCTATTGGCCGAGGCAACGCTGCTGACGGTGTTGATCGGTCAGACGATGAAGCTACGCGACCGTTTTTCGATTCAGGCACGGGGCAAAGGGCCGGTCACGTTGATCGCGACCGATTATTTCGCACCGAAGGAAGAGGGCGAGCCTGCGCGCATTCGGGCCTATGCGGGCTATGACAAGGATACGTTCGTTGATGTGAACGCCGAAGGGATCGCGCTGTTGGGCGAGGGAGTGTTGGGCGTGACCATCCACCAAGGGCAGGGCCAACCTTATCAGGGAATCACGCCACTGACCGGCGCGAGCCTAGCGGAATGTATGGAATTGTATTTCGCCCAATCCGAGCAGATCGCGACCCGCTTTGCCGTGGCGTCGGCTTTTTCGTCAGAGCCGGGGAAGGAACCGGGTTGGCGGGCAGGGGGCATCGTCATCCAGCATCTTCCCAAGGCATCGCCGTTAATGGCGGGCGGCGAGGATGCACCCTCTGGCGAGGGCGGGATGATGACCGCTGAGGATATCGCCGCGATGGGCGAAACGGCGGATGACTGGACGACCGCCGCGACGAAGCTGGCCACGGTTGAGGCGCATGAATTGCTCGGCCCGCATGTTGCGCCCGATACGCTGTTGCTGCGCCTGTTTCACGAGGATGCGCCGCGCGTCTATGATCCGCAGGCGGTGGAATTTGGCTGTACCTGTGACCCATCGGCCCTACGCGAACTGCTTTCTACCTATGGCGAGGATACATTGGTGGAAATGGCGGAAAACGGCCATATTTCTGCGGATTGTCAATTCTGCGGCTCTCATTTCGAGTTTGCGCTGGGCGACCTGAGCGGCTCATCCTAGTGGCACCGCCCGGCTTTTCTTCGAGAAGGATTTTCGATGACACTCACCATTTCCCGCCGCGACAGCCTGTTGATGCTTGGTGGATTCGGCCTGCTTGCGGGGTGCGCGGCGCCGACTGTGCGGCTTAATCCCGATATTGCGCCAATTTCTTTCGATACTGCGCCGATCCCGTTGAAGGTGGAAACGATCCGCTTGTTGATCCGGCCCCGGCTACCCGCCGGGGGGGCGACGGTGCCGATTGATGCTGATTTCGTGGTGCCCGCCGAGGATATCGCGCGGCTCTGGGCGAAACAGCGGTTGGAGGCGGTCGGTGGGGCGCAAGGGGCAACCTATATCATTGATGACGCTAGCGCCGTGTCGCGCCAGACGCCCGAAGGTGAGGCGATTGCGGGGTTGATGCAGGTGCGGCTGGTGATTACGGATCGCGACGGGACCGAGCGGGGCAGCGCAGGCGCGCGGGTCGAGTCGGAATTGCGGATTACGG
Organism: uncultured Neomegalonema sp.; assembly: GCA_937928005.1. GTDB lineage: Bacteria > Pseudomonadota > Alphaproteobacteria > Rhodobacterales > Rhodobacteraceae > JAHDDY01. The sequence goes on along the minus strand of CALFVD010000139.1, from coordinate 7,886 downwards.
GCAGCCCGAACATCATCGAGCGGCAGGAGATGCTGCATACCATGTCAGTCGAGATGGCGGCGGAGCTCGATAAACAGATGATCGCGTCATCCCGGCGAACTCTTGGGAGCTTTATGGCGGATGGCGTCTGACGGCGCGTCTATCGCCATTTGCGATAAACCTGAGCCATGTTTCGCGCCAAGACTCGCGTGAAACCCGGTTCTTGATGGATCAATGTTTGCGCAATTCGCTTTAGAGATCGGAAACCTGAATATTTTGGGCGGATAGCTGATACCCGACATCCGCGAGTTCCGTCTTGGCCGGTGCGGCACGCAATGCGCCGGTCACGCGGAAGGGCTTCCAGATGTTCTCTTCGAGCATCTCCATCGGCATACCCTCCTCGTATTCGATGAAGACGACTTGATTCGGCGGCGGTGGCGGAACGTGGATGCACGCCCCCATATAGGGAACGAGAACAAAGGCTTTTGCTTCCGTCGCCTCGAAGTCGAGAGGGACGAGGTAGCCTTCGAGCGAGATTGTCTCACCGTCGAGTGCTTCGATGATCTCGTTACCATTCTCGTCGATCAGATTCATCGCGTCGGTGATTTCCTCGTCGCTCATGGTGTCGATCATCGCGTTGAGTCTGGCGGCGGCGGCCTGCGCCTCGGGCGAAAGCGGCGGCGATAGGTCATTCCATTCGATCTCGCGCGCATCCGAGGTCTTAGCACCGGGTGTTTCCGACGAGCCGAAGAGTGCGTCAGATAGTTTTTGGAAATCGAACCCTTCTGCATGGGCCTGAAGGGCATAGGGGGCGGCCAGACCGAGAGCTGCAGCAAAGAGTAGTGTACGCATCGTTAGCTCCTGATCGACATGCCATCGGCAAGCGAGCGTCGATAGGCCCGCCAGGCCGGAATAAGACCCGCAGCAATACCTGCGAGTATGATGATACCGAGTATAGCGCAATCGCGCAGGTCCGGGGCATCAATTTTTAGATAGAGGCCAAAGCGGCTGTCGAGAACGGGTTGCAGCGTGAAGAGGAGCACGTAGAGGAATGCCAGCCCAAGTATGGCACCCGCCAGCGCGATTAGCCCCGATTCCGCCGCCAACAAGACCGAGATCGTGCGTGGGCTTGCCCCATTCGCGCGCAGGATGGCCATTTCCCGCCGTCTTTCCTCAAGCGAGGCGAGCAGTGTCGTGACCACCCCAAGCAGTGCTGTGACGATCACCATCAAAGACACGGCGGATAACGCCCGCTCCGCCACGCCGACCAGCGACCAGAGATTCGACAAGGCGACCCCCGGTAAGATCGCCGTCATCGGCTCCGCCTCGTATTCATTAACAAACCGCTGGAACCGGAAAGTCGTGATGCGTGATTTCAGCCCCACGAGCGCCGCCGTGACGGTTTTGGGTGTCAGATTCATGTTACGGACGCGCTCGGCGGGGATGCGCAGTCCCTCAACACGCCCCCCACCCTGCCAATCGACATGGATCGCCTCTATCGCCTCTAGCCCGACATAGACGGCGCGGTCGACGGGGGTGCCGGTCTTAGCGAGGATGCCGGTGACGCGGAAGGGCTTGTCATCATGCTCCGATCCGCTGCCGCGACCTGTACCATGGGAGACGATGATGCTATCGCCGACCGAATACCCCAAAGCCGCCGCCACATCCGCGCCGACCACCGTATCGAACAGGTCATCGAGTGTTGTGCCCGCCTCGAAGCGCAGACTGGTATCGCGGCGATAGCGGTAATGGTCGAAGAAGCCGGAGGTCGTGCCAACGACGCGGTAGCCCCGGTGACTGTCGCCTAGCGATATGGGTACGATCCAGTCCACCTCGTCACGCTCGGCGATTTCTTGATAGCTTTCCCAAGTGATGTTGTTTGTCGCATCGCCGATGCGGAAGACCGAATACAGCAGGAGTTGTACATCGCCCGCCCGCGCCCCGACGATGAGATCCGTGCCGGAGATGGTGTTGGCAAAGCTTTCCCGCGCGCCGTTGCGCAGTTTCTCGACCGACAGGAACAGCGTCACGGAAAGCGCGATACCCAAGATCGTGAGAATTGCGGTTAGGCGACGATTCCATAAGGACAATAGGGCAAGGCGGAACAGGCTCATGCGGCGGCGCTCCCACCGGGACGTCCCGAAACATGGGCGATGTCGTCGAGCCGGACCACCCTATCGAAAGCATCGGTGAGGGTTTCATCATGGGAGACCATCAGGAGTGCGGCCCCCGCCGTCTCAAGCTCCGCCATGAGCAGATCAAGGAAGGCGCGTGCATTGCGACCGTCGAGCGCCGATGTTGGCTCATCAGCGAGGATGATTCCCGGCCCGCCGATCAAAGCGCGGGCGGCGGCGACGCGCTGTTGTTGACCGACACTGAGCGTACCGGCGGGTTGGCCGAAGAGGTCCATTCCGATTCCGAGCGCGCCGAGCAGGCGGGCGGCCTCGGCCCGCGCCTCGCCCGCCTGCTTCCTGCGCGGTTTTGAAAAGCGTAGCGGGACCAGCACGTTGTCGATGGCCGAAAGCCACGGCATGAGGTTGAACATCTGGAATATTATGCCGAAGCTGTCCGCGCGGAAACGGTCAACCCGTGATCCGCGAAGCCGAGCGATATCGGTGCCCAACACGTCAATTCGCCCGCGTGAGGGGGTAGTGATTCCCGCGACGAGGTTGAGGAAAGTGGATTTTCCGCCCCCCGACGGCCCCAGCAAGAGGACGCGCTCGCGGGCCTTCAGGTCGAAGGCCGCAATCTCTATTCCGAAGCCGCCCTGCCATGAGAAGGCGGCGTCGCGGATGCTCAGGGAAGGATCATTCAATCTCGAAAACCGTTTCGTCTGGACCGACTTCACCTGCACTCTGCCCTGCGGCGGAGAGAATAACCACCTCCAGTTCCTCCGCAGCGGGGAAAGCCTTGAAATATCCGAATTCGATCTGGTCGAGCGCCTCTGGTTTCTCGCAGGCGAGCCGATAGAAGGCCGTTACCTCGGAATGCGTGTCCTCTTCCTTGTCGTGATCGTCATGGGCATGATCGTCGTGCTTTTCGTCGTCGTGGTCGTCCTCGTCCGCATGTCCGTCATGCTCGTGGCGATGGCCACCCGTGGCCCCGAAACCGATTTCGATCTGTCCAATGGCGCATCCGGCGGATTCGGGTGTCGCGAACAGGATGTCTGGGCGGCTAAGCGTGGCGGCAGCCTCCGCCATGGCATCGCGCTGGTCGGCGGTCGAAGGTGCATGTTCAAAGCCGAGGATATCGGCGGCGGGCACTTCGATCTCCATCACAGCATGATCATCCTCGATAATCATGCGAAAGGTGCCATGCCCATGCTCATGCGCGTCTGCATGGCGTTTTTCTTCGGCAATGGCGGCACCCGTGAAAGCGAGAAGGGCCATGGGAAGCCAGATTGCGGGTTTCATTCGATCATACTCCAGCATCAATTATTCAATATGTTATAACATAACAACATTATTGAAGACGCCGCCACCCATTTTTTACGAGGTATCGCGTCAGGGGCGTTCTGGCGTGATTGTGCCGAGCATTGTCGCGCGGGCGCGATCGGAATCGGCGGTGATCTGGGCTTTTAAGGCGTCGAGACCGTCGAACTTGCGTTCCTCGCGGATATAATCGACCAGCGAGACGGCGATCTCTGCGCCATAGAGATCACCGGCGAAATCGAACAGATGCGCCTCCAGAATCGGTACGGTCTTCTCGAAGGTTGGGCGCATGCCGAGATTGGCTACGCCCGCAACGCGGCCTTTATGTGGGCCGTCGAGGATTTCGGCCTCCACCGCGTAGACGCCGAATTTCGGGGCGAGGATGCCGCTCAGGGCGAGGTTGGCGGTGGGGAAGGAGAGGGTGCGACCGCGCTGATCACCTTGCTCCACAATGCCGCGAATGCGATGTGGTTCGCCGAGGATCGCGGCGGCGTCCTGCGGTTTGCCATCACGCAGGGCTGCGCGGGCCGAGGAGGAGGAGTAGAGCGCGCCTTCCTCATCGGCCACCGTGTCGAGGGCGGTGACGCCAAAGCCGCTGGCCGCGCCCAGCTTTTCGAGGGTGGCGGTATCGCCCACCCGCTTGGCTCCAAAACGGAAATCACCGCCGACCGTGACCGCACCAACGCCAAGCCCCTCTACCAGAACCTTGCGTACGAAATCATCGGGCGACATCTGAGACAGGGCCGCATCGAAGGGTAGGATATAGCACGTCTCAACCCCAAGCGCGGTCAGCTTGCGTAGCTTTTCGGGCAAGGTGGTCAACAGGAAGGCGGGGGCGTTGGGGGAAAAGAAGGCGCGCGGATGCGGATCGAAGGTCGCCACGGCCAGCGGCGCATCGGGCAGAGCCTCGCGCGCGGCGGCTATGACCGCCTGATGGCCAAGATGCACGCCGTCGAAATTACCCAGCGCAAGCGTCGGGGCGGTGGGCAACGTGGCGGGAAGGCCCGTGTATCCATGGACGATATTCATGGCGATCCGATGTTACCGGACGCCGCGCGGCGCCCTAGGTGGGTCTGGAGGGGGCGAGTACGACCGCCTCCCCGTCAAGCACGACCGTATCGCCGACGCGGCACGCGCAATCAAGGGTGATGCGGTTTTTTTCCGTCTGTACGTCACGCACAGTGCAGATGACATCGACCTCATCACCGGGGCGCACGGGGGCGCGGAACTTGAGCGTCTGGGACAGATAAATCGCGCCATGGCCGGGCATTTGCTCGCCAATGACGGCGGAGATGAGGCTGGCGGTCAGGATGCCGTGGGCGATGCGGCCCTTGAACACGGTGCCCGCCGCGTGAACGTCACAGAAATGCAGCGGGTTGCGGTCGCCGCTGGCATCGGCAAAGGATTCGATCTCCATGTCGGTGATCGTGCGGCTGAGGCCGCGTTCCATGCCAACCTCGATCTCGTCGATGAACAATGTGCTCACGGGATGCATCCTTCCGATAATGGGCTGCGCAACAATATATCGTGCGAGCCTGCTATCGGGTTAATTTATTATTCAACGTAGGAACGCAAGCGTTTTTTGCGGTGCAACATCATGCTCGGCCAGATAGGCGGTCAGGCGGCTTGGAATAACGGCGTTCTGAGCGTCCAAGAGTGTCTCCGCCGCCAAACCCGCCGCGATGAACAGGCAGTCAAAACCGTTATCAGTGGCACCCTTCACATCGGTCGCCGGGCCGTCACCAATGGCGAGGATGCGGGCGGGGGCGATGGTTTTGCCGGAGGTTTGCTTGATGCGTTGCAGCGCGAGGTCGTAGATGGGGCGGTGGGGCTTGCCGAAATAATGCGCCACGCCGCCGTGTTGCTCGTAGGCTTGGGCCAGCGCGCCGCCGCAATAGAGCCGCCGCTCGCCCCTATCGACCACGATATCAGGATTGGCGCAGACCATGGCGAGGCCGCGCTGTTTCGCGATGCGGTAGGTGTCTTCGTAATCGCCGGGGGATTCGGTGGCATCGTCAAACAAGCCGGAGCAGAGGATAAAATCGGCCTCGGCCAGCGGCGCGCGGGTAATGGGCAGGCCGTCGAACAAATCGTAATCGCGCTGGGGGCCGATGTGATAGGCGCTGCGCCCGAAATCACCCTGTTGCAGTGCGGCAATCGTGGCATCGCCGGAGGTGACGATCAGGTCATGGGTATCGGTAGGCGCACCCATGGCGGCAAGCTGCTTGGCGACCGAAAAATCGGGGCGGGGGGCATTTGTCAGCAACGCCACGATGCCCCCGCGCTCGCGATAGGCACGAAGGGCCGCGACCGCCGCCTCATGGGGCCGCACGCCGTTATGATAAACCCCCCACAAATCGCAGAGTACGGCGTCGTAACGCCCTGAAATATCGCTAAGGGAGTCGATGATATCGGTCACGCGGGCGCTCCTGAAAACAGTCGGATGTTTGGGGTGTGGATTATCCGAAGTATCTTATAGCCATTTGCGATAAACCTGAGCCATATTTTGCGCCAAGAGCCGCGCAAAATATGGCGCTTGGTGATTCAGGATAATCGCAATTCGCTTTAACGCCATTTGGTCAAACATCCCATAGCGGTTTGGTGGCGTGGGGGCACGTACATCTGCGAATGCTATGATAGCCTTGAGCGGTCACAAACGGAAGTTATCGCCATTGCCAAAAACGTATGAGTTCTGGCGGATTTTGGCAGTGGACCCTGCCCGCTCTGTGCCCGAAACGGCCAGTTCAGCTGACCTCAAAACCGAGTCACCTACCATTGCTTCGACACCGCCAAGTGTATCATCCAATCGGTGTTGCCGAGCTAGCCAGGCCAATTTATTTCAACAAGAGCTCTGGACCCAGCATCATTTGTGACCTTACGGACAACCAGCGTGGTTGAGGGAGACGATCCAACAATTGCCCACTCCCAATAATTCCCGATGGGGTCTGATGCGGCGGTAGGCTCCAGTTCGATCTCGCGTCTTTCAAACAATACAAGGGTCTGATCTCTGAGTTGGTCGGCTGGGATCGACGGAAGGCTAGAGTAACATTGATGCTTACCCGCCGTGAGAAATTTTGGCGTCGCGTAACCCACGATCTCATCTGTGAAGGGTTCACTAGCGGTGTATGTCAACGTTGAAAGAAGCGGCGTCCACCCGATCCGGATCAGACTCACAACCTCTTCTCTTGTTTTCTCGATATTCCGGAGATTTTCGAGGCAGGCTGCGTCAAACCGCGATGCCAAAGCCGGTATCGCTGCCTGTATCTCGTCTGCGGTTTTGGGAGCGTAGGCGGCTTTGTTTGGGACTCTGCCGCAGGCGACCAAAGCAATTGAAAGAACGATTACAGCTGTTCGCATCACGATACCTTAGTTCCAAACAACGTAGATTTCTCTCCCGTCTTCGGGATAATCGAAGTAAATTGGCGCTACACGGTGTTTAGAAATACTAATGAAGTAGGGAGCTTCTGGAAACTCTGGTTCGGCGTCTATGTGCTTGGAACTCTCGGGAGCACCTTTGGTGATATTTCGGATTCTATCGAGCACAGCTTCTGTAAATTCTTTGTCTACTGTGGCTAATCCGCAGGCCTGTCGTCCGCCAAAGCCTTTAGTATAGGTAATCCCTGCACCATATTTGAGGTTGAAAGTCTGCACGGAGCCGACCAACCCGCTCGTAATCCTATGGGGCCTAGGTCCCGCCAGAGTAGACCACCCATTAACATCGCTTCTGGGTCGGAGGGGTTCCATTCCATCTGCACGGCCACTCTTTATTGCGGCGAGACAAACCTCCTCAAATTTGTCCAAAATTGCGATGCCCGCCTCCTGCTTCAATTCAGCAGTTTGGCATGCTCCAAGTGCGAGTGTTAAAACTACTGCGGACAAACTGGTTTTCGATTTAAAGCGAATTGCGATTACCCTGAATCACCAAGCGCCATATTTTGCGCGGCTCTTGGCGCAAAATATGGCTCAGGTTTATCGCAAATCACTATAATCATACGAAACTCTCGCTGCGGGCCAATACTGAAGGGCTATTTCTTTTTCATATTTTGAAACTTGTGCCAATCATTTCTTTGAGTCGCATTCAACATGACAGCAAGGCGCTCACCTTTACCGAATGTACGATTGATGCGTCCGTGATCGGTGACGGTGGCTCCAGTCACAATCTCACGCCTAGCCGTATAGCGACTGTTGGCCATCCTCCACCGTAGGTGAACTTTCAAAATCCGCCTATCATAACCTACTTGTCACAAACGGTGGTTATCGCCTGTGACAGAAACGTATGAGTTCTGGCTACCCGGACACATACAATGCCTCGAAGGATAGCTAGAAACGATTATAGCTGTCAATCCCGGAGCAAAAAGGGGCCATGTCGCGGCGTAAAACTGGGCCACTGGCGCTGTTGTGAGAAGGCCCCCGGCATGCCGGGGGCCTTCTCACTTTGATCTTTTTGGAGGGTTTAGCCTTTGCGTTGTGCCCGGC
>CALFVD010000138.1 GCA_937928005.1 uncultured Neomegalonema sp. | reverse complement strand
GATGGGCTCACATCCTCCTCACAGGCGAATATCGGTGGCGGAAGCGGTAACAGCAAAGCTTAACGTACTATTTGGCCCCCTACCCAAACCGACCCCAGGTAGCTGGGGTCGATCCGGAAGCAGCCCTGCACCGCGTTCGGTACGAGGGTCCGGTGGATCGTGCCACGGCCCGTCAATGGCGTGCGGAGGAAGTCGCGGAATCCGCGCAGGCCCGTTCGACCAGCGAAGCCGATGCGGTGCAGGCTGTCGAGAGGGCGCACGAAGCAGCTTTCGCCGCCTACGATCATGCAGCGAAGCGGTTGCGGCAAGCGGCTCCGACCGATGTCCCCGGTAACGGTGAGGATGCGCGGGCTATTCTGAACGAACAGGCTGACATGCAGCGCAAGGCCGACGAAGCTGACGAGACGGCAAAGCGAAATCGCAAGATGAAGCGATAGCCGGTGGCAGACGATCTTCCGGAGGCGGCCACGGCTCCATCCTATGAAGATGCGATTGCTGGATCGCGGCATGTCATGGCGAGCGCCACGGGCTGGTCCACCGTCAGCCAACGGCAGATTATCGCCATGGCCTACGTCATCGAGGCGCTATAGGAGGCGCTGGAACGAGAGTCCCAAGCAAGTCGATGATCGGAGTAAGTATTTCAATCAGTTTTGAAATACGCATTCTACTCCCGGATCCGCTCTAGCATCCGCCCAACCAATTCTTCCGCAACTATGTTGCTAGGAGCGCATTCGTAAATGAGTGAGAACAATCGTTCGTGGATCGCGCGTTCTTGTGCGGGAAGGTGTTCAAAAGGAGAGGCGTCAGCTTTCGGCGGATCAATTGCCAGTAGTCGCTCTTCCAACCCGTTTAGATTGGGAGATAATTCATCGCGGTCCTCTTGTGTTAAAAAACGGGAAGAGAGAGCTTCCCGTGCCTCGACGATAGCGATCTCTGCAGCTTCGCGAAACCTGTGTCCAGTAGTTCCGAACGTTTGTTCTTCCACCAAGTTCAAGTTTTCTTCAGCACGCTTGGTTGCGAGTTCAACGCGCTTTTGCCAATTCCGACGGATCGAGGTGTTCCGGCATAAATCCGATAGGCGGCGAGCGATCGGGAGGAATTGATTTCCCAATTCCGTCCATGCGGAATTTTGCTCGAAGTTGTCGCGCCGTGCGTTGGGAATGATCCGCTCGTCCAGCACATGAAGTTCGCCGACGATCCATGAGTTAAATCGTTCCTCTTTGAACATCTCCTCCAGAAGATCGTGACTTCCAATCTGCATGTTTCCACAGCGCAGGCGGACTCCCTTCACGTTCATCGGAGTCGGAACCGCACCGACATAATCGTGGTGTGCGATCCATCCGAGAGCCGAGATCTCCCCGTTCCGGTCGAACAGCTCGACGGGCTCGATGCCGACCAGGTTAAGTGCCCGTCCGTCAGGCAGCTCTCTCCGGTCCCGATGTGGGCGATAAACCGGCTCTTCGGCGTCGTTCAGGAAAACGCGAACATCCCCCATCGCGATGCGACCCTTCAGACAGTCCTCAACGTCAGCCGCGAAGGAGAAATCGGGTGAAAAGGGAAGGGGACATGCTTCGGAAAGATAAGCGTGGACAAGCTGTTCGTTCAGAAGCACGTCGTTGCGCAGTCTGACGACACCGCGCAGTTCCACCTCGAAGAACCGCTCCGGCATGTCGGCATCGTCGAGAATGCGATAGCGTGTGCATTGCTCGATGACGGCGGCAAGCCCGGTTTCATGATCGGCATCACGCAGAAGGGCGCGCAGTTCACGGCAATCCCAGACCAGTTCGTTGACCTGCCCGCCCGCTACGCGCGAGCGCAGGATGAGTTCGCGCGCATAGCCGAGGCCGGAAAGCCGACCGATACCCCGGAAACCGCGCGATGCGCTTCCCCGCTTCGCGCTTGCACCGAGCGCGGTCAAGCGACTGTAGAATACCTCGCTTTCCAACCCTGAGCCGTTGTCGCGAATAAGAATCGTGCGTGTTCGCGGGTCGAGGGTGACATCGACGCGCGCATCGGCTCGATCCAGTATCCCGTCCCGCACGGCGTCATCGAGAGCATCCGCCGCGTTCTGGATATATTCCCTGAACAGCGTTCTTGGATCGACGTACATCGCTGTGGAGAGCAGTTCGAGGACATCGGCTCCGATCTTGATCGGTGAAGGAGGCGGAGAGAGACCTTTCGCCTCATCCGGTTTTCTGGCAGCAAGGCGGGTCATGCAGCATACGCCGCCGCAGGGCCGTCAGGTTCGGCGTAGAGTCCCGCATCCTCCACGCGCTCCTCATCGGGGACGGTTTCCACCATCCGCGCGGCTTTCATAGCACGCTGCTTTTCCCAGATGGCGAATAGCTCCTGTTTCGGCACCGGTTCGTAGAAGCGCAGGACGCGGGCGATGCGATCCGTCGAGGCATGATCCGGAAGATTCACGAACCGGCGTGGATCGACGGATGACAGGAGCGTTGCCAGTTCATCCCTGTCCGTCTCGTCCAGCCGCGAGAACGCCGCGCGGAACTCTCCGAGCATCCCGTTTTCGTCATGGTATTCATACCAGTCGCGATTGAAGAGCAGATCGTGCGGCATGAGCAGGAGATCGGCGTACTCGCCCGCCGTATCCCCGAAGGCTCGCTTGAAGAACTCCGGCGACCCGCTGACGACGCCATGGGTCGCCTGCAGGATGATCTGCATCGAGCGCAACTGATAGCGGCTCCACTTCTCACCTATGTGTCCCCGGTCAGGTCGGTCCGTCGGCTGGAAGCGCATGGGAAACGACCAGATGCGCACTCCCAGTTCTTCGTTCAAGGCAACGTTCAGGCGCATCCGCTCGAATAGGTCCTCCGGTCCGTCATGGAAATTGTAGAGCATGTAGTTTGACAGCTCGTCCAACCCCGCGTCATGCGCCATGCGTACTGCCTTCTCGTAGGGCTTCCTGACCCCGAGATGATCGAAGGCGATCCGCAGGGGCTTGAGGCAGGTCGTTGCCAACTCGCGCAGATACATCGGATCCTTACAAAGAATACGCGCATCGACCCCTTGGTTGAAGTCCACGCGCCGCTTCACCGGTGCTCTCATGCCGGGACGCTGGAGCGTCGCGCCCGCATGAAATCCCAGATCCCTGATCTCGGCGACGATGTCCTTGAAACGGGGTGAAGCCACCACGTTGTTGTCCATCAAAATCAGGTCTTTCTTTGCGCCGTAGCGGTCCTCGATGGCGCGGACGACGTCCGTGAGGGAATCCGTATCCCGCTGCATTCCCTCGAGCTTCGGCACACCGCAGAAATGACATTTGCGAATGCAGCCGCGCGAAGTGTACGTGAAATAGGCATCATGCACCGAATAGTCGTAATCTATCTGGTCTAGTATGGAATAATC
>CALFVD010000137.1 GCA_937928005.1 uncultured Neomegalonema sp. | reverse complement strand
TTTTCCAGGCGACGGTCCCCAAACCGCCCCAGCCCGATCACCGACATCGCTCCCTCCATCCATATAAAGACAGGCACAAGGAGAATCAGGATGAAACCCCGGTTTCAATACAAAACCAGATGTGTGCATGTAGTAGGACTTAATCCGGGGCATCGATGGGCAACACATTGATCTTCGAGTCACCGGATTAAGTCCGGGGATGCAGTAAAATAGATCGCTCACCACGCCTCCCCATCCAGCACTGCATTATCTCGCACTTCCACCGTTCCCTCTCCCGGTGCAAAGGCCGCTGGATCGAGCTTTGCGGCCCCTTCAATCCCAAGATCAATATGCGTCGCCGCGACCACCATGCCACCCTGCGCACAATGCGCCCGCGCCATCTCAGCCACCCGCCCCGCGCTCTTAGCATCCAATGACACCGTCGGCTCATCCAGCAACCACAAAGGCCGATCCACCAGCGCCAGCCGTGCCAGCCCAAGCCGCCGCTTCTGCCCCGCTGACAACACCCGAACCGGTTGCTCCGCCAGAAACCCAAGGTCCAGCGCCTCCAATGCCCCGGCCACGCGGCCCCGGTCGGTGCCGTACAAGTCCGCATGAAACGCCAACGTCTCCCACGCCGTAAAGGCGGGCTTCAACGCATCCAGATGCCCCGTATGCACAACATGTTCGGTGAAACCGGTCCGATCCGCGCGCAACGACACCCCGTCCAGCCGCGCATCGCCTTCTTCAACCGGCAGTAACCCGGCGAGTATCCGTAACAACGTGGACTTCCCCGCCCCATTCGGCCCGGCAAGGATTAACGCGCCTCCGGCAGACAGCGAAAAGCCCAAGCCATTGAAGACGGTCCTATATCCGCGCGTAACGCGAAGGTTCTCGGCAATCAGATTCATGACGGAACATGTAGAACGTTTTGGCGGTTTATGTGAGGAAAGTTTTGCGCGGCAAATGCAATGCTTCCGAAGGGTGACGCGAACGATCCAGCGCGTTACGTTTGCGCCATTGTCGCGCAGAAGGAGCCTCATCCCATGAAAATCACTTCCACCCTCTCCCCGCGCTCCGACGAGTACCGCGCCAACGAGGCCGCACAGCTCGATCAGCTTACCCGCGTGACCGAGGCAGCGCAGGCGGCCCTTGCGGGTGGTGGCGAATCGAGCCGCGCCCGGCACCGCGAACGCGGCAAGATCCTCCCCCGCGAACGCATTGCACAGCTTATCGACCCCGGCTCGCCCTTCCTCGAAATTGGCCTCTTCGCCGCGCATGATGTCTATGATAGCGCCGCCCCCGCCGCCGGAGCCATCGCGGGCGTGGGCCGCATCATGGGCCGCGAATGTATGATCGTCGCGAACGATGCCACCGTGAAGGGCGGCGCGTATTTCCCGCTGACGGTCAAAAAACACCTGCGCGCACAGGAAATCGCAGAAGAAAACCACCTTCCCTGCCTCTACCTCGTGGATAGCGGCGGCGCGAACCTGCCACATCAGGATCAGGTCTTCCCCGACCGCGACCATTTCGGGCGCATCTTCTACAATCAGGCCCGTATGTCCGCGCGCGGCATCGCCCAGATCGCTATCGTCATGGGATCATGCACCGCCGGAGGAGCCTACGTCCCCGCGATGTCCGACGAGACGATCATCGTCCGCGAGCAAGGCACCATCTTCCTTGCCGGTCCCCCCCTAGTGAAGATGGCCACGGGCGAGGAAGTGACCGCCGAAGACCTTGGCGGCGGTGACACCCATACCCGTCTGTCCGGCGTCGCCGATCACCTCGCCGAAGACGACGCCCATGCCCTTGCCCTCGCCCGCCGCATCGTCGGCAACTTGGGCGCACCGACCCGCGCACAGGTACAGCGCGAAATCCCCGAAGACCCCGCCTACGACCCGGCGGAGATGCTCGGCGTTGTCCCGGCCAGCCTCAACACCCCCTACGATATCCGTGAGGTTATTGCCCGCACGGTCGACGGCTCGCGCTTCGATGAGTTCAAGCGCCGCTACGGCGAAACGCTGGTGACGGGTTTCGCCCATATCCACGGCCTGCCCTGCGGCATCATCGCCAATAACGGCGTCCTCTTCTCCGAATCGGCCCAGAAAGGCGCGCATTTCGTCGAATTGTGCAGCCAGCGCAAAGTACCCCTCGTCTTCCTCCAGAACATCACCGGCTTCATGGTAGGCCGCAAATACGAAGCGGGCGGCATCGCAAAAGACGGCGCAAAACTCGTCACGGCGGTCGCCACCTCCGCCGTCCCGAAGATCACCATGCTGGTGGGGGGCAGTTTCGGCGCGGGTAACTACGGCATGTGTGGCCGCGCCTACCAGCCGCGATTTCTATGGACATGGCCCAACTCCCGCATCTCGGTCATGGGCGGTGAGCAGGCGGCGGGCGTACTCGCGCAGGTCAAGCGCGGCGGATTCGAGAATGCGGAGGCCGAAACCGCCTTCAAGCAACCCATCCTCGATATGTTCAGTGAGCAGTCCCACCCCCTCTACGCCAGCGCCCGTCTCTGGGATGACGGCATCATCGACCCCCGCCAAACCCGCGACGTGTTGGGCTTGTCCCTCGCCGCCAGCCTCAACGCCCCGATAGACGACACACGGTTCGGCGTGTTTCGTATGTGATGTTCATGCGTCATTTCGGTCATGTCGCATTCGGACACGACAACAGCATCTCGTCGCGCTACTGAAAGGAATGACCGCCACTCCCCTCCCCGCCGATCCGGCCCGCGTTGCATCCGGCCTTGCCGTCATGGCCGTTGCCATGCTGGTCGTGCCGATCATTGATGCCATCGCTAAGATCATGTCGTCGGACATGTCGCCGATTCAGATTTCTTGGTCCCGCTTTGTTATCACGCTCGCCGTCCTCGCGCCCTTCATCATCATACGCGGCGGATGGGGCGCGCTGAGGCCGCCGCATTTCTGGCTCCATATGCTTCGCGGGGCGGGCATTGCCGGGGCGACGGCGTTCTTCTTCGGCGCGCTCGCCTCGATGCCCATGGCCGATGTCGCCGCGATCTTCTTTGTCGAACCGTTAATCCTTACCCTTTTCGGAGCCTTCTTCCTCGGCGAGCGCATCGGCTGGCGGCGCATCCTCGCCGTCGCCATCGGCTTCATCGGTGCGATGGTCATTATCCGCCCCAGCTTCGCTGATGTCGGCCTGACCGCGTTGCTTCCAATCTGTGCGGCGCTCTGCTTCGCGGGCTATATGACGCTGACGAAAAAGCTGGCTGGCACGACTGACCCATGGACCATGCAGACTATGGCCGGTATCTCTGGCACAGTCCTCCTCGGCACGATCCTGTTCATCGCCGATGCGGGCGGCGCGGTCGAGGCGGTTATACCTGACATGACGCAGATCGGTCTGCTGCTCTTAATCGCCACCGTTGCCATTGCCTGTCATACAGCGATCATCTTCGCACTCCAGCGCGTCGATGCGGGCCTTATTGCGCCACTGCAATATCTGGAGATCATCGGGGCCGTTGGTTATGGCTTTCTGTTCTTTAATGATTTTCCTGATGCGATAACATGGCTCGGCATTGCCATCATTGTCGGCAGCGGCATGTTTGTTTTCTATCGTGAAAAGGTCACGACATGAGCGGGAAGATCGTTAACCTCCGCCAAGCGCGCAAACGCAAGACCCGCGAAAAAAATGCGAAAACGGGCGACATGAATGCCGCCCGTTTTGGGGAATCAAAGCATGAGCGCGAGATACGCACGAAGCAAGCCGAGAAGGCTACCCGCGACCTCGACGGCCACGAGCGCGACATTTGATTGCGCACCCCCAACTCACGCCTTGGATGCGGATAGGATCAACCGTCAATGAACATCTGGTAACTCGCGGGTGTGTATTTAAACCCGCCTGACCCGTTCTCCTTCACGAAACCCAACGCAGGATAGGGCATATGATACCCGATGAACGGAATACCATCCGCTGCCAACATTCCAAACACCCTGCGCCGTGTGGCTGCGGCAGCCTCCTTATCCATGTCAAAACGCACATGCCAATCGGGTCGTTCTAACGAGGCGACAAAGTGGTTTGCCGTATCCGACGTTATCAGCACCCGCGCATCCCCACTCTCGACATGATAGATTGAGTGACCCGGCGTATGCCCGCTCGCATCGATTGCGGTGATGCCCGAAACGACATCTTGCCCGCCTTTGATAAACGTCATTTTCTCGGCGAAAGGCTTCACGTTCGATAAGACCAGAGCGTTTTCTCTACCGATCCAGTGGTCGTACTCATTCGCCATTGTAACATAGCGTGCATTGGGGAAAGCGGGTTTGCCATCCACCATTAACCCGCCGATATGATCGCCATGGAAATGCGTGAGCACAACGATATCCACATCCTCCGGCGCATAACCCGCTTTAGCCATATGCGCGCGCGTCTTACCCGCCGTAGGGCGTTTGGTGGGATCGTTGCCGGTGTCGAACAGCACCAGTTCTTTGCCGGTATTCACGATAGTCGTCGTGAAACCAACCTCCATCTTTTCGGCGCTAAGATTATGCGCCTTAACCAACTTGGCCACATCATCGGGAAACTGGTTTTCGCCAAAGATTGGATGTGGTCCGTCAAACTGGACAGCGCCGTCAAAGATGGTTGTCACCTCAAAATCGCCATGCTTGAAGCGCATGTGATCCGGGCGCGAAACTCCCAGCATCTCAGCCTTCGCCAGTGCAGGCGCGCCGCGCATCACGAAAGGCGCGGCCAGCGCACCAGCGCCCAGAATAAGTCCATTACGTCGCGTAATTGTCATATAGAGAACTCTCCTCACTAAATTTTGGCTAGAGATAGTTCATCCTCATCCCTAGTCACGCATCGAATTTTCGCTTGGGGATCGTATCTTCATTATCCGCACCCAGATAATCCTCAGTCGTGCGCACAGGCGGCTTCTCGCCCATCTGAAACGGGTTATCGCTCTGACGGAAGACGGCATTCACCCGGCAATCATCGCACATGCGGATGACGCGCGTGCGTTCAGGATTGTCGAACATCCAATGCGCCCCACCTAGCTTTTCAATAATCCGTTCAATGGTTCCACGCGATCCGAACGGCTTGTTACATTCCACGCAAAGCGCAGGCTCATCCTCATGCAGCACTCGCGGCTGGCGCGCATCGGGCGACGGATCAAACCTTGCCTTTAACGCTATAGCGTTTTCAGGGCATGTACTCTCGCAAATGCCGCATTGCAGACAGGCGCTCTCGCGGAACCGCAATTGAGGCTTGTCCGGGTTATCCATCAACGCCCCCACAGGGCATTGCGACACACAAGCTAGGCAGAGCGTACAAGCACTCTGGTTCACCAGTACCTCGCCATACGGTGCCCCTTCGGGCAGATCGAAGACCGCGCCCTCCGGGGCCAGCGCCGCTATCGACAACCGCGTTGCCGTGCGTTTGTCGCCCACAGGACTGACCGGCTCATGGTCGAGCGCGCTGGGTGCATCAGCATAGAGCGCCTCGGTCAGCGCATCGGGGTCATCCGTTTCCACGAGGACCAACCGCTCTGCGCCCTGCCTTGTTCCATCCAACATTGCACGGGCCAGCGCCACCTGTCCCTCCAATGCCGCCTCCTCACCCTCGCGGCGGATACGATCCGGCATATGCACCGTTACTTGCCCTGCTCCCATCCCGAACGCACCTATCAACAGGTCATGCCCCACCTGCGTCACTTCGTTCACAGCAAAGGGGATCACGGTTGCGGGCAAACCCCGACCATAGCGCGCGGCAGCGGCGATTAGCGCCCGCCCGTCCCGTTCATCATGGATTAGAATACGCGGCGCTTTCCCGCCCGCATCCGCATAGGCAGTCATCATAGCCTCCATCCGCATCCGCGCATCGTCAGGCAACGGCAACGTATATTCCGCCGCCCCAGACGGGCAGACTGCCGCACAGCCTCCGCATCCTGCACAAACCATCGGATCGATCTTGATCGTCTCACCATTTGGCGTAATCGCCCCGGTTGGGCAAACCTCCAGACAACGTGTACAGCCCGGCTGACCGGATCGCGAATGGGCGCAGAGGTCAGCGTGAAAGTCGATGTAAAGCGTCTTCTCAAACGTCCCAACCAGCTCCATCGCCTGCGGTACTAACGCCGATACAGCCAGAGGATCATTGGGATCAGCGCGCAGATATCCATCGCGCTTACCATGCGCAGCGAATAGCGCGCCACGCCCCGACACATCCACTATCATATCACAAGCGGATTTCCCCCCGTCGCGCGGCTCCTCAAATCCTATTGCACCGCGCCCGCCAGGAATCGCCATCGCAACGCCATCCGCAACGATCTCAAACGCACCAAATGTACCACCCACATTGCGAATCGTCCCACGCGCAACCTCGAACACCGCATCCCATGGCAAAACCACATCTTCCACATCTGTCAGCATCGCCGTCACCGTCAGGCTACGCGATAGCGTTTCAGCCAATGGCAACACCACGGCGCTCGCACCATAAACAAGACAGACACCCTCGCTCTCAACATCCACGCTACCCGCCGCGCGCCCCGGTCTGTTCGCCTCAGCCATCAGCGCGGCGATTTTGGGGGTGGCATCCGCTGCCTCATCCGACCACAGCGCCCGGTCACGGATATCGACCACTCCAGCCAGCGTCGCGACGTCCATCTCCTCGGCGATTTCCACAAACCGCCCTTCCTCCTGCGCACAAGCCACGATCACTGGTCCGCTCGTCAACGCTTTTGCCAGCACATCAGTCTGCACGCGGCACAATGATGTATGCACAGCGACCGTCCCCGGACAGGCCGCACACATTTTATCTGGGTCCGTTGCAATCGACCCCTCACAATCACAAAGTAGGATTTCGATGCTTTCGTCAGCCATGTGTTAAAGCCCCCTAGAAACGGTTCTTCTTGTCTTTTGCGGTCTGTCGTACAAACCTATGCAAATCCAACCGCCAGAGAAAGCAATCCTTTGTCAGAGACGATCCGCGAAATCTCAATGCCCGTCGGCGTCGTCCTGCGTCGTAGCCCCAGTGTGAGCAAATGGGCGCAATGGTCATGGAAGGTCATCGCCGTCCTGCCGGGGGCTGCGCCCGCCAATTGGCGCGTGATGCGCGAAGAGGGCGGCGTTACCGAATATCATGCCGCAACACTCCCCATGACATTGCACCGCAAGGAAACTGAAGCTTATAAAGTCGCCCTCGCGATGGAGCCGCCAAGCGTCTACGTCATCATGCGGCCCGCCGAAGCAGACGAAGATCCGCACGAATACTCGATTTTTCTCGTTACCGCTTCGCCTTTCGAGGCACAGGATTACCTCGATTCGGGCGAGGAAATCGTTGAACAGGTGCCCGCCCCCGCTGGCTTGGTCGCGTGGATCAGGGATTTCACCGATGAGCACCATGTTGAAGAAGTGTTCAAAAAACGCCGCCGTGACCGCATTGATACCGAACTCTCCGAAGATGGCCGGGGTGACGCCCGCGTGCGTCAAACGGCGGACGTCTTCCGTGCTCCCGGCGCGCTGAAACCAAAAGGGACGATTCACTAATGCCAACGGTCCCACCCAAAGAAGATGAAGCCTTCCTCTCCCGCTGGTCACGCCGCAAGCGGACGGATGAGAGCATCGCGGAGGAAGCGCCGCAAGAACTACCCGTCGAAACAGCGGTAGATGAAGAGCTGACTGACGAGGAGTTGCTCGCCGAACTCGACCTGCCCGAACCTGATACGATGAAGGCAGGTGATGATTTTTCGGCTTTCATGCAGGCCCGCGTACCCGAACGCCTACGTCGCCGAGCGTTGCGCAACCTCTGGCTCTCCAACCCGGCCCTCGCCAATCTCGATGAATTGGTCGATTACGGCGAGGATTTCACCGACGCCGCCACCGTGATCGAAAACATGCAAACCGTCTACGAGGTCGGCAAAGGTGCCGCCGAAAAATGGAAACGTCATCTTGCTGCGCTCGCTGAAACCAGTGATGACGACGATACAACCGAAACTGACGAGCCTATCACCACAGTTTCAGATGAGCCGGAATCTATCGCCCTAGCCGAAACGCCGACCGAACCGGTTGCGCCAGTGAAGGTGCTCGAACCCGAACCTGATGCCTTACCTACGCCTCGCCACATGCGCTTCGCATTCGATTAGGCGAATTACGATTATCCTGAACCACCCAACGCCATATTACGCACGGCTCTTAACGCGAAACATTGCCCAGCTTTATCGCAAATCACCGTGGCTACCGTTGGATATCACGCGCCTACAGCACTACGTTCCACCAATTGAATTGAAGGAGGCTGTTATGCGCAGTGAAGAATTCAGCTTTGACGGTGCAAATGGTGTACGGCTCGCCGGTAGACTCGACCTGCCGCCCGGAGAACCACGCGCCACGGCCCTTTTTGCACATTGTTTTACATGTTCAAAAGATTTTGTCGCATCGCGCAGGATCGCTAAGGGTCTTGCAGATAACGGCATTGCTGTCTTGCGCTTCGATTTTACCGGGTTGGGTCATTCGAGTGGCGAATTTGCCAATGAGACTTTTTCGTCGAATGTCGATGATCTTGTAGCCGCAGCCAGTGCCTTGCGTGAGCGTGGCATGGCCCCGGCCCTCCTCGTCGGTCATTCGCTCGGTGGTGCCGCCGTTATTGCCGCTGCGTCGCAAATTGCGGAAGTAAAAGCGGTCGCCACGATCAACGCACCCGCTGATCCGGCCCATGTCGTTCACCAGTTTGCCGACCGCCACGACGAAATTGAGCGCAATGGGGAGGCTGAGGTTTCTCTCGCCGGTCGGACTTTCACGATCCGTAAGAGCTTTCTCGACGACATAGCCGCCAACACACTTGATGACCGTCTCGCCAATCTGCAACGGGCACTTCTCGTCCTCCATGCGCCACGCGATACAACAGTCGGGATCGAGAATGCGAGCCATCTGTTCGCGGGCGCAAAGCATCCGAAAAGCTTCGTCACTCTAGATGACGCCGATCACCTACTGACCAAACCCGCCGATGCAGAATATGCAGCCATAATCATTGCCGCATGGGCCGTGCGCTATCTTCCACCGCTCGCGACCACATTATCGCCGGAGAGTGGCGTCCGTGTCTCAGAGGCGGGAACCAGTGGATTTCTTAATACAGTAAGCGCATCACGCAATCGCTCAATTCTGGCGGATGAGCCAATACCGCTTGGTGGGACAGATAAGGGTCTGACGCCATTTGAATTAGTAGGCGCAGGTTTGGGTGCCTGCACCACAATGACAATGCGCATGTACGCCAAGCGTAAAGGATGGCCAGCTGGTACAGCCACAACTCATGTCACATGGAAGCAAGAAGATCGCTATAACACTACTTTTTACCGCGATATTACGCTGTCGGGAGATCTGACCGATGAACAGCACGCGCGCCTCATCGAGATCGCCGACCGCTGCCCCGTTCACCGGATGTTGGAAGGTACAATTACCGTTGAGACGCGAACCGTTTCAGATGACTAAAACGCATCAATCCGAAATTGTTCAACGGTTGGTAGAGGGTGGTGAACAGCTCATTAAAACGAGGTTTTTCCCACCCCATAATCCGGCGAACTTCCTCAAGATTCCGGCGGCCATCGATTGCCGCGAGCATTCCGGCGGCATCGTTGGGTAGCTTGCGCTGAAATGCGACACCGTCGAATTCGCCACGGATCATCCCAGTTTTGTATATCGACTCAGCCAACGCAGCCCCGGAAGCACCGATCAGGCACGGAACCGTGTCTTCGGTAATCTGCGCTACCTGTTTTGGGGTATTATCAGCCGTTGCATAGAATGCATGGACCTTGATGTTACCAACCAATCGCTCCGCAAGCGCCGCCCTCTCACGATACGGCAACACCTCAGCACGCGCGCGAAGCTCTGGATCGCCTATCATCATGCGCGGATCATATCGCCCCGGCGCTGCAAAAGAGACGAAGGTCAATCCCGCCCGTTCCAGCGTGTCGAATAATTGCGGCACCGTATAGGGGCGATCACGACTGTGGAGTAGGAGATCGTACAAACCTGCATCACCACCATGGGCGTGGTCGTTCAAGAACGGATTGCGCGCCAGCCCATTCGTTGGGGGTAAGCCCTGCAACAACATGCGAGCCATACGCACTTGTTCTTGCGGCGAATCATCCAGTACGAGCGCCTTGAGCGCATCCTGCATCTCATAGACCCCAGCGCGGCCATAGGGCGCATAGACCATCGCCCCAATCCCACCGCCTTCAGCCAACGCCCCGCGCAACGCCGCAAACCCTGCATCGGGGTCCGGCAGATGATGCAGCACACCGCAGCAATCGATATAGTCAAACGACCCATATGACGCTGCATCCAGCAGATTACCCGTCTCGAAACGGATGTTCGTCAGCCCGCGTACTTTCGCCCGCGCCTCCGCAATCCGGCGGCTTGCTTGTGACATATCGAGATAGACAATCTCGGCTTGGACGCCGTTATCGGCCAATATCTGCGCGAGCATGATCAGGGCATCGCCTGTCCCCCCGCCTGCGACGAGAACCCGAAATGGTTGCGACCAATCACGCACACCATCGAACAAAAAGTGATCAATTTCAAAGGGATGGCTCGGAGACCCGCTTATCAGGCGCGTTGCCTCCTCCGCCGCATCGCGTTCTGGGTAGGGATAAGCTTCGTACTGACGTTGAACCGGATCGTCTGGTAAATCGGTCAAGTCGCAGATTCCATAGCCAATTCGATATACCGCTCACGCAATTTCTGAGTGATCGGGCCGGGTACGCCTTGCGAGATCGTCTTGTGGTCCATGCTGATGACAGGCATCACAAATGCGGATGCGCTGGTCGAAAATGCCTCCGCAGCGGCATGCACTTCGTCAATGGTGAAGGGTCGTTCCTCAATGGTCAGATTTTCCTGCTTCGCGATGTCGAGTACGGCTCGGCGGGTGATCCCGTGCAAGATATCGGTGCCAAGTTGACGTGTGACCAGCACGCCATCCGTTGTTATGATGAAGGCATTATTGGAAGACCCTTCGGTCACGAAGCCATCCTCGACCATCCACGCATCATCCGCCCCCGCCGACAACGCCGCCTGCTTGGCGAGCGATTGCGCAAGAAGCTGCACTGTTTTGATATCACGGCGTGCCCAGCGGATATCGGGCTGTGAAATCACGCGAATCCCCCGCGCGGCTTTTGGACTGCTGGAGACGGGGCGATCTTGGGTAAAGACGACGAGGCTAGGCTTTTCGACTTTTGGAAAGCTGAAATCTCGGTCGGCAACACCTCGGCTGACCTGAAGGTACACCATCCCCTCATCCAGAAGGTTCACCTCGACCAATTCGCGTTGGATATGCGGAATATCCGCAACCGGGACGGGACATCCCATCTTGAGTTCCGCGAGCGAGCGTTCGAGCCTGCGCAAATGCGCGTCGTTATCGATGAGTTTTCCGCCGATAACGGCGGCCACTTCATACACGCCATCGGCGAACAGGAAGCCACGATCAAAGATCGAAATCTTTGCATCTTCCTCGTGAATATACTCACCGTTGACATAGACAACACGACTCATCTGTCTCTCCCTGCTGGACTGCTATCGTCTAGCCAGAGATAGTGTAATCAGCCAAGAACTTTTATGGCGTCGCGATCCCGGCATTTGAGATGGCCTCTGATCGCACGCAAGCGATCAAGGCTCAAATTGCTTTTGGGTAGACGCTGAGTGTGTACAGCGACGCCATCTGTAAACTCGCTCCGTTTAGGCGTCTTGACGATAGCTTGTTAACCAACCGAGGCTGGCTTCGACACTTTCGCCACGTGGCTTGTATTCAGCCCCAAGATATCCAGTATATCCGACGTCTTCGAGGATTGAAAAAACATAAGGGTAGTTGATTTCACCTTCATCTGGTTCACCGCGATCATGTACGGCGGCGAACTGAACGTGGCCAATGAAATCAATGTTGTCGCGGATCAGCTGTTCGAGATCGCCTTGTACAATCTGTGCATGGAAGAAATCGAGCATGATTTTGAGGTTAGACGCTCCGACGGCTTTGACTGTTTCGAGAGCCGCGTCCTGTGACCTGAGATACGCGCCCGGAACGGCGCGCGGGTTCAGCGCTTCGATCACTAGGTCAATCCCTTTCGGTGCGGCTTGCTCAGCCGCATAGCTCAAGTTCGAGCGGAAAACCGCTTCGGCCTCCGCGCCCTCATCGGTAATACCCGCGACAACGTTGATGTGCTGGACACCGATCTTTGATCCGTACTCGACCGCCTGATCGATGGCCTCTCGGGCCTCGGACTCTTTGCCGGGCAGCGCGCAAAGGCCAAAAAACCCCTTAGGACCAAGCACGGTGTTGATACCGAGCATTCGCAGGCTGGTTTCCGCGAGAACCGCTGCGATCTCCTCCGCCGGGTGCTCATACGGAAAGTGCGTTTCAACCGCATCGAACCCTGCTGCCTTGGCCGCACGAATGCGGTCTGGCAGCGGGAGCTCCTCCCAGAGAAACCCGACATTCGCAGAGACCGGCAATGTCATGACTCAGACAAACCGGATGTAGTTTGGAGCGGGAAGCTCGAAGGTATCACCAATTGCTTTGATCAAGCCGCTCTCGATATTGCGCGAAAAGGTTGTGATGTTTGAGGAGTCCTGGTTGGCGACCAGCACCGCTTTGCCGCAGGGCGTTAGCGCAAAATGCCGTGGAAACTTGCCTCCGGTGGGCACGACATCGATGCGTTCGAGTTGACCATCGTCGAGCACCTTGAAAATGGCGAGTGAATTGTCACCACGGTTCGACACATAGAGAAAGCGTGCATCTGGCGAGAGTTTGATCTCGGAGACGTAGGACACCTGATCACGGTTCTCGAGGGTCGACTCGTACTGGATCGGAATTAAGCGCTCTTTCGTCGCGCCAGGATCAGAAGCATCAAGTTTCGCGACACACACGGTATTGAATAGCTCGTTGGAGACATAGCAAATGTTGAGCGTCGGGTGCATCGCCATGTGGCGTGGACCAGAGCCCGTCTCGAACTTGATCACCGTG
Organism: uncultured Neomegalonema sp.; assembly: GCA_937928005.1. Lineage (GTDB taxonomy): Bacteria > Pseudomonadota > Alphaproteobacteria > Rhodobacterales > Rhodobacteraceae > JAHDDY01. Next base: position 34,400 of record CALFVD010000137.1, on the reverse strand, counting down.
TCGGGCGTTAGGCGCTTAGTATCTGCATCATAGCGATACTGGAACACAGCGTTCTCACCGAGGTCGGGGATGAAGACCCAGTCATGCCAGAAGTGCGCGCAGTGCGCGTGTGGGCCGACCTGACGATTGGTCCAGTGGTCCTCGCGGTATTCGACCTGACGCCACTCGCCGGGTTTGCGATCAAGCTGCTTGAAGCTCTGCACCGTCTGTCCGAGTCTCCCATCCCCATCGACGTCACACACATCGATAATGGCGTCCCAATAATTGATGACGATGGCGGCGTCTTTCTGAGGTGACAGCGAAAGGTAACAGGTCGACTTTCCCGACGCATAATACGTACCTTGCTCATCGAGCGCCAGATCGGGGCCGATGCCATACTGGACGATCATACCTGTGCTCTTGATCGTCTCAACAATCGCGTAGAGCATGCTGCCATTCGAATGCGGGATCAGGACCGCAGGGTTTAGAACCTTGGTCGCGCTCGTCTCGACAATCTTTCCATCCCGCGAGAGGGTCGCGATGTGAATCCCTTCTCCTTCGGAAGGCGCGTGAGGCTGGTGTGCGAGCACATCCATGTCGGAATAAGTGCCGATGTAGAACGTGTAGTCCTGATCGAGATTGATCGTTGCAGTCATTGAACTCAGCCCCTTCCAACGAACGGCATGCCGTTCGCCATCACATTAATTCTCAAAACATTCACATCCTTCGGAAGGCCCGCCATGTAGATGATGGCGTCGCAGACCGGCTCGACACCAATTACCGGTTCGGCCTTCTCCGATCCGTCGGCCTGCGACACGCCTTGCGCCATTGCGTCGCCCATCTCAGATGAGATATTTCCAAGGTCGATCTGCCCGCAGCAGATGCCGTATTGCCGTCCATCTAAAGCCAAGCACTTGGTCAATCCAAGCACCGCATGCTTGCTCATCGTGTAAGGGGCGGAATAGATCCGCGGCGTCGTTGCTGAGATCGAACCATTGTTAAGGATGCGGCCACCGTGCTTTTGCTTACGCATCAAGCCGAACGCTGTCCGTGCAACATAGTAAGCGCCGTTGACGTTGATCGCGATGACGTCGTCGAACTTTTCATTCGGGAACTCATCAACAGGAACCCCTCCTGCCGTTATTCCGGCATTGTTGAATATAAAGTCGACCGAGCCATAGGCTTCGGCAGTCTTGGTAAAGAATGCCTCTACCTGCGCGGCATCAGATACATCGCAGGCTATCCCCATGCCTGGAGTAGCAAGAGCTGAGACGGTTTCGTCGAGACTGTCTTGCGTACGCCCCGCCACAGCGCAGGTCCAACCCTCTTTCGAAAGGGCAATCGCGGCGGCGCGGCCAATACCACCACCACCGCCTGTGATGACTGCTACTTTTGCCATGCGTTATCCTTTTACCGCGCCAGCTGTCATCCCGGTGATGATTTGGCGGCTGGCGATCAGAGTGAAAATGATCGGCGGGATTGCGAGCAGCATTCCTGTCGCCATGATCACACCCCACTCAACATTGAACTCGCTCATGTTGTTCACGATCAGGATCGGTACCGTTTTCGTGTCGCGATCGCTGAGCGCTGAAGCGAGCAGGTATTCGTTCCATGCGATCCGGAAGGTGAAGATCGCTGCCGCTGCGAGACCAGGCTTGATGAGCGGAAGAACAATCCTGAAGAATACACCGAAGGGTCCGGCCCCATCCACACGCGCGGCTTCTTCGAGGCTGCGCGGCACCTGAACGATGAAGCTCTGCAGGATCCAGATCACAAACGGTAGGTTCATGGCGACATAGACGAGGATGATGCCACTATGGGTGCCCGCGAGACAGATGTCCCTACGCCTGCGACTGTCCATAATGTCATGAAGCCACTCTGCGACCCAGGTCGCCTTGTCGATGCAAAACTCATTATTCCAGAGACCGAATACCGGCACCAGTAAGACTGCTGGTGGAACCATACGCACGAGAAGCGTCGTGAGGCTCGCTGTATCGCGCCCCATGAAGCGGAATCTCACCAGAGCATAGGCCGCCATGCAGCCGATGATGAGTGTCAGGATGGTCGAGATAATTGCGATGATCAGCGAGTTGATAAACGCGCCGCCAAACTTCAAGGAACAATAGTCGAGATGATCGATTTCGTAAGGCAGCACATCACACAGTGCGGTCTCGTAATTCTGGATTGTCGGCATGAACAGCAGGCCGCTCGTGCCGGAGATGATATCGACGTCGAGCTTGAATGAATTGATGAACATCAATGCCACAGGGCCGATCGACATAAAGACCAACGCGAACATCAGCGCATAGAAAGTTGGGTTTTGCTTTTCGCGATTTGCATCAGCCATTAGGTATCTTCCTCGACTGCCGCGCGCAGGCGGTTGGCGCGTGCTTCTTGCCAACGCGTGAAGGCAAACATCGCAACTGTGAGCAGCAACAGAAGCATCAAGAGGTAGTTGGACATCGCCGCCGCTACGCCAAGCTCACGGAACTCGGTGGCCGTTCGCGAGATTCGCAGTGCCAGAATTTCGGTTGAGAGGCCGGGGCCACCTTCCGTAAGGACCAGAATGACCTCAAGCACCTTGAATGCGTCGATAAGGCGGAGGAGGCCGGTGACAATCAGTACCGGCATCATAAGGGGCAGCTTGATGTGCCAGATTTGCTGCCATGCGGTTGCCCCATCAATTTTCGCGGCTTCTATCGCTGAGCGCGGCAATGACTGGAGTGCTGCGAGCGCGAGAATGAAGATGAAAGGCGTCCACTGCCAGATATCTGCGATGATGACGCTGGTTAACGCGTGGTGGCCGAGCCAATCGATTTTCGGCAAACCAAGTCCATCAAGCGTGCGATTGAACGTGCCGACAGTCGGGTGGTACATGTAACGCCACATGAGTCCGACAACGACGGGTGCGATCATCATCGGCAGGATGAACATCGTACGCAGGAATGTCATTCCGCGGACGTTCCTGTCGAGCATGAGCGCAAGGCCAACGCCGAGGACCATTTCGATACTCACACAGAAAAATGCGAATTTCAGAGTGACCCAAAGGCTTTCATGGAAGTTCGGATCGTTCCAAAGCGTAACGTAATTCTTGGTGCCAACAAACTCCGCCTCGCCAATCGTCTGGCTCGGGTTCCAGTCCAAAAAGCTGCCATACATCATGTAGCCCAGCGGATAGATCAAGGCCATGGCCATGATCACCACGGCCGGGGCCATGAAGAGATAAGGAGTGAGGCGGTTTGCGGCGTTCATCGCTCAGACTTTGTTGATCGGGAAGTGGCGAGGCGCCGAGCGCGGTAGAGGAAGTCATCACTGCCAGGTGTAATAACCTGCTTCAGTCATTACTTTCTTCGTGCGCTCAACGACACCATCGAGCGCCGTTTGAATGTCGAGATCTTCAGTAAGTACCTTTGAAAGGGTAGTTCCGAGGTCGGCGTTGACCTTGCCCCAGACCGGAATGATCGGACGCCAGTCCGGATCGGCGTGCTGTAGCGCTTCACCGAATTTCGCCATGTGCGGGAACTTTGCGTTTACATCCGCATCAGCATGGGTCGAGAAACGCGACGGGTTGCCGCCCGCGAGGGCAACGAGCTTGTCGCCCTTTTTGGAAGTCAGCCATTGCATCAGTAGATAGGCCGCTTCCTTGTTCTCTGCGTTCGCCGGAATGCCGATCCCAAATCCACCGGTTTGCGATCCACGGCGGGTCCCCATTGGGTGCAGATCCCAGCCTACTTTTCCGACGACTTTCGACTTTTTGGGATTGTCGATCTGACCCGCCACGACAGTGGTGTCGAGGAACATTGCGGTATCGCCATTGAGGAAAGCGCCGAGCGCTTCGCCGAAGCCGAAATTCTTTGCGCCTTCAGGGCCGCAATCAACGATCGTCTTTAGAGCCTGTGCCGCTTTGACGCCCGCTGGGTTGTTTACAATTGGGTTCCAATTGTCATCAAACACCCGGCCACCAAGTGGTGCGAGGTGCAGCAGGAATGCATGCGACGCATGGTGACCTGAGGCAGCGCGCGAAGAAAGACCACCCATGCCCGGTTCCAGCTCCGGGATTTTGCACGCGATGTCGAGCATCTCGTCATAGGTCTGCGGTACCGACAGGCCGTGCTTTTCGAAAATGTCCTTGCGATAGCCAAGGATCGAAGTTTCAGAACCATAAGGGATGCCAAAAAGCGAACCGGTCTTGCCTTCGAGGTAGCCCTTGTTTCCGCCGGCGAATCCAATGTTGTAGACATAGCCATCGATCAGATCATCGGCATCATAGGCAGGATCGGTCAGCCTCGGGTTCATGACATATTTTGCCAAATTCTCGAGCTGGTCGGCATAGACATAGTCTGCCTTCGAGAACACGACGTAGGCGATCAAATCATACTCACCTTCATCCTGTGCAAGCTCAAGAGTCTGGCGCTCACGCATTTTCAGGTACGGAAGCTGGTCGACCTCGACCTCAATTCCGGTTTCTTTGGTGAATTCCGGCAGGATCTGCCTAACCGCATCATAGTGCGGGTGGGCCGGGAAGTTCACAATCAGCGTGGAACCCCGGAAATCAGCGTAAGGATCGGCGAGCGCCGCCCCGGCTATCATGGCGAGCGATCCCGCCGCAACCGTCAGTGTCTTCACGAGTTTCATCAGTTCCTCCCTTGATGATTGGCCGTCAAAGCGCGGCCTCGCTTTTGCGGTCGAAGAGGTGGATCCGGTTGGGGTCTACCGCAAATGTCAGCGTCTGGCCGAGGGCGAGGGGTGTCTCTGATTTCACTTCGACCGTGACCTTGTTTGACCCGCTTTGACAAAGCAGGACGGATTGAGCGCCGACATATTCCGATACCAAAACATTCAATTGAAGTGCTCTATCCGCCGGAGCGGCGGGTGCATATTCGATGTCCGAAGGGCGCACACCAAGCGTGACGCCGCGATTGGATGCACTATTGCTGAGCGCGGTTTTCTCGCCTTCAAGGCGCAGCGCGAACCCTTCTGCAACGGCGAAGACTTCGTCTCCGCGCGCCTCGAGCGTTGCGTCCAGAAAGTTCATCGGAGGTGTTCCAAGAAAGCCAGCGACGAACTTGTTGACTGGCTTTTTAAACAGCTCTTCAGGTCTGCCCTGCTGTTGAATGACGCCTGAGTGCATGACGACAATACGATCTGCGAGCGTCATCGCCTCAATCTGATCATGCGTGACATAGATCATGTTCTTTTGGACTCGCTGGCTCATCAACGCGAGTTCAGCACGCATTTGGCCCCGCAGTTTGGCGTCGAGATTTGAGAGCGGTTCGTCAAAAAGGAACGTGCCCGCATCGCGCGTTAGAGCGCGCCCCATTGCTACGCGTTGACGCTGCCCCCCTGATAGCTCAGCGGGCTTGCGATGTAGGTACTCCGAAAGACCAAGAGTCGCGGCGACCTCTTTGACTTTTTTATCGATCTCGGCGCGAGGGCGCTTTTGAAGGCGAAGCGCAAAGGACATATTTCGCGCAACGTTCATATGTGGATAGAGGGCATAATCCTGGAAAACCATCGCAAGCTCGCGATCCTTCGGTTCCAAGTGACTGACCGGCTTGCCATCAAAGTAGATTTCGCCGTCCGAGACGCTTTCCAGACCTGCAATCATTCTCAGCGTTGTGGACTTTCCACAGCCTGAAGGGCCGACGAGGACCGTGAATTCATGCTCGGCCATCTCAAGCTCGATGCCATGCAAGACTTTCACAGCGTCGTAGCGCTTGACCAGCTTATCCAAGTGAATAGTCGGCATTAGATCCTCGAATCGACGTCTCGAAAATATTGTCGTATTGTTATCGATAACACAAGTGATTTTGATTGTGTGGTGGGGAGTCTTTGTGCACTCGTTTCAGAAGGTCAGAGTTGGCGGGTGCTTGATCGCAAGACAGGCGTCGCTTTTACGTTGATCTGGACCTGCTCTTGAGACAGCTCAGGATTATCAAGTAAGCGACCAATCAGATCGCCCGCTGCAATGCCGATCCGCTTCGGGTCGACAACCACAGTAGAGATCGAGGGAGACGAAAATCGGGACACTTCAAAATTCCCAAATCCTGCAACACCGATCTCCTCGGGAACGCGCACGCCTTCCTTTTGGAGTGCCGAGAGTAAACCAAATGCTGGCAGGTCTGAGACACAGAAAACGCAATCTGTATCAGGAAAACGCTCGTTCAAGATTGGAAGTGCTTCTGCACCATGATCGATTGAGATCGGAGGTGTGCCAATCTGAATGATCCGCTCTGCGTCCAGCCCAGCAGCCTTCATTGCCCGAACGAAACCTCGCCGCCGTGATGCGCCTCGAGTCCAATCGTCACCAGGCTCGCATAGAAAAACGAGTTTAGAGTACCCTAACTCTATCAAAGCATTAGTCATTTTGAAGGCGGCGGCGTCGTTGGACAATCCTATCGTGTGATCAATCGGCTGCGCAGGACGTTCCCAAAGCTCGACAATCGGAATGTTGGCCGCGCAGAGGAGAGAGATCGTCCGGTCGGTGTGGCCATCATACGAGAGCACCATTGCCTCTGGCCTGCGCCGCAGCATCATCTCAACCAGCTGCTCTTCTCGTTCGATCGAATAGTCGGTGTGACCCAGCAAAATTTGCTGCCCAAACTTTTCCAACTCTCCCGTTAGCGCCTGAACCGTCTCAGCGAAATGAAGATTGTTCAACGATGGAACAAGCACGGCGACAAACCCAGAGCGCTTCGACGAGAGGCTGCCTGCCATCTGGTCCGGGACATAGTTGAGTTCCTTGACCACCTTTAAGATGCGCTCGCGCGTTTCTTTGGATACCGGGCTATCCGAGCGAAGCGCTCTGGACACCGTCATGCTCGAAACACCAGCGGCCTCCGCCACTTCTCGCATCGTTACAGAGGGCTTCAACATTTTAGTTCCGTGCAGTCATCGAACGATATCGATAACATCGCGGCTGCGTCGAGTTTGTCAAGTCGTGAGAGATTTGATTCAGATCCTCCATGGCGATACGCGTGTCAGCGAACAACACGGCATCGCGCGGCCTGCGAAGGCCCTTTTTGTGGTCGGTCGTGTCGCGGATGTGGTTGAAATTGTGAAGTTGCGTAATTTCCGGGTGACTTGAACCCACCCAACTGGCGGCTGCCACCGCCGAGGAGATCACGCTATGAACGACGATACATTGCCTCCATCCCCCGCGCTACTATCGAGCGATCCGGGTCATGATCCGATTGAAGACCGGCTGCGCCAGAACATCCGGCTGACGATCGAGACGCTTTTCGAGGAGGAACTGGCGGAGTTTATCGGTCGCTGCTGCTATGGCCGTGACGATGGGGCGAAGAGGGGCTATCGCCACGAACGCCGGGACCGCCAGATCACAGGCACGTTCGGGACGGAGACGATCAGCGTTCCGCGCGCCCGTATCAAGAACGAAGACGGCGAGGTAAGCGAATGGCGCTCGAAGGCGCTATCACGGTATCAGCGGTTGACGAAGAAAGCCGAGGCGCTGATCGCCTCGGTCTATCTGGCGGGGACCAATACGCGTCGGGTCAAGCGCGCGCTGAACGGTCTGTTCCAGGGTGCAGTAAGCAAAGACATTGTCAGCCGCACATGGCGGAAAGTGAAGGTGGACTGGGATGCATGATGTGCCCGCAGCCTGGCTGACGAGGGTATCGTCCGGCTCATTCTCGACGGGACGGGGTGCCCTGCACGGTCATCAAGACGCGCATCGACAAAAAGGCGACGAACATCTCGGTATTAGCGACCATCGGTGTGCGCCGGGACGGGCAGAAGGTCTTGCTGGCCATCAAGGATATGGGCGGGGAGAGCAAAGCGGCTTGGCGTCAGTTCCTCGATGATCTCGACAAGCGCGGGCTCGCGAAACCCGAATTCGTCATCGTGGACGGTGCCCCTGGACTGGAGGCCGTGCTGGTGGCGCTCTGGGGCGATGGCCTGCCGATCCAGCGTTGCACGGTCCACAAGCACCGCAACCTGCTGGCTCATGCCCCCAAGCGTCTGCATGACGAGCTGACCGAGGATTACCGCGACATGATCTATGCCGATATCGCCGCCGAAATCGAGACCCGGCGCAAGGCATTCTTGTGCAAATGGCACCTGAAATGCCCCGCCGCCGCCGACAGCCTGGAAGAAGCCGGAGACAAGCTCTTCGTCTTCACGCGCCTGCCGCCATCGCAATGGAAATCAGCACGGACGACTAAAGCGATCGAGCGTCCCGCATCTGCAAAGCGTCATTTCATGCCGCATTGCGTTCGGAACAGCATGATTTCTTCAAGCAAATGCCCTGCTGGTAGGACACGATGCCCTGTTGCCATGCGGGGCGAATGAGTTAGAACTTCCCGTTCAGTCATTGAAGCGAATTGTGTTTACTCTAACCCACCAAGCGCCATGTTTTACGCAGTTTTTGGCGTGAAACATGGCTTGGGTTTATCGCAAATCGCTATAGCGGGGCAAACGTGGCGGTTCAGGATAGTGGAGCGGGCATGATTAGGATAGGGCGCGGCGCGCTGGTCGCGGGCCTTGCCGTGTTCGTCGCCCTGCTCATCGCCACCCCTATCCTCGCCATCGTCGCCTCTCTGCTTCAGACGGGGGACGGCGCTTTCGCACATCTCGCCGAAACGCGGCTGGGCCTTTATATCGGCAATACCCTAAAGCTGGCGCTGATAACCGGCATCGGTACGGCGGTGATCGGCGTTGGCGCAGCATGGCTGGTAACGATGTGCGCCTTTCCGGGAAAGCGGATGCTGGAATGGGCGCTCGCCCTGCCCCTCGCTTTCCCCGCCTACGTCCTCGCCTATGCCTATACCAATCTGCTCGACCATCCCGGCCCGGTGCAAAGCGCCCTGCGTGCCGCTTTCTCGCTTGGCCCGCGCGATTACTGGTTCCCCGAAATCCGCTCGCTGGGTGGCGCAGGGATCATGTTGACGCTCGTCCTCTATCCTTATGTCTACCTGCTCGCGCGTGCAGCGTTCCTGCAACAATCTGTTGTTGCCTTTGAGGTTTCGCGCACGCTGGGCCATGGCCCGTGGGAATCCTTCCTGCGCGTGGCAATCCCCATGGCCCGCCCTGCAATCGTCACCGGCATCGCGCTCGTGCTGATGGAGACATTGGCCGATTTCGGCACCGTTTCCCATTTCGGCGTCTCCACTTTTGCAACCGGCGTCTACCGTTCATGGATACTGATGGGCGACCGCATCGCGGCGGCGCAGCTTTCCGCCTGCCTCCTCGTCTTCGTACTCGTTCTCCTCACGTTTGAGCGGACCCAAAGACGCGCTGCACGCTATCATCCGGCGGGCAAGCGCATGGTGGCCCTACCCGAATTTCAGCTTACGGGCTGGTGCGCATGGGGCGCGTTGATCTTCTGCGCCATCCCCACCATTCTCGGCTTCGCTTTGCCTCTGTTGGTGCTCAGCCACATGACATGGGAGGGCGGTCACAATCTTTTCGGTGCCCGCTATATCGGCTATGCGACCAATTCACTGGTGCTGGCGGGAATCGGTGCCTTCCTGACCGTCGGCCTCGCCCTCTTCCTCGGTTATGCCGCGCGGTTATCGGGCGGAATAACGACAAAGACCGCCAACACCATCGCTTCCCTTGGCTACGCCATCCCCGGTTCCGTGATCGCCGTTGGCCTGCTCCTGCCGCTCGGATTCGTCGATAACGCCATCGATTCATGGATGCGCGCCACCTTCGGCATCTCCACCGGTTTGCTCCTTACCGGCACCATCGCTGCCCTGCTCTACGCCTATGTGGTACGGTTCATGTCCGTCGCCCTCCAGACCGTCGAGGCCAGCCTTGCCAAGGTAACGCCCTCGATGGACCACGCCTCGCGCACGCTGGGCCGTTCGACCGGAGGCACATTGCTCGCAGTCCACATCCCCCTGATCCGGGGTGGCCTGCTCACCGCTGCACTGATTGTCTTCGTCGATGTGATGAAGGAACTCCCCGCCACCCTCATCATGCGCCCCTTCAGCTTTGACACGCTGGCCGTGCAGGCGTATCGCTTAGCCGAAGACGAGCGGCTGTTGCAGGCCTCGACCCCTTCGCTGGCCATCGTCGCAGTTGGCCTGATCCCGGTCGTCCTGCTCACTCGCCAGATAGGCAAGTCGCGCCCCGGAAGGTAAATTGATGTCGATAGAGGTGTTTCCCGCAGAGGTTCACGAGAGGCTGAAATACTATGTTTATCGTCTCATCGACCCTCGCAATGGCGAGACTTTCTATGTCGGAAAAGGCAAGGGCAACCGGGTCTTTAATCATGCGCAGGGCGAAATCGACAAGAATGATGATACCTTATCAGAAAAACTCAAACGCATTTACGATATAAAGAATGCGGGCTTTCAAGTGGCCCATGTCATCCACCGCCACGGCCTAGATGAACCCACGGCCTTTCATGTTGAAGCCGCCCTAATGGACGCATATCCTGCAACTCATAACATTGCGGGCGGCAAAAATAATGGCGAACAAGGCATCATGCATGCCGATGAAATCGTGGAGAAATACGCCGCTGAAGAAGCCGTATTCCGCCACCGGCTCATCGCAATCACGATCAACCGCTCTGCGGCGGAAACATCGGTCTATGAAGCGGTGCGCTATGCTTGGAAGATCGGCAAGACACGTGCAGAAAAATCAGACCACGTTCTGGCCGTAATAAATGGCATGATCGTCAATGTGTTCACTCCAACCCAATGGATGGAGGCGACACCAGCAAACTTCCCCGGCCTGTCAGAAATTATTCCTGGCCGCATTGGATTCGTGGGGCGAGAAGCCGATGCAGGCATTCTCGCACTCTATCAACGCAAGCGTATTCCATCCGAGATGCGAAAGCGTGGGGTTGCGAATCCAATCCGTTATATTGAACCTCAAAAGTCAGAGGATAGTTAGATGCGCCCCGATGCCGCCCCCCGCCATACCGCCATTCGCCTCGCCGATTATACGCCGCCCGTCTGGCTGATTGACAGCGTGGACCTCACCTTCGCGCTCGACCCCGCAGCGACGCGCATATCGTCTGAGATCGTGTTCCGTCTCAATCCAGACCGCGCAGCAACCGCTTCGACAGACCTCGTTCTTGATGGTGAGGGTCTGACCCTCCTTTCTGCCGCCATCGACGACACCCCCATCGACCCGCAAATCACCGAAAAGGGTTTGCGCATCCCGGCGGCCTCCATATCTGGCGAACGGTTCATATGGCGTGCTGAGGTCGAGATTGCACCGAAGGAGAACAAGGCGCTCGAAGGTCTCTACATCTCCAACGGCATGTATTGTACGCAATGCGAGGCCGAAGGCTTTCGCCGCATCACCTATTTTCCCGACCGCCCCGACGTGATGACTGTCTACACCGTGCGCGTGGAGGCGGATAAGGCCAGCCACCCCATTCTCTTGGGCAATGGCGAGCGGACCGATGCGGGCGACCTGCCAGACGGACGGCATTACGCTGTCTGGCATGACCCCCACCCCAAGCCCGCCTATCTCTTCGCGCTCGTCGCGGGCAATCTCGTCGTTCTGAAAGACGGCTTCACCACGATGTCCGGCAAGCCCGTCGCCTTGGAGATCTGGGTCCGCCCCGGCGACGAAGGAAAATGCGATTACGCGATGGATTCGCTCATCCGCTCGATGAAATGGGATGAGGAAGCCTATGGCCGCGAGTACGATCTACCGATCTTCATGGTTGTCGCCGTGGATGACTTCAACATGGGTGCAATGGAGAATAAAGGGCTGAACATCTTCAACACCCGCCTCGTTCTCGCCTCGCCCGAAACCGCGACAGACGCCAATTATCTCGCCATTGAAAGCGTTATCGCGCACGAATATTTCCACAACTGGACCGGCAACCGCATCACCTGCCGTGACTGGTTCCAGCTTTGCCTCAAGGAAGGACTAACCGTCTTCCGCGACCAGCAGTTTTCCGAGGATATGCGCTCGCCCGACGTGTTACGCATCAAGGAAGTCGGGATGCTACGCGGGCGACAATTCCGCGAGGATGCGGGGCCGTTGGCGCACCCAGTTCGCCCCGAAGAGTACATCGAGATCAACAACTTCTATACGGCCACCGTCTACGAAAAAGGCGCGGAAGTCGTGCGGATGCTGCATACGCTCGTCGGGCCGGAAACCTACCGAAAAGCCCTCGACCTCTATTTCGAGCGCCACGACGGGCAAGCCTGCACTATCGAGGATTTCGCCGCCGTTTTTGAGGATATCTCAGGCCGTGACCTCACCCAATTCCGCCGCTGGTGGAGCCAAGCCGGTACGCCGCGCGTGCGTGTCTCCATGGACCATGACGGCGATGAGACCGTCCTGACCATCACGCAAAACACCCCCGCCACGCCGGGACAGGCGGACAAACATCCGCTACACATCCCGTTCTCGCTCGGCTTCCTGTCGCAATCGGGCGAGCCGCTGACCCTGACCGGCCCTGATGGTGAGGCGCGCGAGGCGCATCTACTCGAGCTCACCAAACCGAGCGAAAGCTTCACCTTCACCGGGTCCAGCGAAGCTCCTGTGCCCTCCCTGCTGCGCGGATTCTCCGCCCCGGTCATCCTAGACTATCGCCGCGAAGACGCCGAGCGGGCGCTATTGCTGGCCCATGACAGCGATGCCTTCAACCGCTCGGAGGCCGCACGCGATCTGGCTCTGGGTTCGCTCACCACACTGGCGGGCAGCGTGAAAGACGCCGATCCGGCGCTACCTGCGGCCCTGAAATCCGCGCTCGAACGTGGCGGCGACCCCGCTTTCCTTGCTTTGTTGCTCTCGACACCGGGGCAAGAAGAACTCGCCGCCCACCTCGCGACCATGGGCGAGGCGGTCGATCCTGATGCGATTTACCATGCGAAAACGACCCTCGACACGGCCATCGCCAGCACCGCGCAACACGCGCTGATTGCCGCCTATGAGGCAAACTCGGTCCCCGGCCCCTACAGCCCCGATGCGGCCAGCGCGGGCAAACGTGCGCTACGCAATACCGCCCTCGCTATGCTCGTCAATCTCGGCGTGGATGGTCCGGCCCCGGCGCTCGCCAAGGCGCAGTTCGAGGCCGCCGACAACATGACCGACAGCGCGGCAGCCCTGCAATCGCTCATCCGTCTGGGCGGCGACGCGGCAACCGAGGCATTGGCCGCGTTCCATGCCCGCTGGAAAGACAATATGCTCGTCATTGACAAATGGCTGACGATGCAAGTTGCGATTCCCCGCGAGGATGCGTTGCAAACGGCCCAAATCCTACGCGCGCGCGACGATATCGACTGGCGCAACCCCAACCGCTTCCGCTCACTCGTCGGGGCTTTCGCATCGAACCATTGGCGCTTTCATCAGGCGGATGGCTCAGGCTACCGCTTCTTCGCCGAACAACTCGAATGGCTCGACAATATCAACCCGCAGACGGCGGCGCGCATGGGTACGGCATTCGAGACATGGCGGCGCTATGACGATAACCGACAGGAACTCATGCGCTCCGAAATGACGCGCTTGCTGAACCGTAAGGAATGCTCGCGTGATCTCTTTGAGATTCTCAGCCGTCTCCTTGGATGAACTCGTCCAGCACTGTCCCCGGCGCGCCGGGGGCGGTCAGCGCCGGAAACCGCGCGGCGACCTCGCGCGCAATCAGATAGTCCCGCATCATCGGTGGTCCATCCAGTGCGGTCGGGCGAAAACGACGGCGAAAGGCGGTCAACACCTTGCCGAAATCTGTTAAATCATAGCCAATTGTGGTTAGCGCACGGCTCAATGTGACTATGCCCTCGGTATCGAGCAATCGCCCCGGATCGGTATCATCGGCGGCGGCGGGCCAGAGCGCCAACCCCGCACGCGCAAGGCGGGGCCAATCGAACAACTCCCCCGGATCATCCTTGCGCGTCGGCGCGACATCGGAATGGCCTAACACCCGCTCAGGCACGATCTTCCGTCGCTTAACGATTGCCGCCACCAGCGTTTCCAACGACATCATCTGCGCCTCAGGAAACGCCCGATACCCCCATTCATGCCCCGGATTGACCATTTCGATCCCGATGGAGCAATCGTTCAGCAGCGGCCTGCCCCCCCATGATGAAACGCCCGCGTGCCATGCTCGATCCTCTTCACGCACGAGACGGTACAGCGCGCCATCCTCCTCAATCACATAATGGGCCGAAACCCGCGCTTCGGGATCACACAACCGCTCGATAGCGGCGGACCCGCTGGTCATGCCGGTATAATGGATGATCAGCATGTCGATATCACCGTCGCGGGCATCGGTATTCGGCGAAAAACGGTCGATACTGGCTGGCTGGCTCATTACGACTCCTTGCGGGTACGGCGAACGCGGGGCGGTTTTGCTCCTCTCGCGCTTTGCGGTTTATTCTTCTGCGCTGATTTTGGCTTGAGCGCAGGCTTACTCTCGGCTTTCACCTCCCGCTCGCCAAGTTGATCGCGTAGGATGCGGCCCTTAATTTCCTCGACCCCACCATCTTCGAGCTGGCCAAGCTGAAACGGGCCATAGGACACCCGGATCAACCGATTCACCGTCAGGCCAATCGCCTCCATCGCCTTGCGGATTTCGCGGTTTTTGCCCTCTTTCAACGCAACCGTCAGCCACGCATTCGCGCCCTGTTGGCGGTCGAACTGAATCTGCATCGGCTGATACCGCACACCTTCGACGGTGATACCCTGCAACAGCGGGTCAAGCGTTGCTTCGGTCGGGCGACCATGCACGCGCACGCGATAGCGACGGGTCCACCCTGTCGAGGGTAGCTCCAGCTTGCGCTTCAACTCACCATCATTGGTCAGCAACAGCAACCCTTCAGACGTGATATCCAACCGCCCCACGGGCATCACACGCGGCATATCGGCGGGCAGACCGTCAAAGACGGTGCGCCGGTCTTTTTCGTCGCGGGCGGTCGTCACCTCGCCGCGCGGTTTGTTGTATTTCCATAGGCGTGCTGGTTCCGCTTCGGCAATTGGCTTGCCATCTACCGTGATTTTGTCGCGTTCGGTGACGGTAATGGCGGGTGTGTCGAGTACCTTGCCATTCAGCGCCACGCGCCCCTCACCAATCATCCGCTCCGCATCGCGGCGGGAGGCAACGCCCGCACGGGACAAGCGTTTGGCGATGCGTTCGGCTTTTGGTTCTTCGCTCATGCACGATGCGATAGCAGAGGCAAGCGCATCGCGCTATGGTCTGTGTCATGGCTGGACCGAAAACACCCTTCAAGACATGGATGCCGCAAGCCATTGAGCAGGCGCGGGCGGCGGAAGCGCGGGGCGAAGTGCCGGTTGGGGCGGTAATCGTCTCACCGCAGGGCGAGATCATATCACGCGCGGGGAACGAGACTCGCGAACGCCATGATCCCAGCGCCCATGCCGAGATTCTCGCGATCCGCCGTGCCTGTCGGGCGGTTGGCTCGCAACGACTGACGGGGCATTCATTATGGGTGACGTTAGAGCCATGCCCGATGTGCGCGGCGGGTATCGCCATGGCCCGAATTGAAGCGGTCCATTACGGGGCGAGCGATCCGAAGAGCGGGGGAATCGAAAGCGGCCCCCGACTCTACGATCATCCGAATCTTCACCACCACCCAAAAATCTATAGCGGCATCGCACAGGAAGAATGCGCCGCAATGCTCCAAGATTTTTTCCAACTCAGGCGGGAATAGAATGATTAATAATGGTTAATGTTCTATATTAACTGTTTTTCGTAAGGCTTTCTAATATTTGAAAAACACCTTGATAAGTTTTCTAGGTATGAGATTTAAACCCTTAAAAAAACTAAGCTTTTCAGCAAAAACGACACGACCTGCCCTTTTTTGGGCGCAGTTTCAGGCGAAACATTTCAAAGCGTTACACCAACTCCATCTCCACTTTAACGGCGGCCCATCTTGGGTCGCCGTTTTTTTATGGCATGATTTCAGTGTCGGCTATCGTAATCCCAAAACCGGACAACCCAACATATTGACGTTCCTGCGAGGCCAGCAAGCGGATTGTGTTTACGCCAAGATCGCGCAGAATCTGTGCTCCAAGGCCCACATCAACCCAATTCTGCGACCGCTCGATGGAGGTTGCGGTCACGCCATCCTCCCATGAAGGCGGATCAACAGTCACGCCGGTCGCCCCTTCGCGTAAATAGACGACCACGCCTTTCCCTTCTTTGGCGATACGCCGCTGCACCTCCGCAATCGTGCGCTTCGATCCACCGAATACATCCTCAAGCAGAGATTCGCGGTGTAGCCGCGTCAATACATCACCGCCCTCACCAATATCGCCATAGACCAGCGCGATATGATGCTCGTTATCGAATGGTGTCGAATAGACAATGGCCTGCGCAGTGCCAAATTCCGTCTCGATGGTGAATTCAGCCACCCGCGATACCAGTTTTTCACGTTGTTGCCGATATTGGATTAGATCGGCGATGGAGATGACTTTCAGCCCATTCTCCTGCGCATAGGCAAATAGCGGTTCGCCTTTCAGCGTCTCGCCATCTTGCCCCAAAATCTCGCAGATCACCCCGGCGGGTGGCTCCCCGGCGAGCCGCGCCAAATCAACCGCCGCCTCGGTATGGCCGGAGCGCATGAGCACGCCGCCATCCTTGGCCACCAGCGGAAAGATATGGCCGGGGCGTACAAAATCCTCGGCCTGCACATTGTTATTGGCCAACGCACGAACGGTCGAAGTGCGTTCAGCGGCAGAAATACCAGTAGTCAGGTCTTCGCGATAATCGATGGAGACGGTGAAAGCCGTGGCCAAAGGCGCATCGTTCTCACGAGCCATGGGCTCCAATTTCAGGCGGCGCGCTTCTGCGGCAGTGATAGGCGCACAGACAAGCCCCCCTGCGCGGATGATGAAGGCCATCGATTCCTTCGACACTTTGGACGCGGCCATGACCAAATCGCCCTCGTTCTCGCGATCCTCATCATCCACAACGACGACGCATTCACCGTTCGCAATCGCTTTAATGGCGTCTTCTATCGTATCGAGGGTCATGGTCTTCTCTCCTGTGCCGGGGATCGCCCGGTATTGCCCACGCCAATGCAAGAAACAGCATCGCAAGACAACCGAAAACCACGATTGCGGCCTGCGACAGGATTGGCAGTAGCAATCCTGTCCATAGCCACGACATTCCGTTTTCGTAAAGGCTGGCATGGAGCGATTGCAAACTGCCTTCATGCAGCGACATCCAGAACTTGCCCAAAGGGCGGAAGATCATGGCTCCCGTCCCGGATGAAACAACCATATCAATCACGCCACACACCAGCATCGACGCAAAAGACGATATCCCAAAAAACCGCAGGATTCGGGCACGCAGGCTACGGCGGATGGTTCGTTCGATAAAGTCCACCATCAGAGATTACGCACCCATTTGAGCATCCGTACACGGGTTGCCGTATCAGGCATCGGCGTCGTGAGCATCGCCATATTCTCCCGCATATGCACAACGCTGGAAGTTGCGGGAACGGCGACGGTAACGGCGGGATGCGAGATCACCCATTTGAGCAGATATTGCGGCCAACTCATAATGCCCAATTCAGCGGCGAAGGGCGGTAGCGGTTTGCCCTGCAATCGCCTGATGAGCGCCCCGCGCTGAAACGGACGGTTGATAATGACCGACAAACCCCGCTCGCGGGCGAGGGGCAGCAGGCGCGCTTCCGCTTCCCGGTCGATCATATTGTAGGTGAATTGCACCGTATCGAGCGTATCGTCCCGCTCCATGATCTCAGCAAAGCGACCATGGCGGCGACCATGCGATGTGGTGATGCCGATAGCGCCAACCTCTCCCGCCGCCTTCATGCTCCGCAGCGTCTCGATATGCCCTTCATATCCCAGTAGATTATGTACCTGCATCAAATCAAAGCGGGGAATACGCCAAAGGGACCGCGACGCTTCCATCTGCTCGTCACCTAGATCAACTGCTGGTATCCAAACCTTGCTCGCCGCATAGACGGGCGCATTGCTAATCTGTTCAAGGCAATAGCCCAACACATCCTCGGATGAACCGTACATGGGCGACGAATCGATCATCCGTCCACCCGCATCAAAAAATGCCCGCAAGACATCGGCCCGCCCATCGCATGCGGCGCGATCATTGCCAACATCGAAAGTCAACCATGTGCCCATACCGATTGCGGGCACGGAAACGCCGCCCATCCCAAAAGCGGGCAGCGCACTCGATGCGGCCCCTATGGCAAGCCCCGCGAGAACGTAACGGCGATCCAACATCGGCAAGTTTCTCCTTGGTCGAGGGCGGCAAACGAATAATAGGTCGCCCTTGCGTCGTTTTACGTGCTTTTCAGGTCGAAAGAAGACTTTGATAAATGTTTGTTAAACGCCAACGTCCTCCATGACTCGAACGAACTCTCTTTCGGAGCTGATAATGACCTACGGACCCGCAAACCCCCTCGTGGTTTTTACGCCTTCGGGCAAGCGGGGGCGCTTTCCCGTGGGCACACCTGTCCTTCAAGCCGCCCGCGAATTAGGAGTCGATCTCGATTCCGTCTGCGGGGGGCGTGGCATCTGTTCACGCTGTCAGATTACACCATCCTACGGTGAATTCTCAAAGCATGGCGTGGTCGCAGAAGAAGGCGCATTGTCTGAGTGGAATTCGGTCGAGCAACGCTACAAAGACAAACGCGGCTTGAAAGAAGGCCGAAGGCTCGGCTGTCAGGCAAAGATCGAGGGCAATATCGTCATCGACGTGCCCGCAGAAAGTCAGGTCCATAAACAGGTCGTGCGCAAGGATGCCGATGATCGTGTCATCGAACTCGACCCCGCGACACAGCTTTTCTACGTCGAAGTGCGCGAACCGGACATGCATGACCCTTCTTCGGATCTTGAGAGGCTGAAAGAAGCCCTCAAGGAGCAATGGGAACTCGACGACTTAATCGCCGATCTACGCATCATGCAGGGGCTACAACGCGCCCTACGCGACGGGAAATGGTGTGTTACCTGTGCCGTTCATTTCGGGCGTAGGCGGCAACGCGGACGCATCGTCAGCGTTTGGCCCGGCTTCTATGAAGGCACGATCTACGGCGCAGCATTCGATATCGGCTCAACCACGGTCGCCTGTCACCTATCGGACCTACGCACGGGCAAAACCGTTGCATCAGCCGGATTAATGAACCCACAAATCCGCTTCGGCGAAGATTTGATGAGCCGCGTTTCATACTCGATGATGAACCCCGAAGGTGCCGCGCAGATGACGACCGCCGTGCGCGAAGCGATCAATGTCCTGCTTGGTCAGGTCGCAGCACAAGGGTTGATCGACATTGAGGACATCCTCGAATGTACCTTCGTCGGCAATCCAGTCATGCACCACCTGCTCTTGGGGATCGACCCAGTGGAACTAGGCGGCGCACCATTCGCATTGGCGGCGGGTGAAGGAATGGTATTCTGGGCCAGTGAATTGGATATCACCAATGCCAACCCCGATGCGCGCGTCTATACCCTGCCCTGCATCGCGGGACATGTGGGGGCGGATGCGGCGGCGGTCGTATTGGCCGAGGAGCCATATAAGTCAGAAGAGATTGTCCTGATCGTTGATGTGGGCACAAATGCCGAAATCGTACTAGGCAACAAAGACAAACTGCTCGCCTGCTCCTCACCTACCGGCCCCGCCTTTGAAGGCGCACAGATATCATGCGGCCAGCGCGCCGCACCGGGGGCCATCGAACGCATCCGCATCGATCCCGACACCAAGGAAGCACGCTTCAAGGTCATCGGCTGTGACCTCTGGTCTGACGACCCCGGTTTCGAGGCGGCAACCGCAAGCACCGGCGTCACCGGCATTGCAGGATCAGGCATCATCGAAGCAATAGCCGAGATGCGCCTCGCCGATGTGATCGATATCGATGGTGTGGTACGGGGCAACCTATGTGAAAAGACGAACCGCGTATTTTCCGAAGGCCGCACCTTCTCCTATCTGATCCATGAGGGCGCGCAACGCATCATGGTCACGCAAAACGACGTACGCGCGATCCAGCTTGCAAAAGCCGCTCTCTATGCCGGATGCCAGCTTCTCATGGATGAAATGGGCATTGAGCAGGTCGACCGCGTCACGCTCGCGGGGGCTTTCGGGGCGCATATCTCACCCATGCATGCGATGGTCTTGGGCATGATCCCCGATTGCACGGTCGAAAACGTACGCTCGGCGGGCAATGCCGCCGGAACCGGCGCACGAATTGCGTTACTCAACGCAGCCAAACGCTCGGAGATAGAACAGATCGTAACGCAGATCGAAAAGGTCGAAACCGCCATCGCGCCCAAGTTTCAGGATCACTTTATCGAGGCAATGGCCATCCCCCATAAAACCGCGCCATACCCTCGCCTACGCAAAATAGCACGAATACCAGACACAGCACCCTCACCACCCCCCGGCACCGGCGAAGGCGGACGGCGAAGACGACGCACGCGGGCCTGATGCAAGCGTAATCAGTCAGGCGCTTCACTCTTCGACATGATCGCGGATCACTCTAGCGATTTATGATTCCGTTCTGACCACCAACACGCAGCAATGCTGAAACGGGTAGCGACAGGATGAAACCAGCGGCGCTGACGGCGACGATGGTTGGACCAGCAGGGGTGTCCCACTCGAACGCCGCCAGTAATCCAAACAGCGCCGCTGAAGCCGCCAGCAATGCGGCGAGTGCGGCCATTCCTTCAGGTGTGCGCGCAACCGCGCGGGCGGTGGCGGCGGGTATGATTAATAGCGCGGTCACGAGCAATGCTCCGACGACCTTGATCGCAATACCAACGAGTAACGCGACAGCCAGCATCAGGATCAGACGCTCACGCGAGGGCGAGACACCTTCGGCATAGGCCAGATCATCACTGAGAGTTGCAGTCAGAAGCGATGACCATCGCCAAACCAGAACACCGACCAACACTGTCGCTCCACCCCAGATGATACCGATATCGACAGGACCAACCGCAAGTATATCACCGAACAGATACGCTTCGATATCCACACCCCGCGCGCCGGTCAGGGCAATGGCGAGGATACCAACCGCCAACGCCGAATGCGCGCCAACCCCTAGCAACGTATCGATGGCCAATCCCCGCCCTGACAATGCAAAGACGCCAAGCGCCATCGCGACCGCCGTAAGAAGAACACCGAACGCAATTGAAACCTCGAAAGTAAGCGCAAACGCCACCCCTAGGATAGCGGCATGGGCCGTGGCGTCACCGAAATAAGCCATCCGCCGCCAGACGACAAAACACCCTAGCGGACCCGCAGCAAGGGCGATGCCGACCCCTGCAAGAACCGTTTGAATCAAAAGCGTATCGAGGATCATTCTGCGGCTTCCCCATGGGTACAGCCTTCGTGGTTATGGTCGTGGGCGTGCTGGTACAATGCCAGCGCCCCTTGCGTACCCAACCCAAACATCTCTTGGTATTCGGGGGCGGATGAAACCGCCGTCGGTGCGCCTTCACAGCAGATGTGACCATTGATGCAGATCACCCGGTCAGACGCGCTCATTACCACATGCAGATCGTGACTAACCATCAGCACCGCACAGCCCAGCCGCCCCCGCACAGCATCAATCAGGCGATAGAATGCTGCAATACCGGGTTGATCAAGTCCCTGTGTCGGTTCATCGAGAACGAGAATATCAGGGGATGCGAGCAAGGCACGGGCAAGCAGAACACGCTGGAACTGCCCCCCCGACAGAGTCGTCATCTGCTGCGTCGCAATATCGGGCAACCCAACTTCGTCGAGCGTAGCGGCAATAGCCGAATTAGGGCGGCGAACGGGTAAATTAAGAAAACGAGCGACGGTAATCGGCAAGGTCGGATCGATATGCAGGCGTTGCGGAACATATCCGATTTTCAGGTTATTTCGGCGCGTTACCTGCCCTGATGAAGGCGTAAGCGCGCCGATGAGAGCACGCATGAAAGTTGACTTACCGGAACCATTCGGGCCGACCACCGTGACGATTTCCCCTGCTTGGATCGAAAAATCGACCCCGGAAAGGATGGTCCGGCCATCAAGGCGAACGGCGAGGTTGTGGGCTGCAAGCAAGCTCATTTCGATGCTGTATTGCAGGCGGGGCATAATCCCTGCGCTTCGACCACCGCTTCTTCGATCTCAAACCCCAATGCTTGTGCATCACGGGCAAGCGCGCCCTGCTTCGGCGGCGTCTGCGCTTCGGCAACCAGATTGCAGGCCCGGCAAATGAGAAAAGCGGGCGCATGGCATCCGGCAGGATGATGGCAGGCAACGAACGCGCTCAAACGCGCGATACGATGGGCAAAGCCATGCTCGACGAGGAAATCAAGCGCGCGGTAAGCGACGGGCGGTTGGGCCGCATGGCCTTCAGCACGAAGACGCTCAAGCACATCATATGCGCCAAGGGCGGCATGGGATTCGAGCAGGATTTCAAGCACACGAAGGCGGATGGGTGTCAGGCGTAGCCCTCGTTCGGCGCAAATCGCCTCGGCCTGCGCCAGCGCATTATCACGGCAGGCGGCATGGTCATGGCGTTCAAAGGGGTGCGTATCGGACAAAGGCCATTTTCTATATTGTTATGTTATAACACTCGAACTATATGAATTCGATGATCTTCGCAAGCATTATGTAAAAGGTATGGTTGATGAAACGATTTGCGATTGCTTTGATGCTGTGGTGCTCGCCTGCAATGGCGGATGCGCCGCGCGTCGTCACGGATATTGCGCCGGTTCATTCGCTGGTTTCGATGGTAATGGAAGGCATTGGTGAGCCAGTATTACTGCTCAATGGGTCCAGCAACCCCCATGGTGGAGCGTTACGTCCCTCACAGGCACGGGCGCTTGCTGGGGCAGATACGATCATCTGGATGGGCGCGGGCCTGACGCCATGGCTGGCCGATCCGGTTTCGCACAGCAAGGCGCAAACACTGGCGCTATTGGCGTTACCCAAGACAAAAAGACTGCCATTGCGTGAGGAATTCGATGACCATGGGCATGATGACCACGACCATGGTCACGGCGATGACGAGATTGATCCCCACGCATGGCTTGATCCCATGAATGCGATCAATTGGATGACCGCGATTGCATCGCAACTCTCGGATATCGATCCCTCGAATGCCGAACGCTACACGCAAAATATGGAGGGCGCGCTGACGGCGCTCACTACGCTGTCGCATGATGTGGAAACAATCCTGACACCCGTGCGCGACTTCCACTTCGCGGTCGATCACGACGCTTTCCATTATTTTGAAGACCGTTTCGGCATGATGGCGGCGATTGCCCATTCATCGGGCGATGGCGATAAGCCGGGGCCACAGCGGATGCGCGCAATGCTATCGCGCTTGGCGGAAAAGGATATCAAATGCCTATTCGTGGAGCCAGATTCGTCCCAGCGCATGATTGCACGCCTCGAAGGCATGGTTCGGGTCGCCCGGCTCGACCCTCTTGGCACGACATTACAGCCAGGGCCGGGCCTCTATCCTGCCCTTATAAAGGGCATGGCGACCGATATGGCTGAATGTCTCAGCCAATGACTTCCAGCACCGTTTCGGGCCGGATCGCCGCCCCAAAAGCGGTCTTCGCAGCGGGGGATGCAGTACCAAATGCACGGGCGGCGGCGGGGAGCATCGCGTCATAGCGCCCACCCCCAGCCAATTGCGCGGCGCGTCGTCCTTGCGTGGTGGCAAGCGTTGGATCGTAGAACTCGAACACGAAGCCATCATAATATTCCAGATTGCGCCCAAAATCCCCATCAAAGGGCAACGAGGCCGCATCGACACCCAGCCCTTCCAACACCCCCATTCGGCACTCCATCCGCTCCAATGCCGGGGTAATGGCGAGGCCAGTAGCGGCGGCCAAATCACGCAGAGCGACCAGCGCCTTATCGCAGGGCGCTTTCAGTGCCGCCGCCGTTTCAATGGCACTGACGATCTCATCTGATAACGGATGCGACCGCGCATCTTCGGCCTGCTCAAGAAAACGGGCCGAAATCTCCTCATGGGTGCGCAGGCCAACATGGCTTGTCTCCGACAGCGACAGCATATGCGATACCGCTGCCTGCGCCTGCTCCGGCGCAAGATTTCCCAAAGCCTTCAGGAAAGCGAGGCGACCCGGATCATCGCTACCGCTCGCCGCCAGATCATGCAGCAAGGTGCGAAACCTTGCGGGCCGCCAAACATGACGCTTGAGCCTCGCACGCCAACGATCCGGGATCGGCGCAGCATCAATCATCGAAAATAAGATGCCAAGATCACCCGTCGCGACCGCAAACCCCTTGCAACCAACTTCCGTCAATGCCGTTTGGGTTCGGGTGAAAATATCCGCCTCAATCCGCACGGGATCATCACCGCCGAAGCACTCAACACCAATCTGGGTAAACTGCGCTGCACGCGCTTCACCATCCCCCTCAACCGGGCGACGAAAGACCGGACCATTAGCCAGATACCGCCCCTCAGCCGCCTGTGGGCTACGGATCAGGTGATGGCGACAGATCGATAATGTCAGATCAGGCCGCAGGCATAGATCACCCGAACCCGTGCCATCGAAGACGAAAGCACGTGCGCGAACATCCTCCCCATAAAGATCAAGCAGGTTCTCGGCATCGAGTATCTGCCCCGGATCGACATGATCCCATCCTGCTCCGCCCAAATGCCCAGAAAGGACGGCAACAATACCGGATAATGCACGCAACCCTGCTGCGTCGCGGTCAGCGGAAAGGCCATTCATGGCGCGAGAATCTCTCGAATCGTGGCCAGCGCATCACCCCGCGCGACTTCCCGCTGAGCGGGCTGCGCCTTCCATTCCTCGTTCGATTCGATCTCACTAGCGAGACGCGCGCCGAGAACTAAATCCTTGATCTGAACCACCCCACGTTCGCGTTCCTCCGACCCGATGATAACGGCGACAGGGGCCGCGCGTTTATCAGCATATTTCAACTGCTTACCCATATTCGTGCCGCCGCCCATATAGACTTCGGCGCGGATGCCAGCATTGCGCAACTCGGCACAAAGCAACTGATAATCGGCCATCTGATCGCGCTCGGCGGCAAGGATGACCACCGGCCCTTGCGCCCTCTCCTCCTCCGCATCGTTGCGAGCAGCAAGGGCGGCGAGTAGACGGTCAACGCCGATGGAAACGCCGGTCCCCGGCGTGCGTTGCCCTGTGAATCGCCCGACCAAATCATCGTAGCGCCCACCGCCCGCAACCGAGCCAAACTGCCGCTTCTCGCCCTTCTCATCGATAATCTCAAAGGTCAATTCGGCCTCATAGACGGGGCCAGTGTAATAGTCGAGACCGCGAACGATAGACGGATCAATCTTAGCGAGAGGGGCGTAATATCCTTGAGATTCAAGGATTTCAGCGATTGTTTCAAGTTCATCGACCCCCTCTTGTCCTTGTTCGGAGGTGCCGACCAATTCGCGCAAGCGGGCACAGGTTGCCGCGCCATCCGCACGCTCGGCACTGACGAATCCCATGATGATATCGGCCTGCTCATCCGACAGATTCGCGCCTTTGGTGAAGTCTCCGCTCTCGTCCTTGCGGCCCTCGCCCAGCAATAGACGCACACCCGACTCACCCAACCGATCAAGCTTGTCGATGGCGCGCAAAGTGATGCCCCGACGGTTCTCCAATCCCGTATCGTCATCACCACCGGGCTGCAAAAGGCCAGTTTGCTCAAGAATTCCGTTCAGCACCTTGCGGTTATTGATCCGCACGCTGAACTCGTCCCGTGCAATCCCAGCGGCCTGCAACGCATCGGCCAGCATAGCGCAAATCTCGGCATCGGCGGCCACCGTCGAGGTGCCCACCGTATCCGCATCACATTGCCAGAATTGCCGAAACCGCCCCGGCCCCGGCTTCTCATTGCGCCAGACCGGCCCCATCGCATAGCGGCGATAGGGGCTTGGCAAATCCTGCTTATACTGCGCAGCCACACGAGCCAGCGGCGCGGTCATATCGTAACGCAGGGCAATCCAAGCCTCGTCATCGTCTTGAAACCCAAACACCCCGCCCATCGGACGATCCACATCGGGCAAAAACTTACCAAGTGCCTCGACCGTCTCGATAGCGGGCGTCTCCAACGGATCGAAACCATAGAGATGATAGACTTCCGCGATACGGGCGAGCATCCGCTGGCGAGCAAGCACATCCTCGCCAAAGCTATCATTAAAGCCACGCGGCAATATCGCCTTGGGGCGTTGGGGTTTCTTTGGTTTTTTCGCCATGACGCTCGATTATCCTGCGCTAACGATCAGTGAAAATTGTCTTATCCGGCAAGCGCGGCTTTGACCTTCTTGCCCGCCATGCCAAAATCCATCCGGCCCAGATGCCCAGCACGCAGATGCGCCATAACCGCGCCCATATCCTTCAGCGATGCTGCGCCGGTTTCCGAAATGGCCCCGGCCACCGCCTTATCGACTTCCTCGTCGCTCATCGGTTTGGGCAAAAACTCGCGGATAATCGCAATTTCCTCGCGCTCTCGCTCGCATAACTCGACGCGCCCACCAGTCTCGTACAGATCAGCGGAATCTTCGCGTTGCTTGATCATCTTCTGCAACAGGGCCATGATTGCCGCATCGTCTACGCCGCCGCCATCCTCGGCCCCGCGACCGGCGATATCGGCCTCGGTAATCGCCGCGCGGATCAACCGCAAGGTGGACAGGCGCACAGAATCGCGTGCTTTCATGGCGGTCTTGAAGGCGGTGTCGATGCGCTCGCGCATGGGTATCTCCATCGGTTTCGCGCTCCTCCTACCCGATATCGAAGGGAATACAAAACCCACCTTTGCAAATAACGCAGCCTCCGCTAAAACCCGGCGCGACCCCGATATCAGGAGCCGCGCCATGTCCGCCGCCGAAAAACCCGCCTTCCTGCGCGAAAACGCGCGCCTCACGGCCTGCATCGCCTTAGCAGACGGACAGGTTTTCTGGGGTCGAGGATTCGGCGCAGCGGGCCGTACGGTCGGTGAGCTATGTTTCAATACCGCCATGACTGGCTATCAGGAGGTGATGACCGACCCTTCCTATGCCGACCAGATCGTCGCCTTCACTTTTCCCCATATCGGCAATACCGGCGTGAACGATGAGGATGTCGAAACGCGCTCGCCTGTCGCGCTAGGCATGGTCACGCGGATGGACCCGACCGCCCCGTCAAACTGGCGCAGCATGGGGCCACTGGATGAATGGATGCGTGGCGTCGGGCGCATCGGGATTGCGGGCGTGGATACGCGGCGGCTGACCCGGCATATCCGCACCCACGGGATGCCCCATGCCGCGCTATGCCATGATCCTGATGGCAATATCGACGCCGATGCGCTGATCGAAGCGGCGCGTGGGTGGAACGGTCTGGAGGGGGCCGACCTTGCGGCCAACGTAACGACTGGCGAGCAATACGACTGGGATGCCGGGCGTTGGGAATGGCCCGAAGGGTACAACGAAAACCCGACAACAAAACACAAGGTCGTCGCCATAGATTTCGGCGCAAAGCACAATATCCTACGCTGCCTGACAGATGTTGGCTGTGACGTGACGGTTGTTCCAGCCAACGCTTCCGCCGCCGATATCCTTGCGCTTCAACCGCAAGGCATCTTCCTGACCAATGGTCCCGGCGACCCGGCGGCAACTGGCGAATACGCTGTTGAAACGATCCGTACACTCATTGATGCAGATTTACCCGTCTTCGGCGTCTGCCTTGGCCATCAGCTTCTCGCAATGGCATTGGGTGGCAAGACTGCAAAAATGAAATTCGGCCATCACGGCGCGAACCATCCGGTGAAGGATATGGAGACAGGAAAAGTCGAGATAACCTCGATGAATCATGGCTTTACCGTCGATGAATCAACCTTGCCCGATAGTGTTGTACAAACCCATGTCTCGCTGTTCGATGGCTCGAATTGCGGTCTGCGAGCGGCAGATAAACCCGTCTTCTCAGTGCAATACCACCCAGAAGCCAGCCCCGGCCCAAAAGACAGCTTCTACCTGTTTGAACGATTCGCAAAAAACATCGAAAAAGCGTCCAGTAATTGACCCAGACATTTCTGGCAGTGACGGCAGACGGATCAAGGCCGTCAACAACAAAGCCCAGAATTTCACCAAGGCGTCGGGCGTGACTGCACGCTCACAGCGTCACCATATCGAGCGGCGACCGCGATAGCCGCTCGACCCCCGTATCGGTGACGAGCACCGAATGTCCCCAGCACATCGCTAACCCCGCATCTGAATCCATCAGGATCATATGCAGAAAAAACACCTGTCCCGCCTGCATCAGCAACGGATTGCCCTCGTAGAACATCGGAAAATCAACCCAGATCGGGTTATATACCGCCCCCATACCATAGCCGCAGGCCTGTAATCGCGCATGGTTCAGCCCGTGCTTGTCGAACACTCGCGCATGGGCATCGAATACATTGCCCATCGGATCGCCGGGCCGGATTGCGGCCTCACAAGCTTCTAGCGCCTCGATGGCGGCGGCATGCATGTGTTTTTGTGCGTCACTCGCCTTTCCAATGACCAATGTACGCATCATCGCCGCATGGTAGCGCGCGTAAGACCCGGACCATTCGAGCGTCAGTTGATCTTGCGCATCCAGATGACGACGACCTGAATAGTACCGACACAGCAAGGCACCGGGGCCAGACCCGATAATGAACTCGTTTCCGGCATAATCCCCGCCGCCCTTGAAGACCGCGCCTTGCATCGCCGCAAGGATATCGCCCTCGAAAGCACCTGCCTGCGTCGTTTCTATGGCCGCATCCAGCGCATCATCCGACAACGCGGCGGCGCGGCGGTGCATGGCAATTTCGGCGGGTGATTTTACCCGGCGACACGCGCGCAGTACATCTGACGCTTCAATCAGGTTTGGGATCACGGCCCGCACCATGTCACCATTCCACGTTGTCAGACCCGCTGTCTGCGTCTCCCACCCGATCCGCTTGCCGCTCAATCCTCGTGCCGCCAGCAATCTTGCCAAATCCTGAGCCGGGGTTGCCGCTTCGACTTCCGTCCAGATGTGAATCTGGTCTTCGCCCAGTACCGATGTATGGCGTGCCTGACGTAGGTCCGGCGCACGGGTCAACAGGTCAACCCGCCCATCTGCCCCCAGCACCATACATTGAAACATCGCAAAGCCGAACGTGTCATACCCCGTCAGCCGCAGGTGACTTTCAGGCGCAAACAACAAAATCGCATCAAGATCAGCGGCGGCCAGCGCAGATTGCGCTTTTGCAAGACGGGCCGTGAATTCGGCGGTATCAAAATGAAGCGGCATGAGCGACCTCTTAGGAGAATAAGGGCACCACAATTACACCACGCCTCAGGACGCTCCAGCCCATTTACGACACACTAAAAGCGACATCCACATGTCGCCCTCTGCATAGTGCTTGATGCATCGCCATGGCCTGATCCGGTAGTTGAATCATGGAGACGATATGGCGGATTTAACGGGCAAGCGCGCCCTTGTGACGGGTGCTGCGGGTGGTATCGGCGGCGCGGTCGTCGCCCGTCTGCGCGATGCGGGGGCAATCGTGACCGGCACCGACCGGGCAAAAACCGCTGGAGATCACACAATCTCTGGCGACCTGACTGACCCCGTATTCTGCGATTCCCTACCGGAACGGGCGCACGCGGCTATGGGCGGTCTTGATATCCTCATCAATAATGCCGGAATCATCACGCGCGGTAAGATCACCGACGCTACCGACGACGATTTCGCCCGCTCCATGGCGATCAATGTCGAGGCTCCGTTCCGTCTTTGCCGCACCGCGATCCCCATCATGGCCGAAGCGGGCGGCGGGGCCATCGTCAATGTCGCCTCTTGCTGGGGCGTGCATCCCGGCCCGAACCATCCCATCTACGTCATGTCAAAAGCCGCCATCGCTTCGCTGACCCAATGCCTCGGTATCGACCATGCGCACCAGAATATCCGCGTTAATGCCGTCTGCCCAAACGAGGTAAACACCCCCATGCTGCGCACTGGTTTTGCCACACGCGGCATTGACCCGGTCACGGCCATCAACAGTCTCAACGCCTCGGTTCCGCTGGGCCGTATCGCCGAACCCAAAGATATCGCCGATGTCATTCTCTTCCTCGCCTCCGACCAAGCCCGCTATCTCTGCGGCGCTTTGATCGAGGCAAATGGCGGGAAGTCCGTGCAATGACCGCGTTGCAGGGTAAAGTGGCCCTCGTCACCGGCGGGCGTAGCGGTATCGGTGCAGCCTGCGCCGTTGCTCTCGAAGAAATGGGCGCGCGGGTTATCACTGCTCAGCGCGGCGAAGACACCGCACGCGACTGGATCAAAGCAGACTTCCTCGACCCAACGGCGCCAGAGCGCACTATCGCAGAGGTTATAGCCCGCGCCGGACGCCTTGATATTCTCGTCAATAATGCGGGCTTGATGCGCGAGGGAACCGCGCTGGAAACCTCTCCAGCGGACTGGGCCGATACGCTTCAGGTCAATCTGACCGCGCCTTTCATGTTGATCCGCCACGCGCTTCCTTACCTGATCGACAAGGGCGGCAGTATCGTCAATATCGGCTCCATCGAGGGCATTGGCTCCAATCCCCGCCACCCGGCCTATTGCGCCTCGAAGGGTGGTCTTCATGCCCTGACCCGCGCCATCGCCGTCGATCATGGGTCAGATGGTGTGCGCTGCAACGCGGTCGCACCCGGCTGGATCGACACCGACCTCAACACCGCTTTCATCGATAGTCTCGGCGACCCAGCGGCCTTCCGCGAGCAGATAAGCTCGATCCATCCGGTCGGGCGCACTGGCAAACCAGAAGAGGTTGCCGCCCTTGTCGCATGGCTCGCCTCCGATGCGGCGAGCTTTGTGACCGGACAGGTCTGGACGGTTGATGGTGGCAGGATGAGCAAACTCAGCCTGCCATGACGCTCACCCTACGGGCGTTTTGACGGGCGAACCCGCAAAATGCAGGCGCAGATTCTCGATCACCAGATCACCCATCGCCCGCCGAGTCTCAACGGTGCCACTGCCCTGATGCGGTTGTAGGATCACATTATCCATCTTCAACAACGCTTCCGGCACCTTCGGTTCCGCCTCGAACACGTCTAGCCCTGCAAAGCCAAGCTTACCGCTCTCCAAAGCCGCGACCAATGCCGCCTCGTCATGCACGGAGCCGCGCGCGACGTTGATAAACGTCCCCTCTGGTCCCAATGCTTCCAGCACCGCCGCATTAACGATCCCGTTCGTCGATGGTCCGCCGGGACAGATCGCAATCAGGAAATCTACCGCACTCGCCATTTCCGTCAGATCATCGAAATACTCAAAAGCCACGTCCTGCTTGCTGCGCCCGTTATAGGCAATCTCACAGCCAAACACGCCCAGCTTTTCGGCGATATCTTTCCCGATCCGGCCCAAGCCCAAGATACCAACCTTACGCCCCCTTATTGCCCGTGCCAGCGGTGGATTGCCGCCCAACCACTTGCCCTGCCGCACGAACATATCATTCGCGACCAGTGTGCGGCTCGTGGCCAGCACGAAGGCAACCGCCATATTCGCAACGTCGTCATTCAGCACATCGGGTGTGTTTGTCACCGTAACGCCCCGCCCGCGCGCATGGTCCAGATCAATCGCATCCGTCCCCACGCCATAGCACGACACAACCTCTAGCGCAGGTAGCCGCCCCATCACATCGTCGCTCGCTCCCTTGCCGCCATCGGTTGCGACCCCCCGGATGCGCGGCCCAGCCTCGGCCAGCATTGCATCCGCGTCATCCGCCTGAAAAATCCGGTGGACAATATACGCTTCGTCCAATGCCGCCTCCACATGCGGCATCATCGGACCCATCATCAGGATTTCGGGTTTCATATCGGCTCCATTTTTACTGCTGCTATCGGTCTGCGTGTCTTATGCCTGCGATAGGGCGGGGTGGCAACGCTGTGCCGGAATGCGAAAAGTGTGAATTTTTCGTATACGGGCCGCGCCGATCCCTTGACGGGCGCTACGCACTTTCATATGTCCCTCGTCTAAGCCGTTAGCACTCATCATTCTAGAGTGCTAACGCAGGAGTTTGAGAGACTATTCCATATCAAGGAGCGACATAATGGAATTCCGTCCCCTGCACGACCGTGTACTCGTGCGCCGCGTTGAAAGCGACGAGAAAACCGCTGGCGGCCTGATCATTCCCGAGACGGCAAAAGAAAAGCCGCAGGAAGGTGAAGTTGTTTCCGTGGGCGAAGGCGCACGCGATGATGACGGTGATCGGATCGCACTCGACGTAAAAGCGGGCGACCGCATCCTGTTCGGCAAATGGTCCGGCACGGAAGTCAAGATCGACGGCGAAGACCTGCTGATTATGAAAGAGAGCGACATCATGGGCGTCCTCGCCTGATTGAAATGAAATGCGATTGATAATTATCGCGCGCATGAAAACGCCCACGCTAGAGGCAATCCATGCCCGGTAGCATCGCAAATCATTCAGGCTCTGACCCGATATCGCCGACCAACGAAATTCTACTGACAGGAGAGTCATCCAATGGCTGCCAAGGAAGTCAAATTTGAAGCCGATGCCCGCGAGCGTCTGCTAAACGGTGTCAACATTCTCGCCAACGCGGTGAAAGTGACCCTCGGCCCGAAAGGCCGTAACGTGATCCTCGATAAATCCTTCGGTGCCCCGCGCATCACGAAGGATGGCGTATCTGTCGCCAAAGAAATCGAGCTTTCCGATAAGTTCGAGAACATGGGCGCTCAGATGGTGCGCGAAGTGGCCTCGAAAACCAACGACGAAGCCGGTGACGGCACGACCACCGCAACCGTCCTCGCACAGGCCATCGTCAAAGAAGGTCTCAAGGCCGTTGCCGCTGGCATGAACCCGATGGATCTCAAGCGCGGCGTTGATGCTGCTGTTGTCAAGGTCGTCGAGCAGATCAAGTCTATGTCCCGTGACGTTGCTGACTCCAGCGAAGTCGCCAAAGTC
Source organism: uncultured Neomegalonema sp. (assembly GCA_937928005.1). Lineage (GTDB taxonomy): Bacteria > Pseudomonadota > Alphaproteobacteria > Rhodobacterales > Rhodobacteraceae > JAHDDY01. The sequence goes on along the minus strand of CALFVD010000137.1, from coordinate 1,606 downwards.
GGCACCATCTCCGCCAATGGCGAAGCCGTCATCGGCGACAAAATCGCCGAAGCGATGCAGAAAGTCGGCAACGAGGGTGTCATCACCGTCGAAGAATCCAAAACCATGGAATTTGAGCTGGAAACCGTCGAAGGGATGCAGTTCGACCGTGGCTACCTCTCGCCATATTTCGTGACGAACCCTGAGAAGATGCTGGCCGAACTGGAAGACGCCTACATCCTCCTGCACGAGAAAAAACTCTCGTCGCTTCAGGCTATGGTGCCAATGCTCGAAGCCGTGATCCAGTCGGGCAAGCCACTGATGATCATCGCCGAAGACGTCGAAGGCGAAGCCCTCGCAACCCTCGTTGTGAACAAGCTGCGTGGCGGTCTGAAAATCGCTGCCGTCAAGGCACCGGGCTTCGGTGATCGTCGTAAAGCCATGCTTCAGGATATTGCCGTCCTCACGGGTGGTCAGGTCATCTCCGAAGATCTGGGCATGAAACTCGAAAACGTCACGCTCGACATGCTCGGCACCGCCAAGCGCGTCCGCATTGGCAAAGACGACACCACTATCGTTGATGGTGCTGGTGACAGCGAAGAGATTCAGGCGCGCGTCGCCCAGATCAAACAGCAGATCGAAGAAACCACCTCCGATTACGACAAAGAAAAACTGCAGGAGCGTCTCGCAAAACTCGCAGGCGGTGTTGCCGTAATCCGCGTCGGCGGTTCGACCGAGATCGAAGTCAAAGAACGCAAAGACCGTGTCGATGACGCGCTCAACGCGACCCGCGCCGCCGTTCAGGAAGGCGTCGTTCCCGGTGGTGGCGTTGCTCTGCTCCACGCATCGAAAGCTCTCGAAGGCATGGAAGGCTCTAATGCCGATCAGACTCGCGGTATCGACATCATTCGTCGTGCGCTGCAAGCGCCGGTTCGTCAAATCGCCGAGAACTCCGGTGTTGATGGCTCGGTCGTCGTCGGCAAAATCATGGAAAACAGCGATACCACCTTCGGTTTCGATGCTCAGGATGAAGTCTATGGCAACCTGATGGAAAAAGGCATTATCGACCCCGCAAAGGTCGTGCGTCACGCCCTTCAGGACGCGGCATCGGTCGCATCGCTCCTCATCACCACAGAAGCAATGGTTGCCGATAAGCCAGAGCCGAAAGGCGCGGCTGGCGGCGGCGGTGGCGGAATGCCAGACATGGGCGGCATGGGCATGATGTAAGGGCTTAGCCCTTATTGGCTCTTCGCAATTAAAGACAGGCCGCCCCGGATATCCGGGGCGTTCCAAAGGACCGATAAACCCCGTCATCTTTGGCGGGGTTTTTGTTTATGGGGTGGTTATGGCGGGCAATTTCATAGAAGTCGGGGCACATCCATTGATGCACGGGAGGCAATTTATACCATGGGTGGAGATCGACGACACTTTTCACCGCTGCCCCGGGCGAAGACCCGGGGCCTCCTTGCAAAAGGGTACGAGGCTTGAAGGAGGCCCCGGATCGGGTCCTACTACATGCACACATCTGGTTTTGTATTGAAACCGGGGTTTCATCCTGATTCTCCTTGTGCCTGTCTTTATATGGATGGAGGGAGCGATGTCGGTGATCGGGCTGGGGCGGTTTGGG
>CALFVD010000136.1 GCA_937928005.1 uncultured Neomegalonema sp. | reverse complement strand
TATCGCCGATATGGCTGATCGGTACGCCTACCTTGCCCACTTCGCCCCGCGCCAAAACATGATCGCTGTCATAGCCGGTCTGTGTGGGCAGGTCGAAGGCCACCGACAAGCCGGTTTGTCCCTTAGCAAGATTGGTTTTGTACAGTTCGTTCGAGGCAGCAGCGGTCGAATGCCCCGCATAGGTGCGCATCAGCCAAGGTCTGTCTGCGGTGGGGCGGTCGGTAATGTTCTTCGTCATCGGGATATCCTGCACGAAACAATCTTGCGCGATATTGCAGTGCAGCGAACTCAGATGCAAGAAAAACGCGGGGTCAGCATGGCAATAGCATGAGAGAAGTTTTGAAGTGGTGTCGATATTTATCTATGTTGACGATGGGTGAGATAATTTGCACCCGCAGAGGCTTGAGCGGCGCATATTGTCCCTCTGTAAATTTATGGTGGATATTACCCAGCTACCTGAAGCATGTGTCGCTGATTTTAAACAAACAGATAAAGTTACCGAACGGCGAGTTCCGCAATGAACACTGCTAGCGCTGATGTGGCGAGCCTTTGCAATATGGCAGCTTTGCAAATCTATCTCACGGATATTTTGGTTCAAGCCCTAGCATTTCGTCTAACTGCCGCCCCAACCAGCCATGGGGAATGAAATGGCCGCTCTCGTGCAAATCGAGGGTCACGGAGCCATCTGCACAATCCCAAGAATAGCGGTTGAATGATAGCCAGTCGACTATCTTGTAAGAGCCTTCATCCGTCGCGTCCCCGCACCTGAGCTTGTCGCGCCACAGCTTGACCGGATTCAACAGATCGCCATCTGGTCCGGCAGGAAAGGCCATTACCGTGTCCGATGTGCCATGGACATGGCGTATTGCTGCGGGCGCTTCTGGGCAGTTTTCTGACTGGCGCAAGGTGCCCGCCACGGCAAACAACCCTCGGATATCATTGCCGCTTTCACAAACGAAGCGCCATGCCATCGCAGAGCCAAAAGAATAGCCGGAGACAAAAATATTGTCCTTATCCACTGGATATCTTTTCATCACGTCCTGTAGCACTGCATCCGCGAAATCGACATCCTCTCGTCCTTGCCGAAAACGCCATGTTTTATTGTGTCCGTTCGGGGCGACCAGTAGCACGCCGCGCCGCCGTGTATGCCCTGATATCCTCTGATGCTTCACCGGCAGCTTACCTGTCCGCGCCCAACCGTGGAAATGTAGCATGACTGGCAAGGGCGTGACTCCATCCCAGCTATCGGGTTCCTTGACGTGATAAGATCGCTCACCCAACAGGCAAGGTGCGTCGAGATGGCAAGGATTGCCGGGTAAGGCCGACCCTTGGGCGACGGCATTTGTGGAAAGCAGGGCAAAGATTAACGCGATGATTTTCATGTTTTCAAATGTCGTCCTCCGCCCGCTTGTGTCATATCACATATGCGCTATCGGCTTCTATGAACTACATCAAGGCCTTGTCCTGCCTTATGAAATTAGAGAGACAGATTTTCTCAATTCGTCACTACTGTGAACGACCACCGGCTGAAAGCCGTTGGCTTCGGGTTGCGGCTAAAGTCGGATCGGTCCGCCATGCGGCGGACTCACGTGACGTGAAAGTCGTCGTCAGGTTCCGGCGGTGTTGCGTCTTGATTGAAGAAGAATTTGCTCTTCGCATCACACTCCCCATTTGTAGACAGATGCTATAGGCATCCGCCAACCCGAACCGGAGGCACATCTGTGACCGATTTAACGACCCTCTGTAATCAGCTTCTTGATCTTTCCCGTAAGGCAGGGGCCGATCAGGTCAGCGCCTCTGCCGCTATGACTGAGGGGTTGGAGGCATCGGTTCGCGATGGGGTGGTTGAAGATATTGGGCGATCTGAGACACTCGATATCGGCGTGAGGGTTATCATTGGTCAGCGGCAAGCGAGTGTTTCCGCGTCCAGCAGCAAAGATAGCGCCTTGGCTGAAATGGCTGAACGTGCTGTGGCCATGGCTCGCGAAGCCCCCGACGATCCCTATTGCGCGTTGCCGGATGCCGCACTCGCTTCCACCGATCACCCCGATCTTGATCTATGTGATACAACCACCGCTGAAGCCGACCGTCTGCGCGATGATGCCCTCACGATCGATGAGGCCGCGCGTGCCGTTGAGGGCGTTGCCAAATCCGAAGGCTCGACCGCAAGCTGGCGGCGCAGCGAAATCGCGCTGGTCATGTCCAACGGTTTTTCCGCAACGCGCAGCGGTAGCTTTTGGAGCGCATCTTGCTCCGCTATTGCAGGTGAAGGGCTGGGGATGGAGCGGGACTACGCTTACGGTGTTGCTCGGTGGCGCGATGATCTACGCGCTCTTGATGGAGTGGGCCGCGAAGCCGGAGAGCGGGCCATTCGTCGCCTAGACCCGCGCAAGGCCCCTACTCGCGATGTGCCGCTGGTCTTCGATCAACGCCTTGCTTCGTCTGTCATCGGTCATTTTCTCGGTGCTATTAATGGTGCCAGCGTTGCGCGAGGTAGCACGTATCTGGGCGACAAACTCGGCGAGCGTGTCTTTGCCGATGGGATCACCCTGACCGATGATCCGTTGCTGATGCGTGGTCTTGGTTCGCGCCCTTTCGATGGTGAAGGGCTGGCCACGGCAAAGCGTAACTTGGTCGAAGATGGTATCCTTCAGACATGGCTGCTCGATTGCGCCACCGCCCGCCAACTCGACCTGACCTCTACCGCCAGCGCATCCTTTGGTATCGGCTCACCCCCCCGCCCCAGCCCTTCTAACGTCACCCTATCCACCGGGACTCGTACGCCAGATGATATGATCGCGGGCATCGAAGATGGATTTTTCGTCACCGAGATGATGGGCGCGAGTATCAACTCTACCACGGGCGATTACAGCCGGGGCGCATCAGGCTATTGGATCGAGAATGGCAAGCTGGCCTATCCCGTGACCGAAGCCACCGTGGCCGGAAATCTGATCGAGATGTTTGCCGCGTTTGAACCTTCGACCGATCTGCCCGCCGACCGCGCCCTGCGAGTCCCAACCCTCCTGATTGACGGGTGTAGCGTTGCAGGCAACTGACCCCACACAAGCCGAAATCGCCGTTATGGCCGAGGCAGTCGCCGATGCGGGGGCACTCGTCATGGGCTATTTCGGCCAAAACCCCGAAACATGGGACAAACCCGGCGAAGGCCCGGTTAGCGAGGCCGACCTCGCCGCTAATGACCTGCTACAGGCTCGGCTTATGGGGGCATTCCCTGATCATGGTTGGCTGTCAGAGGAAAGCGCGGATGACCCCGCCCGCCTGTCACGTAGCCGCGTTTGGATCATTGATCCGATCGATGGCACCCGTGCCTTCATAGACGGAAAACCCGAATTCACCATCTGCGCGGCTCTTGCGGTCGATGGCGTGCCGGTAGCCGGATATGTCTTCAATCCGGCCAAGGATGAGATCTTTGCTGCGGCAAAGGGGCAAGGTGCGACCCTAAATGGTGCACCGCTGATCGCGGATAGATGCGCGCTTTTTGCGGATGCGCAGGTGCTATCCCGTAGAAGCGTGTTGAAATCCGCAAAATGGCGCGGTGATCCCCCCGGCGGACGACACGGCTACGTTAATTCCATTGCCTATCGCGTCTGTAAGGTGGCCACGGATAATTGGGACGCCGCCATTGTTTTGAACCAGCTTAGCGAGTGGGATCTCGCCGCCGCGCATATCGTGTTGCAAGAGGCGGGCGGCCTCGTGGCTACCCGTGTAGGTGATTTGATCCGCTATAATGCACCGGAGCCGACAATTGCTGGCCTCGTCGCCGCTGCGCCCCCTCTGCATGGCGAATTGCTGGCGCAGCTTTTGCCGCCGTAGTTTTCTATCAATGGTCCTTCAACGCCTTGATATTAATAGCGATGGTAAAGGCGAATATGTCGCCTGTCTCCCCGCAAATCATGGAACAGAGATATGATCTTCGTTCCATTCTATCTTTGCCAGAATCGCGGCATCAGCAACACGAACACGCTCAAGAGTTCGAGCCGTCCCAGAAACATGCCTAAGATCAGCAGCCATTTTGCCGAATCCGGCAGGCCCGCATAGTTCCCCGACGGCCCGATTTCATTGCCCAAACCCGGCCCAATATTCCCCAGTGTTGCCGCCGCCCCTGATAGCGAAGTTAAAAGGTCTAGCCCGATCATGCTCAGGCCCAGTGTTAGCATCCCAAGCGTTAGCAGAAACAACAGGAAGAACGCCATCACCGAGGACAGGATATCCTCTGAGATGGGCCGCCCGTCATACCGCGCGCGGAGCACGCCGGAAGGGTTCTGTATTTGCCTGATTTGCGCCGATACTGCCGCCGCCAATACCTGATATCGGAACACCTTCACCGAACAGCTCGTCGAACCGGCGCAGCCACCGATCATGCCGATCATGAAAAACATCATCATCGCGAACGGACCCCATAGCCCGTAATCTTCGGTGGCGTAGCCCGTACCGGTCATAATTGACACGACATTGAACAGTGATGTGCGGAAGGCGTATTCCAGATTGCCCGTATCCTCCCACCGTCCGACGGCGATGACGGCCACGAAGACTGTGATCAGCTTGAAGAACATCCGCACCTGTGGGTCGCGCCATAGCGGTTGTGGCGAACCGTGCATGAGCTGAATAAACCGCACATAGGGCAGGGCAGATGTTAGCATGAATAGCGCCGCGAAATAGTGGATTGCCGGGTTCCTGAACTCGCCGAATGAGGCGTCGTAATTCGCCAACCCCCCTGTCGCGATGCTGGTCATAGCGTGGACGACCGCATCAATGGGCTTCATCCCACAGGCGGCATAGACCAGCATCGCCGCGACCGTCAGGCCGAAATAGATGTAGAATAGCTGCTTGGCGATCTGCGCAGCCTGCGGCAGTATCTTGCCGAAGGTATCAAAGGCTTCCGAGCGAAAAAGCTGCATCCCCCCGACCCTCAATTCCGGCAAGATTGCAATAGCGACGACGACAATCCCTAACCCCCCGAACCATTGCATCAGCCCACGCCACAGCAAGATACCGGGTGCCTTGCGGTCTAAACCCTCCATAACCGTCGCGCCCGTGGTGGTGATCCCCGACATTGCCTCGAAGAACGAGTCGGTAAAGCTCATCTCCTGCGCACCGATCAGGAAGGGCAGGCTGCCGAACAGTGGCAACGCCACCCATGCCAGCACCGTTAAGATGAACGTTTGCTGTACCGACAGCCCTTCGCGCTTTTCCTGTGCGCAGACTGTGACGAGGCCCGCACCGCCGATTACGGTGATGACAGCAGACAGCCCGAAGGTCTTCCATTCCTCTTCGCCGGTGAACAGGTCCACCAGTAAAGGCAACACCATCGCAAGGCCGAGGATGATAATGAAAAGGCCGATTACATAGCCGATGGGGCGCATGGTAAACATGCGCCAGACCTTGTGGTTGCCACCCCCACCTTGTCAATTGCGTGTGGTGGTTGGCATGGCATCTCAACTCATGGAATTCGCGCACGCAACCCATTATCGCTCATCGACTTTTCGTCCTAGTCACGTGCCGGAGCGGCTCCGTTAAAGGTGGCCTATTGATTCATCTGATTATCGTAGCGGTCGAGTGAGTTTATGCTGATGCTAAGCTGTGATATATTTGCTAGTCCATGACATAGTG
>CALFVD010000135.1 GCA_937928005.1 uncultured Neomegalonema sp. | reverse complement strand
ATGGTGGCGTCTTCACGGGCGGCGCGTTCAGGGCCAAAAGCGCCAGTTCGTGGCAATCGGCCAGCACTTCATCAACGAAATGCCGATGCCGCCCGCCCGCCAATGCTGCGCGATGCCCCGGTGGGCGACCGGGCCGCATTGCTCGGATCGGCAACGCCTTTTTTGCCAATGCCCGCGCCAATCGTTTCGCCTGACGATCCATATCGCCCAAGGCGACCATCATCGCTTGCAACCGCCGCAACAATGCCCGCGCATCAATCAGATCATCCGGTGAAATCTCCTGCTTTGCCGAGGGCGGAACATCCTCACCATCGAAGAACCAGATTGTTGGGCCGCGACCCGGCACTCTGCGCTTGACCGGCCCAACCCGTTTTCTTGGGTCAAACAACTGAAAAGGCGGTACATACTCGCCTTTCCGTTTCGGAATCTTACCCGTTGGCGCTGCCCGCGCTTTGCGTTTTGGCACTTTCATCCCATGCGCCAGAATCGCAATCAGCCGCCGCGTTGCGGATTCGGCAGGGCGTAAGATCGAAAGCGCCAGTAGATGCGTTCTGCGCGTGACCGATACCACCGCCAACCCACCAACCATAGCGATCAACGCGACTATGATACCGAGGAGATGGTTTTTATTGGCAGTCACGGAAAGCAGAAAATTCATATAGCACCTTATTAAACATAACACGAACAAATAAGATCATACAAAGAACATTGTCAAGGCCGCACGCTCACCTAAATGCGCCCCATTATCAGCGCACAACGTAAATATACACCATCGTGAGTCTACGCCGCTTGTGTCTCGCCGCGCTTTCTCTATGGTGTCCGAACAACCCAACGGAGGCGTCCGCGCCATGTTACAAATCACCCGTCCACGCACCGTTCGGACCGTCGTAGAACTGCGCGATACCGTCCGCGATTGGCGACGCGCGGGCGATCTGGTCGCGCTTACGCCCACTATGGGCGGGCTGCATGAAGGCCATCTTTCCCTTGTCCGCGCGGCGCGTAGGCGGGCGAAGCGCGTGGTCGCATCAATCTTCGTCAACCCGACCCAGTTCGGCAAAAACGAAGACCTCGCCGCCTATCCTCGCGACGAGGTGCGCGATGCCGAAATGCTCGCCAATGCCGGTTGTGACTTGATCTACGTCCCCGACACTTCCGAAATGTACCCGGAAGGCTTTGTCACGACCATCAGCGTCGACGGCGTTACCACCGAGATGTGCGGCGCGCACCGCCCCGGCCATTTCGACGGCGTCACCACCGTGGTTTGCAAGCTACTCAACCAAGCCCAGCCAGATTATGCGATCTTCGGCGAAAAAGACTGGCAGCAGCTCATCTCAATTCGCCGCATGGTTCGCGACCTCGACATGCCGATCCGAATCGCTTCCAGCCCGACCGTGCGCGAATCCGATGGCCTCGCCATGTCGTCGCGCAATCGCTACCTTGCCGCAGATCAACGCCGTATTGCCGCCAAGCTCAATAAGGCACTCTTCGCCTCCGCCGATCACATCGCCCATGGTGCCCCTATTGACCGCGTGCTTAGCGCCTGCTCCAAGGCGCTAGTTGCGGCTGGATTCGACGGCATAGATTATCTCGATGCCCGCGATGCACGTGCGCTCGACCCGGTCGATCATTTTGATCCCCAGATCGAAAGCCGCCTCTTCATCGCCGCGCGCCTCGGAAAAACACGCCTGATCGACAATGTACCCATCGAACGCACCGGTATGACAGAATAAGGCAAGCGTGATCCTGTGGGCGAAAGCGTCAAGAATCTACATTCTTGGCTGCAATTCTAGGCGCAACTTGATCGCGCATTGCTCAATGACCCGTTTCGGGATTTACGCCACCCTGCACGCTTGCTAGAAGGCGCGCGCGTAATGGGGGATATGCGGGACATGGACATGAAGCCGAATTCGGACATCAAGCTGCTTTCTGGCAATTCCAACCGCGCGTTGGCGGAAACCATAGCCGCCAAGCTTTTCCGCCCCATCACCGATGCGCGCGTTGAGAAATTCGCCGATTCGGAAGTATGGGTCGAAATTTACGACAACATGCGCGGCGAAGATGTTTTCATCGTCCAACCCACCTCCAGCCCGGCCAATGACAGCTTGATGGAATTGCTCGTTATTACCGATGCGCTCAAGCGTGCCTCGGCGGGTCGCATCACCGCCGTCGTCCCCTATTTCGGCTATGCACGGCAGGACCGCAAACACGCGCCCCGCACGCCCATCACGGCCAAGCTCGTCGCCAATCTCATCACCAAAGCCGGGGCCGACCGCGTTCTGACCGTCGACCTCCATGCGGGTCAGATCCAAGGCTTCTTCGACATTCCCGTTGATAACCTCTACGCCACGCCCGTTTTCGCCCACCACGCCACGACCATGAAGGTTGAGGGCAATGACAAGCGCCTCATGGTCGTCTCGCCCGATGTCGGCGGCGTCGTCCGCGCGCGCACCTTTGCCGAGACGATTGATGCTGACCTCGCCGTCATCGACAAGCGCCGCGAAAAAGCTGGTGTCGTCGCCGAGATGAACGTGCTGGGCGATGTAGAGGGCCGCATCTGCATCCTCTATGACGATATCGTCGACAGCGCGGGCACCCTCTGCCGCGCCGCCGAAGCATTGCTGGAGCGGGGAGCGGCGGAAGTCCATGCCATGTGCACCCATGGCGTCCTCTCCGAAAAGGCCGTGGATCGGGTCGAGAAATCCGCGCTCAAAAGCCTCGCCATCACCGATTCCATCGACCAATCGCACCTCGCGGCCAACAGCAAGATCAAGATCGTCTCCATCGGTCCAATGCTCGCCGCAGCCATTGATTCAATCTCTCGGCAGGACTCGGTATCGCGCCTGTTTGAGAAAGCGCCGATTTCCTGATTACCGCCTTCTGGGGGGCTTGCAACATCGTCGCCCTATCGTTATAGAACGCCTTCCGCCTGACCGGATTCCGGGGGCGACCCCATGGCAGACCTCCACGCGGAACCGAGCAGATGAAAAAAGATACGCATCCCGAATACCACACGATCAACGTCAAGATGACCAATGGTGACGTGGTCCAGATGCGCTCGACCTGGGGCGCCGAAGGGGACGAGATGGCGCTCGACGTTGATCCTTCCACGCACCCAGCATGGACGGGCGGTAATCAGCGCCTCATGGATACTGGTGGGCGCGTCTCGAAGTTCAAAGAAAAGTTCAAAGGCTTCGGCTTCTGAGGCAAATTGCGCAGACGTTGATTTACAAAGCATCAGATTTTGCGCAAGTCTTAGCGATAAATCTGATTCAACAGATGCGCAAATTGCTACAGGCTGAACGCCAGAACCCGCTATGAACCGCCGCAGCAAACCTCACATCATCGTTTTCGGAAACGAAAAGGGTGGGTCCGGCAAGTCAACGACGGCAATGCATGTCTTCGTTGCCCTTGCTCGCCGGGGTATGCGCGTTGGTGCCATTGACCTCGACCTCAGACAGCAAAGCTTGTTCCGCTATGTCGAGAATCGCAAAGGCTGGTGCGAGCGTAAGGGCGTAAACCTCGTCCTGCCCCGCACCGTGCGGATTGAGACCAGCAATAATCCTGACCGCGAAACCGCATGGTCCATTGAGAGCGAGCGTTTCGACGCCGCCATCGCCGATCTCAGCCGCGATTGCGATGCGATCCTGATCGACTGCCCCGGCGCGTATTCCAACCTCTCGCGCCTTGGCCACAGCTCGGCCAACACGCTCGTCACCCCCATCAATGACAGCTTCGTAGATTTCGACTTACTCGCACGGGTCGATCCCGCGAACCTGACCATCAGCGGCCCTTCGATCTATTCCGAGATGGTGTGGGAGGCTCGCAAGCTACGCGCACAAGTCGGCATGGGTAGCCTCGATTGGGTCGTTGTGCGCAATCGCACCCCGCTCGAAGACACGCGCAACAAGCGCCGCGTCGGTGACATGCTGCAACAACTCTCACGCAAGATCGGCTTTCGCGTATCACAGGGTCTAAGTGAGCGCCCCATCTTCCGCGAATTGTTCCTGTCGGGCCTTACCTTGCTCGACCTACGCGAATCCGGCGCAAGCCTCGACATGTCCCATGTTGCCGCTCGCCAAGAAGTCCGCGAAATGATCGCCACCCTCGAAATCCCCGACCCGGTCCGTTAAAGCGAATTGCGATCCCCCTGAATCACCAAGCGCCATATTTTGCGCGGCCCTTGGCATAAAATATGGCTCAGGTTTATCGTAAATCGCAATTTCTGACCCACCTTGATCATGTATCGCTCTAAATGGACGATTGCACATGCTGAACGGTATGATGCACCTCGAACCCGTTTCGCCCCGGAAAATCCGGGGCCAGCCGCCGCGCATTTGGCATATTCAACCATAACCGCAACAGCTTGCGCCGCATGTCTAGCGCCTCTGCATCCTGAAACGCGCTACGCGAATGCAGCACCGCGTAATTGTTCGCGAACTGCATATCCCCCGGTTCCAGCATCATATCGAGCCGCATCTCCTCGCGCTGGCTCACCACATCGAACAAATCCAGCGCCGCCCGCTCAGCTTCCGTCAACGGCTGCTCTCGCTGCTCATGCCCCAATTCGATATATTGGCGCAGGTAGCGACAACTCAGCTTGCCGTTATGGTAGCTAAAGATCGGTGAGAATCCTGCCCCATCAGCGCGCAGATGCGCGTAATGATAAGGCCGATAATAAAGGCCTAGCATCGCCGGATGCTCTCGCAAAATCGCGTTGTGGATCGCCGCCGCACTCACCAAGCTGCTCAATCCCCCCATCCGCGCCTTGCGGATGCACAACAGACAGACCGCATCGGATGGGTCAGTATGGTAAGGCAGGTACGCATTCGTCTGGAACACCCGCGTATTCGGGTCCGCGATATCCCCCACATTCATCACAGTGCCAATCAAGTCACCCTGCGGATTCTGCCCCACTGGCATACCCAAATGCAGGCCGATACCGTAATAGATCATCGCAATCTGCACATCGTCATATCGCTCGACTGGTAAGCCGCGCAGCAAAAAGAACCCGCACCCATTCTCCAATTCATCGGCAATGGTAGCAAGCGGCCCGGCAAGTGATCCAATCGGGAAATCCCCTTTCCCGAATAACGGCGGCGTCAACCTTCGCTCCTCCAGATCAGCAAGCGCCGCATCAATCGAAGCAATGGCATCAGCCGACAGATGCAGCATCCAACGCTCCGCATCCTCCATATCCGAGCCAAGCCATGCGCTCGCCCCCGTAATCTCTTTGGTCAGCAGAGGATGTGTCACATTCTTCTCCGTTTACAGTCACGCAATTCACTTGACGGCTTGCAAAGGTTGCGCTGCAGCATCACATGGGGCATACGCGCGCAACCCTTATTCCCACCGGACACGCATATCATGGACATTCGCAACATTGCGATCATCGCCCACGTTGACCACGGCAAGACTACCCTCGTGGACGAACTACTCAAGCAGTCCGGTGCCTTCCGCGCTAACCAGCAGGTTGCCGAGCGCGCGATGGACTCAAACGATATCGAGCGCGAACGCGGCATCACCATCCTCGCCAAGTGTACTTCCGTCGAATGGAATGACACACTTATCAATATCGTCGACACCCCCGGCCACGCCGATTTCGGCGGCGAGGTCGAACGCATCTTGTCGATGGTCGATGGCGTCGTGCTTCTGGTCGATGCCGCCGAGGGGCCAATGCCCCAGACGAAATTCGTCACCTCCAAGGCGCTCGCGCTGGGCCTGCGCCCCATCGTGGTGCTGAACAAGGCTGACAAGCCCGATGCCGAGCCTGATCGCGCGCTGGACGAGGTGTTCGATCTTTTCGCCGCGCTGGATGCCAGCGAAGAACAACTCGATTTCCCCGTCCTCTACGCTTCGGGCCGCAATGGCTGGGCCGACGTACAGCTCGACGGCCCACGCGACAGCCTCGACCCGCTTTTTGATCTGGTCATCAAGCATGTTCCTGCGCCTGCCCAGCTTGCCAATAACGATCAGCCCTTCCGTATGCTCGCCACTACGCTAGAGGCAGACCCGTTCTTGGGCCGCATCCTGACGGGCCGCATCGAAAGCGGCGTCCTTCGCCCGACAATGGCGCTCAAAGGCATGTCCCGCGATGGCAAGGAAGTGGAAAAATTCCGCGTTTCCAAGATCCTCGCCTTCCGTGGCCTTGCGAGACAGCCGGTCGATGAAGCCGTCGCAGGCGATATCGTCGCGATTGCGGGCGTGACCAAAACGACCGTCGCCGATACCCTATGCGACGTTTCCGTCACCACGCCCATCGAGGCGCAGCCCATCGATCCGCCCACCATCTCGGTGACATTCGGTATTAATGACAGCCCCTATGCAGGCCGTGACGGTGACAAGGTCCAATCCCGCGTGATCCGTAATCGCCTGATGAAAGAGGCCGAGTCCAACGTCGCAATCAAGATCGCCGACACGGCGGACGGCGATGCATTCGAGGTCTCAGGTCGTGGCGAGCTTCAGATCGGCGTATTGATCGAAAACATGCGCCGCGAAGGCTTCGAGCTTTCCATATCCCGCCCCCGCGTTGTCTATCGCGACATTGACGGTCAACGCCACGAACCCATCGAAGAAGTCACCATTGATGTAGATGAGCAGTATTCCGGCGTCGTCGTCGAGAAGCTTTCAGAGCGCAAGGGCGAGCTGGTCGAGATGCGCGCATCCGGCGCAGGCAAGACTCGCATCGTTGCCCATGTCCCGTCTCGCGGTCTCATCGGCTATCACGGCGAGTTCCTGACCGACACGCGCGGCACTGGCACGCTGAACCGTATCTTCCACGATTGGGCACCTTTCAAAGGCAAGATCCCCGGTCGCCGCGTCGGCGTTCTTGTATCCATGGAATTCGGCACCGCCGTAACCTACGCACTCTTTAATCTGGAAGATCGCGGTAAATTCTTCATCGGTGGCGGCGAAGCGGTCTATGAGGGCATGATCCTCGGCGAGCATAACCGCGACAACGATCTCGACATCAACCCGCTCAAGGGTAAAAAGCTCACGAACGTGCGCGCTTCCGGCAAGGACGAGGCGGTTGTCCTGACCACCCCCACGCGCCTGAGCCTCGAACAGGCAATCGCCTATATCGCCGATGACGAATTGGTCGAAGTCACCCCGAACCATATCCGCCTGCGTAAACGCTATCTCGATCCACACGAGCGCAAACGAAATGCCCGTGCGGTTGCATCCGCATAAAGCGACTCTCCTGCCTTTGAGTCGCAAAATGCGAACATTTATTGAGAATGCTCATTTCAAATTCTAAATTATCACATTTTTGAGGAATAAAATTTATTACCAGAAGCCGCAGAAAAGCTGGGTTTTTTGCAGCGTACAAATTTTCGTATATGAAAGCGTTAATCATGGCACTCCCCTTGCTCCCTAACGTATACGTCAAGTTGCAATGGTATATCTTAGGGAGATGAGCGACATGAAACATCATGTAGACATGCACGTCGGTCAACGAATTCGTCGCCGCCGCTGGATGCTGGGGATGACTCAGCAACAGTTAGGCGAGGCTGTCGGGATCAAATTCCAGCAGATCCAAAAATACGAAACCGGCATGAACCGGGTATCGGCCAGCCGTCTCTATGATATCGCTACCTCACTCGAAGTTCCCGTCTCATTCTTCTTTGATGGCGTGGCCGAGGATGATGCCGAAGTCGCCATGACCGAAGCGGATATTTCCGCCGCGAACAGCAATGCACAGGCGAAATCTGGTGATATCTTCTCTGAAAAGGAGACATTGGAGTTGATCCGGTGCTACTATCAGATGCCTGAAGAGCCGCGCCGTCGTCTGTTCGAGCTAACGAAATCACTATCGCGAGCCGCCTGATACCGGGCATCGCGATGGCCCGCACAGGATGATACCGGATGAGTGAGACCGAAATCGACACCTGTCTTTCGGTCGCTCACCGGCTCGCCGATGCGGCCAGACCCTTGGCGTTGCAGCATTTTCGCGCGGCAACGCTGGCTGTCGAGGACAAATCCACCCCCGACCAGAGCTACGACCCCGTAACGATGGCCGACCGCGCCATTGAGGCGGAGATGCGCCAAATCCTCGCAGACCTGCGCCCCGATGACGGCGTCTTGGGCGAGGAATTCGACCCCACACCCAGCCGCAGCGGCATCACATGGGTGCTGGATCCCATCGACGGCACCCGCGCTTTTATCTGCGGCCTGCCCACTTGGGGCGTCCTGATTGCCGTCAATGACGGTACGCGCCCTGTGATTGGCATTATGGATCAGCCCTTTACCGGCGAGCGGTTCACTGGCACAGCCGCAATCGCCCAACTCGCCCATGCGGACGGCACCCGCGCCTTGCACACCCGCGCCACCGCCGCCCTCGGCGATGCCGTGCTGTGCTGCACCGACCCGACCATGTTCAAGACCGAGGCCGAGCGCGCCGCCTTTGCCGCCATCAGCCAAGCAACCCGCCTGACCCGCTATGGCACCGATTGCTATGCCTATGCCATGCTCGCCGCCGGACAGGTTGATCTCGTGGTCGAATCCAGCCTCAAACCCTACGATATCCAAGCGATGATGCCCATTGTGCAGGGCGCGGGCGGCATCGTCACCGACTGGCGCGGAGGCGACCCGCAGCATGGCGGCCAAGCCCTCGCCGCCGCCACCCCCGCCCTCCATGCCGCCGCCCTCGCCGCCCTCGCATGACCGCCCCCATAGACGCCCTGCGCGAGGTCATGCGCCGCCTGCGCGACCCTCAAACCGGCTGCCCGTGGGATATCGAGCAAAGCTTCGAGACAATCGCCCCCTACACCATCGAGGAAGCCTACGAGGTGGCCGACGCCATTCGCTCCGGCGACCGCGATGCCCTGCGTGGCGAGCTTGGCGATCTGCTGCTCCAGACCGTCTACCATGCGCAGATGGCCGCCGAGGAGGGCAGTTTCGACTTCGATGATGTGGCCCGCGACATCACCGAAAAGATGATCCGCCGCCACCCCCATGTCTTCGGCGACACGGCCATATCCTCCGCCGAGGAGCAGACCGCCCACTGGGAACGCCTCAAACAGGCCGAGCGCGACAGGGCCGATGACACCAGCGCCCTCGCCGGGGTCGCCCTCGCCCTTCCCGCCCTGATGCGGGCGCAAAAAATCCAAAAGCGCGCCGCCCGCGTCGGCTTTGACTGGCCAGACCCCTCCGGCGTTATCGCCAAGATCGCCGAGGAAGCCGCCGAACTCGTGGAGGCCACGCGGTCCTCTGGCCCCGCCCACATCGCCGAGGAATACGGCGACCTCCTCTTCACCGTCGCCGTCTTGGGCCAGCACATCGACGTCGATGCCGAAGAAGCCCTCGCCGCCGCCACCCGCAAATTCGACCGCCGCTTCCGCGCCGTAGAAGCCAAACTCGCCGCCATCGGCAAGACCCCCACCACCTCCACCCTAGAGGAGATGGATGCTTTGTGGGACGAAGCCAAAGCCGACGAACGCGCCCAAGACGAGCCGCAGCCCCGGACGTGATCCTACTGGATTCACACATCTCGGAGTGTCCATCCTTTTTTGAGGTTGTGATATCGGATGAGTCCGTTGAACATGACGATGGGTCCGGGTTTGCCGTAGTAGCAATTCCATCCTCCGAGCCTTGCGAAGACCCATGCT
>CALFVD010000134.1 GCA_937928005.1 uncultured Neomegalonema sp. | reverse complement strand
CAGCGCGCAATTCGGCAATCCGGTCTCTTTCAACGCTCGTAAGATGTGTGTAATCTGACATCGCAACACCGTTTTTTGTTTAGCGACAGACGGATACCAAAATCCGTCACGGTGTTGCACCTCGCTTCTGAAACCAGGATCGCCGAACTGCGCCGCGATAACCCCGCCATTACAGACATAGTAATTCGCATAGGACGCCACAAAATCGATACTCTTGACCCGCCTGAATGTGGGTTCGGGGATGACATCGACGGTCAATCCAGCCGCGACCAAGGTATCGTGGGTATCAAGCGCCGCATTGTGGAATGGATCGTCCGGGTCCGGTTCATCCGGCAAATTGATGAGGACGCGGCCAAGGCCGGTAAACCGGGCGAGGCTATCGATATGATAATCCGTGATATCCTCGCCTCGTACGCCCTCGCTCCAGATCATGCGCTGCGCACCATAGGCATCGAGCAAGTGCGATTCGACCGCTGCGCGGTCCAATCCCGGATTGCGATTATCGATCACCCACGAGCTTTCATGGGCCATCAACAAGCCATGACCGTCTTGCTCCACCCCCCCTGCCTCGCCTCGTAGGTCAGACGGCAACAATGGCAGGCTAAGGCGGGCGGCAACCCGCTCTGCAACCTTTGAATCGCGTTTATGGACCTGCTTACGACCCCAGCCGTTGAACTGGATGTGGCGCACCGCAATGCCACCCTTGCCATTGATCACAAAGATTGGTCCAGCATCGCGGCACCACAGATCTTCAGTCGGCACGTCCCACAGCTCGACCGCCGATGATAACATCGCCCGTGCGCCCGAATGATCTTCTTCCGCCGCAAGCATGATAACCGGCTCGAAAGCGGCAATCGCGTTGGCGATATCGGCAATAGTCTGCTGCACCATCTCCAAAAACACGGGATCGGGATGGACGCGGCAATTGACGGGCCATTGCATGAAGGTCCGCTCGTGCGGGGCTTCCTCGGCGGGTACGAAATATCCGTCATTTGCCGCCGCCTGTGCCCCACGCAATACGCTCAACGCCATGCCACCACTCCCTGCCAAAAAGTATCGACGCCGCATTGTCACGCCCTCTCAAAATCCTCTGTCCCGACTTGGCTTTGCATCTTTTCGGTATAGCGACCGCCGATGACCGTGTTCTGGTTGATGAGATTGTCGAGGCGCTCCAACAGATCAGCCGAAAGCGTGACCTGTCCGCCGCCCCAGTTTTCCTCCAGATGATCGGCTTTCGACGTGCCGGGGATGGGCAGGACATGCTCGCCCTGTGCCAGCGCCCATGCGAGGGCAAGCTGGGCCTGCGAGCATTCGGCCTCCTCAGCGATGCGGGCGTATTCAGACAGGAGCGCGCGGTTCTTTTGCCATGCCTCGCCCTCGAAACGGGGCATCCCGTGGCGGATATCGTTCTGCGGGAAATCAACCACCTCGCCCAGCGCGCCGGTCAGGTATTGCCGCGCCAGCGGGCTGAAAGCAACGAAGGTAACACCTAGCTGCTTGCAGGCATCGAGCATTGCAATCTCAGGATTACGGGTCCAGAGCGAGTATTCCGACTGTACGGCGGCGCAGGGCTGTTCTGCATGGGCCGCGCGCAGGGTGTCGGTTGCACATTCCGACAAGCCATAAGCGCCGATCTTCCCTTCCTCGATCAATCGACCAAAAGTGCCTGCGACATCCTCGATGGGCGTCGTCCTGTCCCAGCGATGCAGGTAGTAAAGATCGATCATCTCGGTCTTGAGCCTCGACAAGCTGCCTTCGCAGGCCTTGCGGATTGCATCGGGGCGGCTGTCGAGCCCGCCCTGCCCCGTTTCTGGGTCACGGAAAAATCCGTATTTGCTGGCCAGCAGGTACTCGCCCCGGCGATGGGCAATGTGATCACCGAGCATCGTCTTGTTATGGCCGAACCCATAGATCGCCGCCGTGTCGATATGGGTGTGCCCGGTATCGAGGGCGAGATTCAGCAAACGCCCACATTCCTCGTCGGAGACGGCGGGGCCATAGCCATGCGACATGTTCATCGCGCCGAAACCAATGCCATAGACCTCGCGGCCACAAAGTTTGCGTGTCGTCATCTGATATCCCCCCCAAAGCGTTAACCAGCACCATAGAGCGCAAATCGAGACGGGGGAAAGCCCGAACCGGTGATCCTTCAAACTCGTTTTTTGCCTTCGCGGTCATCATGTGCGTTCAGGACAATTTTGGCGATGGCGATATCCTGCGCGGCAAGACCGGTCAGGTCAGCAATCGTAATCGCATCATCACCCGACCGCCCCCGGCTCGGATCAAGCAGCACATCGCCAAGGTCGATAACATCCGTTGGTTGTATCAATCCAAGCCTTGCCGCCGTTGCAAGCTCACCATGATCGAGGCATTGCGCGGCGAGATCAGCATACAGGTGATCCGCTGCACATATAAGGGCGGTATCGAGTTCCTGCTTTCCCGGCGCATCGGCACCGATGGCGGTGATATGCGTCCCTCGCCTGACCCATGCATGGTCAATAATCGGGGCGGTCGATCCGGTTGCAGTCACGATTACATCGGCCTTGCGACAGGCTTGCTCAAGGTCATCTGCCACGGTGATATCCGCAATCCCCGCAAGCTGGTCCACAACACGCTGCGCCCGCTCCGGCGACCGCGCCCATATCCGAAAGGACAGGTGATTGCCCAATAACGCAGCATGGGCCTCAATCTGCCGATATGCCTGCACGCCGCTACCGATGATTGTGATGCAGCGGCTATCCTTGCGTGCGAAAAGCCGCGTGGCAATTGCCCCGCCCAGCCCCGTGCGAATGTCGGTTAGCATCATTTCGTCGTGCAGAACCGCGCGCACCGCACCAGTCTCAGCAGAGAGAACGAGCGTCATGCCATTGCCGGTCGGCAGCCCCCGCACCGCATTACCGGGAAATCCCGTCGCCACCTTGATAACGAAAATCGGATCGCCAGCGATATGGCCGTATTTGATGTGGCAATCGGCCCCCGCTGGAAACGTGATGTGCCCCACGGGCGGCAAGTTAACATCCCCACGGCTGACAGCGCGATAGGCGTCTTCAATTGCCTCCGCCGCCAAACGATAATCGATCAGGGCTTCGATTTTGGGGCGGGTCAGGATAAGCATGATGGCATCCATTGGAGGGATTTTAATGCCGACACTACCCGATTTTCGCTTGGAGACGCATTTTTCAAAATGGGAGTTCAAGGCCCGCTATCACATGACCGCCTCCGATGCTGAAAGCCTCTCGTTGCGCGACCTGATGGCGATGGCAAGTGATGAGGAGCGCGAAGCGTTCGAGGGGATGTGGCTGGGCTATACCGAAACTTACGGTGCGCCCGACCTACGTGAGCAAATCGCAAAGACCTACACGCGCCAGAGCGCAAGTGATATTCTGTGCTTTGCCGGGGCGAGTGAGGGTATCTTCGCCGCCAATAACGTCATCCTCGACCGGGACAGTCATGCTATTGTCGTGACCCCGAATTACCAATCGCACGAAACGCTACCCGTTGCGATCTGCGAAGCAACCGGGATACCGCTTGATCCCGATGACGGATGGTCGCTGGATATCGACCGGGTGGCGGCGGCAATCCGGCCCAATACGCGGCTGATGACGATCAACTTTCCGCATAATCCAACCGGGACGATCCTGCCGCGTGACCGCTATGACGCGCTGGTCACACTATGCCGCAAGCATGGCATCTACATTCTACATGACGAGATTTTCAATGGCCTCGGCCCGACCGGGGCCGCGCATCTGCCCTTCATCGCGGATATCTATGAGCGTGGATTATCGCTTAATGTAATGTCGAAATCCTTTGGCCTACCGGGGCTACGCATTGGCTGGATCGCCTGTCAGGATACCGAAATCTTATCAAAGATGGAGCGGATGAAGCACTATCTCTCGATCTGTAATTCCGGCCCCAGCGAACGATTGACGATGATTGCCCTGCGCAACCGCGAAAAACTGCTCGCCCGCAACTGTGCCATCGTCGACGAAAATCTGCCGAAATGGGATGCCTTTTTCGCGCGTTATCCCGATCTGTTCGACTGGCATCGCCCCGATGGTTCCTGCATGGCATTCCCACGCTACAAGGGCGCGGAGGGGGCCGATGAATTCTGCCGGGCATTGGTGGAAGAGAGCGGCGTCCTATTCCTGCCAAGCACGATTTATTCGTCTGAATTGGGACCAACGCCAGCGGATCGTTTCCGGTTGGGATTCGGGCGTAGCAATCTCGAAGAAGGCTTGGCCGCGCTCGAAGCCCATATGAAACGCAATCACAAGTGATATCATACCCTTGCGCCAAATGACCGTTCCGCCACCCTACCAGATCACCACGGCAATCGCTTGCGAGAACTGTCGCTGCCTCGCATCCCCGACCCCTGCGCCTCGACGGGTGATGCGTCTATTTGCAAACCCCCGGCGCGGAGGTCGGGGGTGCATGGCCCATATACTTTTCAGGATGTCATGGAATACGCACCTTCGGACACCATGCGCCGCTTCGTCCAGCTCGAGAAGGCCCGCGCGGCATTCACCTGAGGCGGATCAGGGGCGCAATGCGACCACCCCCCCCCACAATATCGACCCCAAAAGCCGCTCAAAACCACCCAAACAAACCCTGAAGCGCCAGAAAAACACAAACATCACACAAAACCGGATAAATCAGCGGTTATCAGAGGTGCCCATAAGTGTTTCTGCGTTCTGAATTCGCAAAAATTGCAGTTGTAGAGAAAACAACGTAACAGCGTCCGGGCTGCTCTTTGAACCGGAGAACACCATGTCATCAGACGCTGTTTCTCTCGCCTCTCTCGACATTGCAGGAGAGGCATACCCACGCGCGGCGGCGTTGGCGCGGGTCGATGCGCTGGAGCAGGAAGCGATTTATGTTGACGGTGTCGATCTCTACATCCGCCTGCCTGACGGAACGCTGAAATACGGGTATGAGAGCTGGGTCTGTGAAGATCGTGAGGGGGATTATGTCTCCGAAAACCTAATCTGGGGCAGCAAGGATGCGCGGGTGTACATCAGCGAGTTTCAGTTCGACGGCGAAGGCGAGCCGCTGTTCCACCTGCTGACCCGTACGACGCTCAGCGAAACCGCCCCCTACGACCCGCCACGGAGATTGAATTGATGAGCGACGATTTCGTCCCCCGCACGATGCCCGATGCCGAGGAGATCGTCGGCTGGGTCTGGCACAGCAATTTCTTCGTCAATGCGAAGATACTGCCCTATCGCAGCAATCTCGAACAGGACTCGCAGACGGCCATGCAGACGTGGCGGGAGATTTGCCGGGCTGAGGCACCGCCGCAGTCGAAGTTCCCGACGCGGTTTTACTGGAACGAGCCGGGCAAGCACAGGAAGGTGCCGGGGCACCTGACAAGAGCAGCGGCGACTTACGTCATTTCAGCCGAGGCCGCAGATATCTTCCGGCGCTTCAATCTCGGACGCACGGCGCTCTATCCGGCGCGCTTTTATGAGACGGACTGCGAAACAGCGCTGCCGGGCGAGTACTTCTGCATCAGCTTCGGCGAGACCAAGGACGGCGTGATCGTCGAGCGGTCGGACGTGGAAGAACGCTATGGCAGGATGCAGTTTCCCGGAAAGGCCTACGAGACGACCTTCGTGCTTCGCGAGACCGCGCTGTCGGGGTGCGACCTGTGGCTCGACGGCGTCGTCGAAGCTTGCTGCTTCATGAGCGAACGCCTCGCGGATGCCTTGCGCGAGGCGGGAATCGACAAGGCGTTCGAGCTAACCCGGTCGCCCGTCGTGGCGACGTGATCCAGCCAGAACGACAGATACGAGAAAGGCACGTGCCATGAGCGATCGCGGCGATATCGATATCGACATCCATCATGGGGGGTTCCCAAACGAAGCCTATGCAGGGCGCCGGGGCGAACAGATCGAACGCCTTACCGCCCTCGTCAGCCCCGATGGAATCGGCATCACCGCGAATGCCGACGGCAACCGCGTTGCCCTCAATTCCCATGCGAACAGCCATCCACGATTCAACGAGTTTAGGGCACCTCTAAAAACTGGTGATTTTGGTGTGCTGGTGCCAGAATCGGGCTGACGCTTGGAGGGGGGAGCCGATGTCACAGTTTGGATTTTTTGATCTGTCGGATCGGTATGCGGTGCTGATTTCAAGGTGCTGATCCTGTGCAGCCTGTCGGACGATGCGGTGGAGTATCAATTGCGATTCACGGTAACGCCAAACACGAAAAAGCCCTCCCCCGTTGGTGGGGAAGGGCCATAGTCATCTGGTCATATAATCAGGCGTCTGATCAAGCGTCGAGGGCGCCGGAGCTTTTTAGCAGTTCCATGATCCCGTCACGCGCGCCTTGGGCGGCGTAGAAGGCATCTTCACCCCAGCTATTGTCGAGCTGGCCGGTTGGCACGTCATTTTCCTGTACGACCTGTCCAATGCGCGTTCCGCTCGCATCCTCAACATGCCAGGTGATCTTGATGTTGTCGGACCCGGCACCCCGGCTACGCGAGACATCGGCGGTCAGGTACAGCGCGTTCGGCGTACCGTTCGGCGCAAGCTGCGCACCGGACTGGGCGAGCAGGCGGCTGACCTCACGGCCCAGCGATTGATTGCCGTCGCCGGGTGCGCCCCGGATACCCCGGAACACGAGGGCGCGCGGACCATCAGGGGCGGCAGGAGCAGCAGCGCGCAGCGTATCGAAGCTAGGCTGTGGGATGGCGGCGGGCGGCGCGCTGACGGTCGGCACGGAAGGCAGCGCGCGGCCTAGCGGCGCAAGCGGCTGTGGCGCGCGTACCTGTTGCGATATCACGGGGGCAGGCGGCGTTGTGACCGGGGCAAGCGCCACTGGGGCAGAAATCACCGGTTTTGGGGCCGCTATCGGCGCAGAAGCAATCGGGTTTAGCGGCGGTAGCGCCGCCGTGCGCACCCCCTGTGGACGCCGGGTCGGCACCGGGGCAAGCGTCTGCGTATTCACAACATATTGCTGCGGTTGCGCGTTTCCTGCGGTCGTACCCCGGATCGGGCGGCGGCGCGGCATTGGCGCAAGGCTCGGCGCACCGCTCGGCAAGCGGGCGGCATAGGCATCGCTTGTAATACTCGGCACGCTGGCAACGCTGGTCAGCGTCGCCCGGCGCAGATCGGCATTACGGCGCAGGCGGTCGGCAACCCGGCGGCCCATGGCGCGCAATGCATCATCGCCCATCGTCGTCCATGTTCCGCTGCGCTGCGATTCGCCAAACACACCGACAAGCGCGCCGGTCGAGGAGAACAGCTTCCACTCGGCTTCGGCGGTATCACTGGCCCGCGATGCAGAGGCACGCAGATCGAAGGAAGCGGCAGCACCGCTGGCGGCGCTGGCATCGACGGGCGCGCCAAGCTCGCTGGCAATGGTGCGGGCCAATGTGGTCGAGGTCAGGCTCGGCGCACCCACAATCGGATGAACCGTCACGACCGCACCGCTAGGCAGGCGTGTGTGCAGCACCATGATGGGCGACAGGTTGGGTGTCGGCGCAGGGGCGGCGCTGTAGATATCGTTCTGTGGTAACGCGACCGTCTCATAGGGCAGAGGCGCAGCCAAAGGCGGGGCAGAATAGAGAATCTGCGAATCCTGTGGCTCGTAAGCCGGGGCCGCGTTGTAGACTGCCTCCGGGGCGGATGGCAGAGCGGCAACCTCGTAGGATTGCGTATCAAAAGATTGAGCATCGTAGGATGGCGGCTCATACGCTTGCGTTTCGACCGTCTGGGTTTCAACAGGCTGGATCTCGACAAACTGCCCCCCTACCGACGCGGATGCATCAAAGGGAACCGGCTCGTAAGACTGGAACTGCGAGTCGGATTCGACGGACATACCGATTTGCGGCACTTCATATTCCGCGACAGGGAAATCGGAAGGCGGCGCACCCACGCTGCTGGAGCGGGCAAGACCCGTCTGTGGAGCGGGCGGACCATAGACCGGCTCAACATTGGAGACCGGCTCAACACTGGCGCGGATCTGTGGCGCGGGCAGATCGGGCGCGGGGGGCACCACAAGGGCGGTGCGTTCTTCTTCAATGCTATAGTTGGGCACTTCGAGCGCCTGAGTATTCAGATTTGGCCCGATTTGCGGATCGGGGTCCAATCCTTCGGCGATACGCGGCGCGGGTGCGGGTCGGGGAAACGGTGGCGTCTGAACCGGCGCGGGCGGCGCGACGGCCACAGGGCGAGGCGGCACAGATGCGACGCGCGGCGCAGGGTTTGCCCCGGCTTCGATGCCCGTCACACTCGGCGGTTTCTTGGATTGAAGCTCGTAACCGAGCGTCGTTGGAGCATCTGGCAACTTGCTGGCATAATCACAGCCGGCCAGCAGACCCGCAGCGAGCGGCAGAGCAAGGATGCGTGCAAGGGCAGTCGTCGTCGGCTTAGAAGCGTTCATTTGTTCACCAGCGCTATGTCACAATCATATCGAGGGTGGACCGTGACAGGCACTCAGAACCATTGGCCGTGACGAGGGACGTACGTCCCAAACACTGCGCGGTTCCGGTGTCGCTATCCATCAGAATCATATGGAGGAAGAAAACCATATTCTCTCTGATCTCCGTTTCGGCACCCTCGAAAAACATTTGCGAATCCATCCAAGAAGGATTGAACCGCGCGCCGACGCTATAACCACAAGCGTTAAGCCTTTCTTGCCGGTAACTATATTCGTCAAGAATTTTGACATGCTCATTAAACACGTTGCCCATTGAATTACCGGGCCTAAGCGCCGCCTCGCAGGCAAGCAGAGCCTCGCGTACCGCTTCGCGCATCCGTTCATGTTCAGGGCGAGGTGTGCCGATAATCAGCGTATTCATCATCGGCGCGTGATAACGACGCCACGCCCCCGACCACTCAAGTGTGAGTTGATCCTGCGAATCAAGTCGCCGTCGCCCTGAGAAATAGCGGCATAACAAAGCGCCTTCGCCAGACCCGATGATGAACTCGTTGCCCGCATAATCACCCCCTCGCGCGAAGACATCGCCCTGCATCGCCGCGAGAATCGCCCCTTCATGCGCGCCTGCGCCGGTCATCTCCACCGCCGCATCAAGGGCGTGATCCGATAATTCCGCCGCTTTGCGCATATAGGCAATCTCGGCGGTGCTTTTGACGAGACGCAAGGTGGAGATCAACGCCGAGGCATCAACTAATTCAGGGCGCTTCAACACCGATTCGACCAATCGCCAATTATGGGCCGTCAGCCCTTGGGTGTCGTATTCCACACCTAGCCGCTTGTGTTTGTAGAGACCCATATCCTTCAGCAATGCCTTGAGGTCAGTGGCCGGATTGACGCCCTGCCCATCCGCCCAGATGCGGATATCGCTGAGGATCGAGGTATGCTGTGCCTGACGCATATCAGCGGATCGGGTCAGCAGCACCGGCTCGCCATGTAGCGGCACGACCATGCATTGAAAGAAGCAAAAGCCGAACGTGTCATACCCGGTCAGCCAATAATGGCTTTCAGGGGCAAATAGCAGCATCCCGTCCAGCCCCCGCTCCTCCATCGCGGCGCGGGTACGGGCAAGGCGGTCGGCGAATTCGAGTACAGTGAAATGCGGCATGAGAGGCTCCCCCAGATGAACACGTGATGGGAGTTTATAGCCATTTGCGATAAACCTGAGCCATGTTTCACGCCAAAGGACTGTTCCGCAGCCTTGGCCTACGCGCTGAGGCCACAAGTTATCGGTGGGCGGCGGCGGTATGACAGCCACGGCAATTGATGGGCAGCGCGCGGTGTTGACATTTTCCGAAATCTACCGTTCTTTATGTACATGTTTTGTTCATTTAAGGAACCACGATGACGGCGGCGGAACGGGAGATGGCGATTACGGTGAATGGCGGGGCGTTAATGCGCATCGTCATGGGGCTGTTCGCCATGCTTCCGGGCGAGGAGGTGGCAACCGTGACGCGGTTTGTGCATCTGGCCATTCTCGCAATTCTGCGGCCCGCCGAGGCGGCTACACGGCGGTTGATCGCCATTGCTTCGGTTGGGGTAATCGTGAAACCCGCTCGCCCGAAAGCGGTTCCGACAAAGGCGATTCCCAAAGGGGATGGCGAGCGGATGCCGGTTTTTGGGCTGTTCGATTCGCGGCTTAACGTGGACCCTAAGGACAAGCGGGTGCCGGGGCGTGGGCCGGGAGTGTGGGATTTTGGCGAGGGCGCCTATCGCGCGCCGCCCGTTTGCAACTCCTCGCCCAATGATCCCGTGAATGCGGCGCAGTTGATCCGACGGATGAAAGCCCTGCGCGCGGCGCTAGGCAACCTGTCCCGACAAGGGCGGCGGTTGGCGCGTGCGCTGGCGGGCAAGCGGTCACGCTACCCGCGCCCGATGCGGCCCGGTAGGCCACCGGGACATCGCACAGGCGGCACACGAGAGATCGACGTGCTGCTGGCAGATTGCCAAACCCTCGCGCTGATGGCGCTGCACCCGCCCGACACGTGAATCACCACCATGCCGGTTCGGCCTGCCTGTCCATGGCGCATGGGCAGGGTGTTCGTATGCGCGGGGTGAATGCATCCCAAACCCCATCAACACGTTCAATTCAAGGTTGTAATTATTCAGCATGCAGATGTTCAAGCGCCGTTAGGCATAACAATTGATTCACTATGATCAGCGTCAACCAGCGGATCGTAAGACCGATATCCATGAATATCCAAATTGCACCATTTGCCCCCTTTTTCGCGCAAGGCTCGATGCGAGAAGCCCTGACAGGCGCAAAAAGAGTCGCAGATTGCGACTTGGAACTTGGACTCATGCACTGGATGACCCTGAAAACGATCAACCTAGGAGAATAAAGATGACAATGATGCGCAAAGGCGGTCTCGCCGCAATGGGTCTTGCGATGCTGCTTTCAGGTTGCGGTTCAAGCGGCCTGATGAATACGCTGGGGTCGACCACTGGTGCGGCGGCAGGGACGGCAGCCGCTGGGGCGGCAAGCTCGGCGCTCGGCGCTGGCACCACAGCGCAAATTGTTGCCGCTCAGGCAGGGGCATCCCTCGGTGGCGCAGCGGGCCTTGGCACGGCTGGCCTTCTCGCCGGGTCCGCTGGCCAGCCTGCAAGCGCGGCAACCGCCGCACAATTAGCCTCCGTTAATCCCGCTGTCTTGCAAGCGCAGGCAACTGCCGTACAACAGGCGATGCTGCAACAGATGGTTCAGCAGGCGATCCTACAATCGCTTCTGCCCACCACCGATGCGCAACTGTCGCAGATGCAGAATGCCGTTCAACGCGCCATTCTTGAAACCGCGCTGCAACAATATCGCGTCCCTGCCCCAACGGTCGTTGCCGCCGCCCCCGCCTATGCGCCTGCCCCGACCTATGCCCCCACGCCCGCAGTCGCCGCAACCACGGTGACAACGGCGCCAAGTGTCTTCAACACCGTATCGCCGACCTATGAAAACGTGGTGGCTCAGCCAAGCACGCCAACCTTGGGTGTCGTTGAAACCGCTCCGATAGTGGCTGCGGCTCCAGCACCATCCTTTAGAACGCCATCGGTGAACATCGGCCTGCCAACGCTCTCGATCCAGTAAGCGCGATTATCCTGTATCGGCGGCTACTTCACATAAGTGTTTAGAGCGAATTTTGATTCGCTTAAAGTATCTAGTGCATTGTTTTAATGGGATTGTCAGTATGTGTAGTGAGTTCATCCCGCTCAAAATAGTTGCAAGAGCCGCCGACGCCTATCGATGCATTTGCATGGTAACGGCCAAGCCGATAGCCTTCCTGCGAAATTGGAAGGCTATCACCCATGCGCCTGATCCGACGATTGGCTATAGTGCCTTTCCTCGCCCTGCCCGCCACCGCAGCGGAGACAGATTTTACGCGCTTTCCGCTTGCGATGGAGGCGGGCGATTATCGAGGCATGATCGTCTACCCAGATGCGGGGCGGACGATGCGCATCGTCTTTTTATCCGTCACAATCGAGCGCCCGACGCAGGATAGCGCCGTCCTGCGCATCGGCGATGATGGGCGGGTCATCGTACAGGTTGCGACCGACGAAGGGTTTGCGACCGGGGCCGTTGTGGATTTTGACAATACACCCATCGAACTACACGCCGATAACGGGCAGGTATCGGTGAAGGCAACGCCACAGGCGCTATCCCTACCCCTATCCGGCGATGGGCTTGGCACGGTGACATTCGACACCGCGACCGTTGCAATCTCATGGCCGACCCTTGCCGCCACCACACCGCAAGATACCACATTTGACCTTGGTTTCGACCGGGCGGATTTTGACGATCCGTTTCGGGCATGGCTGGCACATACCAATCCGCCCCCTTTCAATATGGATGGCTTCGACTTGCGCGGGCGCATCACTGTCCTGCTGGACGAGGATATCGCCGATATGGTGGAACCGCCCTCTCCAAGCCGGATCGAGATCGACCACGCCAGCGCCGACCTATTCGATGGGCGGATCGAGGTTTCGGGTGTGGCGAATTTTGCAGGTGATGCCCTCACAGCCATGCGAGGATTACTGCGGCTCGATGATTTTGCGGGGATGCTTGAACGGTCGGCGGCGGCGGGGGTTTTCGTGCCTGAAGCTGTGATGCCCTTCGCGCTGCTTGCGGTCGCCTTGGCGGAGGAATCGACCGATGGCGCGTTATCCTTATCGGTTGATACCGCCGATGACGGCGGCCTCATCGTCAATGGCACGCCAATCCCGCTGTCCCTACGCCGGTGAGACTGGTCTACTGGAATATCCGTGCGGGCGGGGGCAAGCGAGCAGAAGCCATCGGCAACCAGTTGATCACATGGCAGCCGGATATCATCGGCCTGAGCGAGTTTCGCGGCACCCCCGCCAGTCAGGCGCTCGCCGCACGGCTGGCCGAGGAAGGCTGGCCGCATCAACTTCAGACGACCGATCGCCGTAATCCCGCCCGCAACGCGCTGTTATTGGCCAGCCGCTGGCCCCTGCGGCGGCGGCGTATCGCTGGAATGCCGATCCTGCGCGACCGCTGGCTATTGGCGAAGATCGATGCTCCCGCCCCCCTGAGCATAGGCGTGATGCACGCACCCAATTTCACGTCACCGCATCTGAAATACCCGATGTTGGAGGCGGTGGTCGATATCGTCGCGCGCTGGCGGCATGGCCCTGCGGTCATCGGCGGCGATACCAATTCTGGGCTGCGCGAGTTGGACGAGGAAAACCCCTTAGGCCCATCCTTCCATCGCGAATACGCCTTCATCGAAGATATGGGCAGGCATTGGGCCGATGCTTTCCGCCACTTGCATGGCACCCGGCGCGAATACACATGGTATTCTCACCGCAATAACGGCTTTCGCCTCGATCACGTTTTCCTCAGCCCGCACCTATCGCCCCGGCTGACCGCCTGTCGCCATGATTGGGGCGTCAACCCGCAAACCCCCAATCGACGCGAAGGCCTTAGCGACCACGCCGCCATTATTCTGGATGTCGAAGCCTAGTTCGCAAGGCATAGCCCGGACAGCATAAACCATTTTTTCACCCTAATAACCTTAGTTCTGGCCACGCCCTGCGAATGAAGCGCAGGCCAGCACTAAAACGGGCCAAATGAAGAAACCATCGATCAAAACCATCGTGCTGCTCGCAATCGTCGGATTGCAGATTATTGCTGCGAGTTTGATCATTTCGGTTTCCTATATCTCCTCTGAACGCGCGGTTATGGGGCAATCCCGGCAGTTGATGGTGGAAAATGTCGAACATACGATTCGGCATACGCAAAACCTGCTTCAACCCGCAGAAGCGATGCTCAACGTATCGCGTAATCTGTTCGAGAGCAGCATTCTAAAGCCGCATGACCGACTAACCGTTGAGCGGTATTTCTTCGAGCAGCTTGCCGCCTCGCCTGAACTTAGTGGTTTGTATTACGGCGACAAAAATGGAAATTTCCTATTCGTAAGCCGTTCTTCCGCCGTCAAAGGTGCCGCATTCCGAACGAAGATTATTTCCCGATCCAATGGCCAAACCGGCGCAATGTTGGTCTTTCGCGACGAGGCATTCAAGAAGATCGAATCGCGCTATGATATGGACGATACCTATGACCCTAGGGAGCGCCCATGGTATAGCCGCGCGGTCGAGGCGGATGATATCATCTGGGCCGATCCTTATATCTTCTATTCTTCGCAGAAACCGGGAATCACCGTTGCCGCGCCAGTTAATGACACCGAAGGGACGCTGACCGGCGTTCTCGGCATTGATCTGGAAATCGCTACATTGGCGGACTTTCTGGCAGACCTGAACATTACTGATAACAGCGCGGCCCTGCTCCTCGCAGGTAATGGCGATGTGATTGCCCGTTCCGACGCGATCGACATTCGGACACATCGTGAAGAGGATGCCTCCCGCCTGCGTTTCTTTAAGATCGATGAGATCGGCGATCCAGTTGCGCGGGCCTCCTTGCGGGCATTGGGCGGCGAGCAAAGCGCAGTGGATTTCTCGAAGCGCCATTTCACCAGTTTCAATGTCGGCGGCAATGCCTATGGCGCAGCCTTCATCCCGATGAAACTGCGCAATCTCGAATGGAGCGTTGCCGTCTACACGCCCGAACTCGATATCTTGGGCGAGATCGTATCAAGTCGGCATATGGCCATCGCACTAGCCATCGGCATCGCAATAATCGCGATTCTCATTGGCTGGGCCGTCTCCCATGCCATCGTCCGCCCAATGAAAGCACTGTCTTCCTTTGCTGACGAGATCGGCCAAGGAAAACGCCCTGATCCCGGCTCCTTGCCCAACAGCCTCGCCGAAGTAGAGCGCGTTTCGCAGGCATTTCGCCGCCTAACACGGTGGCTCGAAGATTATCGAACCAAGAACGATGCCCTGAACCGCAAGCTTCTGCTGTGGTCGCGCGAGCTGGAAGTGCGGGTCGAAGAACGGACCGCCGCGATGCGCGATGCAAACGCTCAATTGCGGCTGGAGATTACCGAGCGCGCCGAAGCAGAGCGGAAACTAGCAGTCGAGATCGACCGGCACCGGAGCACATCGAATGACCTCAAACGTTCCTTGCGCGAAACCCATGAGGCCAGTCAGGCGAAATCACGATTCCTGTCGAATATGAGCCATGAACTACGGACGCCGCTAAACGCGATCATCGGATTTAGCCAGATGTTGCGCGGCCATGCCGGAAACATCAAGGATGAGCAGAAAACCGAATATGCTGGATATATCCTGTCCAGCGGCGAGCGCCTGCTCAAGCTGATCAACGAAGTACTGGATCTCGCACAGGTCGAGACAGGACGCATGTTGCTCTCGATAGAATCTGTCGCGCCGAAGGCCATCATCACCCGCGTCATTGCCGAAACCAGTATCATCGCCAGACAGCACGCGATCACATTGATCGACGAAACGCCGGATGCGAAATTGCCGGAAGTCAGCGCCGATGCCGCACGCATGACGCAATGCCTCGTCAACCTCATGGCCAATGCCATCAAGTATAATCGCCCCGGCGGCAGCGTTAAAATCACCGCCAAACGCGCGGGAACAATGATGCGCATCGCCGTCACCGATACGGGCTGCGGCATCCCCTTGGAACGCCAAAGTGAAGTGTTCGAGACGTTCAACCGGCTCGGTGCCGAAGACACAACCGTCGAAGGCAATGGTGTCGGCCTGTCATTGACGAAGGAATATATCGAGAAGATGGGCGGCTCGGTCGGCTTCGATAGTGTGGAGAATATAGGCTCAACCTTTTGGTTTGATCTACCCTGCCGCGCATGGAGCGATGATACCGGCGCAATCCTTGACCAACGCGCTATTTGATTACCCTGAATCTCCAAGAGCCATGCGAAATATGGCTCCTGTTTATCGCAAATCTCTGTAGGCCGTCAGACGTAGCTTTTCTGCTCCGATAAGGCCGAGCCGGTCAGATCGTTGATGCGAGTCTTGATCCGCGTGCGTTCATCATTGGTCTTGTAGACCGCGCGTGCCTTCTCAACGAAGATATCGCCGAAATCCCCGGCCTGCTCCATATCGCGCAATTCGTCTTCCACATCCCACAGCGCATTGTTGACCCTTTCGATGTCGCGGGTCAGACCATCCAACGCATCAGATCGCTCAACCGCCTCGTCACGGCGCGTGGTCAGGAGGCCGTGTTCTTTGCGGATATGGACCAGTTTTCCCTCATCCGTAATTTTCTCCAGCTTGATTTCGAGGATGGTGATCTTGTCAATCAACTCCCCCACCGAGATCGGCGTTTCGACCAGTAATCCACTCATCACGCGCTCCCTATAATACCATGTTTTCCAGATCGGCCCGGATCGTCGCGAAGGGGGCGTCCCATTCGCCCGGCGTATGCTGCCGGATTAGGCGCATGGACTCGTACCAATATGTCTCCTCGCCATACGGCCCCCAATACCAGAAAGGCGGCTTGGCCAGCAGCACCCATGTCGGCACGCCCAATGTCCCGGTCACATGACCCAGACCCGTATCGACGGTGATGATCAGGTCCATCTGCTCGGCAACCGCCGCCGCATCGGCAAAATCCTCATCCGTCGCCGCAACATTGACGATCAGGCCATCAGCCCCCAGTTCAATGATATCGGCTTCCCGCTCGCCCTTGCACATGCCAAAAAGCTGGACACCGGGGATCTCAGCCAGATCGAGGAAACGCCACAACTCGGTTGCCTTGCGCCGCGCCTGTACGAATGTGGGGCTGCCCGCCCAGCAAATGCCGACCTTGAAGAGGCCCGCATAGGGTGCCGTAATCCGCTTCGCCCGCTCGCGCGCCGCTTCAGGGATTGCCAGCGGCGGAGGCGAGGGGCAGGTCTGAGGTGTAAGGCCGTAGATTGTCATCAGGTCCATGGCCGGAACATAGGCGTCCTCTTCGCCTTCGGGGGGTGGCGCGTTCTTGTCGAAGACCCGGTCCACATAAAGCACACCATCGAACAAGCGCATGGTCGGCCTGCGCGAAGTAAGCCAAACCTCATCCCATATCTCGCGCAGTTTAGGCATGAAGCGCGATACCATCACCATATCGCCCAAGCCCTGCTCACTCATGACCAGCAGGCGCTTACCCGTGGCCGCACCGCCCGTCCAGCGCGGGGATTGACGTTTTGGCTCGCTGCTGGGCGAAAACCGGAACCGCTCGCCATAATCGGCGAGGCCCTTCGTGTAGTCACCAGTCATAAAATGCGAGGCCGCGCGCAGGATTACGAGTTCCGCGTCCTTGGGGTCTTCTATGATGGCTTTATCAAAAGCGGGCAGCGACGCACGCCAACGACCCATCCCCTGAAGGTCACGGGAGACGGTGGCGGCGGGACCGCTGGCATAGCCTGCCTTTTCGGTTAGCGCCATGTCGCGCGCTTCAACGAAACTGCCTTGTTCGCGCAGGGCATTGCCAAGATTAGCAATGGCAGTAGGGTTCTTTGGCCCATGATGCAGCGCGCGTCGATGACAGATTATCGCCGATTCCAGCTTGCCCATCGACCGCAAGGCCGCGCCCAGATTGGTCCAGAGCATCGCATTCTCTGGCCTTTGCGACAGCAATAGGCGATAGGCGGAAGCAGCTTTCGCAAAGTCACCCTTGCGGTGCCAATCCACCGCATCTTTCAACGACAGCAATTTCTGTTGCTGTTCAACCTCTTCACTCATCACCTGCCCCTTACATGAACGCCTATGTAGATTAGAGTCATTCAAGCGTAGACAAAACAGCTTTCATGAGGCCCAGCTTAGAGGGATACGCGATTCAGTTGGGTCAGGAATTGCGCTTAGAATACGCATTTCACTGTAGCAAGAACTCGCCGTTGACCGCGCGCCATTCTCCCGGCGCAATAAGCTGGCGATGCGCGTAACTGACCGAGTGTAGCGGCCCATCCAACTCTCGTTGCCAAAAATCGAGGAATTTCATCAGACGAGGGAAGGTAGGGGCGGTATCGTATTCTTGCCACGTAAAGCTTTGTAACACGGCCTGAAAATCAGGCATCCGATAGAGGATTTGAGCGGTGGTCAGCCCTTGCCCAGTAAGCATCCGTTCAGTCTCGGTCATGGTCGTCCTCCTTGCGAAGAATTGGGTCAGCGTAGACCCAGCCTCTTCCATTGGACAACAGGGAAATGAACAAAATATATTTACTACAGTACTTTAGCACCGGCGCATTGAGAGTGCTGCCAAAAACAACCCCAATTTACCACCTGGTTTCAGAAGCGAGGTGCAACACCGTGACGGATTTTGGTATCCGTCTGTCGCTAAACAAAAAACGGTGTTGCGATGTCAGATTACACACATCTTACGAGCGTTGAAAGAGACCGGATTGCCGAATTGCGCGCTGAAGGTC
>CALFVD010000133.1 GCA_937928005.1 uncultured Neomegalonema sp. | reverse complement strand
GGTGGATGTGGAACCTGCGGTTCTCTGACGGGCTTGTCAGCGCGGGCTTTGCGATTGATATGAGTCGATCTTCGGCCCCGAGTTCCGTTCAAATGGACTGGGCGGCGGGCGCTTGCCGCGTCCCACGCATCATGCAGGCCGATGACATGGGCGGCATCGGAGGGGGTGAACCCCACGATCCGTAACAGACCCAGACTGACAAGACGTTGCAGCGCGCTCGCCTCCATCCGGGTCAGGGCGAGGTTGTCGAGGGCGGTGGCCTTGCCGTCGATCTTGTCGAGGAGGCCATGGTCGATCTTGCGTAGACCTTCGGGGCGCGATGCCGCCGTGGGTAGGACGAAGCGGGCATCGGTATCGAGCGCGCGGGTGCTGCGCTCCTGCGCGGCGAGGCTACGCTCGACGAGTTCGGGGTGGTCGAGGGCGAACAGGCTGATGGGGATTAGTTTGCGGGGGCCGAGGGTGAGGGCGGCGTCGAAAGATCGCTCGTCCAGCCCGATTTCGCTGTCGCCTCCGAGGCCGTGGGTCGTGACCGCAACCGCCGAAATCATTGTGCGGTGCCCGCCGACGGTTGCGCCCGTTGCGCTGAGGATGGGGCGACCATCGCGAAGCACCGCGATATCCGTGGTCGTGCCGCCAATATCGGAGATGACGGCATCCGTCGTACCCGTCAGATGTGCGGCCCCAACGATGCTGGCTGCGGGGCCAGAAAGGATGGTTTCGATAGGGCGACTTCGGGCGAAAGTCGCCGAGACGAGCGAGCCGTCGCCGCGAACGATCATCAATGGTGCCGCGATACTGCGCGCGGTTAGCGCCTGCTCGGTCGATGCAATAAGGGCGGAAATCATGCCGATAAGGCGCGCATTCAGCACCGAAGTCAGGGCATTGCGCGGACCATGTAATTCGCCGGAAAGATCATGGCCGCATGTGATGGGTTTGTCGCTACGGGCGCGGATTAGATCACGGATTGCGATCTCATGGGCTGGGTTGCGCCCACCGAAGATGGTGACGACGGCGAAAGCTTCAACGCTGTCTTTTACCGCGTCGATCTGCTCGGCGAGTCGATCAAGATCGAGCGGTGCGCGCGGCTCGCCGGTTGCGCGAAAGCCCCCTTGTGTCTGGATCACAGGATCAGTGCCCAGCGTTGCCGCCAGTCCGGCGCGGTGCAGGTCTGCCTCATCGAAACCCGCGAATATCAGACAGATACGCCGTTGAACGCCCTCGACCAGCGCATTTGTCGCCAACGTGGTCGAGATCGAGACGAGCGCGATATCGGCTGGGTCGATGGCACTTTGTGTCAGCACGGCCCCCACTGCGCCGTCAATTCCAATGGCGAGATCGTCGCGTGTCGTGAGGGCTTTTGCCTTGGCGATTACCGGGTCGGGCATGCGCCCTTCCTCGAAAAGCACAGCATCCGTGAAGGTGCCGCCGGTATCAATGCCGAGAAATAGGGCCATAACGCACTCGTTCAGAGTCGGCGAAAAATACCGACGACTTCCGTATGTGGCGACCAGCGGAACTGGTCAATGGGTACGATTTGAACTGGATGATAACCGCCATCGCACAAGATGCGTGCATCGCGGGCGAAGGTTGCCGGATTGCAGGAAATCGAGACGATGATGGGGACAGTGCTGGCGGCAAGGCGCTGCATTTGCGCCTTTGCGCCCGCGCGAGGTGGGTCGATTACCACGGCGTCGAAACGGGTTAATTCGTCGTCTAAAAGCGGTCGGCGGAACAAGTCGCGCACGGCTGTATCTACCGGGTTCAGGTCTGGTACGGCGCGTGCGGCGGCGTCGAGGGCGGCGACCATGCCCGCATCCGAATCATAGGCGGCCACGCGCGCTTGGTCGGCTAAGGGCAGGGCGAAAGTGCCGCAACCGCTGAACAGATCGGCAATGATCTTTGCATCGCCGATTGCATCGCGGATGATCGGTAGGATCAGCGTTTCCGTCTCCATGGCCGCTTGCATGAATGCGCCGGGCGGGGGATGGACGATGGCCTTGCCAAAGCGATGCGCGGGGCGTCGGCGTTCTGCCACCAATTCGCCGTTCCAGACAAGGCGGGCGAGATCGACTTCTTCGGCGAGCGTCGCAAGCGTCTGGTGCAGGGCGAGATCAAGCGCCTTCGCCTCGTCAATTTCAACGTCGAGGCCGGTATCGGATATGGTGGCGCTTAGGGTCACGGCCCGCTTGCGCGGTGCGCCAGCAAGGGCGATTTTTCTCAGGTTCGGTAGGGCAGCGAGTAGGGCGGGCGTAAGGATCGCGCATGTCTTGAGATCAACAACCCTATGCTCGCCCTGTGCTCGAAATCCGAAAAGCGATGTCTTTTTCGTGCGCTGCAAGGTCAGTCGTGCGCGGCGGCGCGATGCGGCGGGGATGGTTTGGGTCGGCGAAACCTCGGCCTCTATGTTTTGCCGTGTAAGTGCGCCATGGATGATATCGCGTTTCCATAATGCCAATGCCGCATCATTGATGTGCTGGAGTTGGCATCCTCCGCAATGACCGAAATGGGGGCATGGTGGAGGCTGTCGGTCGGTCGCGGTGGCGGCATGGAGGGTTGCGGTGCTGTCTTCGATACGGATGCTATCGCCAGGGGCGGTGAAGGGGGCGGCGAGTATCTTTGTTTCCTGCTCGACAATACCAAAGCCTGTGAGTGGATCGAGCCGCGTTACGGTCGAAAGGGTTGGTGTATCGATCATGGAAAGCCACTCAAGAATGGGCCGAATACTGGCTCATTCGGCTTCTTTCTTTTCGCCATCATCTTGCTTTTCCGCCTTTTCCTTGGCGGCGTCTTCAGCATCGGCTTGTTTCTGGCGCTTGCGGAAAAATAGTGTCAGGCATTCCTGAACATCGTTGAAAAGACTGTCATGCACTGCTTGAAATTCATCGGGTGTCTCTGATGCATCCACCAGTTTGTCCCATAGATCCGTGCTGTGTTCGTTCATCACGCTGACGCTGGTGCCGATGCCATCGTCTACGGCGCGGCGTTCGGCCTCTTTCTTGAGAACATCGCGGGATTCTTTCAGGGCGTTGTAAGCGGGTTCGAGGTCGTCGCGGCCATCGGCGACCGATGATTGATAGAACCACATCAGCGCAGTCAACCGCCCCCCACAAACACCAAGCGCCACATCGCCCTCGTGATGGCGTTTCCTGAGCTTGGCAGCCCATTCCGCGTCTTCGACGCCTAACCGCTCGACTGCACCACCTTTTGTTTCTTCATCGGATTTCGATGTGGTTTCTGCAGGAGCTTTTTCTTTTTCCGGCTTTTCCGCGTCTGACTCGGCGAAAGCGGGCGTTGCCGTGAGGGTGGCGGCAAGGGCGAGACGAAACAGCAGGGCGCTCATGGGGCAACTCCGTGGGGCGTATTCTTACTAGCGTGGGATTACCACAAAGCAGAAGCACCAATACAGGCGTAATGCGCAGATGCGCAAATGTAGCGTAACCCTAACGTGATTAAGCGCCTAACGCATCCAAAACCGCACCGGACATCGTCGGGAAATCCATGGGTGTCGCTTCAGCAACGCGCTTATTGCGCGGGAACCGGGTCAAGGGTTAGGGGCTGTGTTGTGTAGGGCTGGACCGGCATGGCCTCATAGGTTGGTGCCGATGGTTGAGCCGGGGTAATGCCCGTACCTGGCGCAGCATTTTGGAATGCCTTTAAATCCGCCTTTGCCGAGGCATAACATCCGCTTGAAACCGTTACAATTTCGCGCTGGATCGCTTCGCGTTCAGTTGCGGTTTTTGCATTGCGGATACGGTTGCTCATAAGCTGAACAAAAGCTTGTGCCGCCGCAGCAATCTCTGAGTTTGGATAACGGGGCATCTCAGCGAAGAAATCGCGTGCCTGCTGTACTTCTCGCAATTTTTCGGGGTTCGGAGCTGCTGCGCGGCTCATGTATTGCCCCAACATATCCAGCGACCCGGCGCAGGCACCGGCGGCATTCGCCCCGCGCGCCTTGATGCGTTCAACCTGCTGGGCACCGACAGGAAGGGTCGCGGTGAGGGCGCAGACGGTGGCGATGGTGATGATCCGCATGGGACGCTCCTGATACTAGCAATATGCGCGTCGGTGTGCCCCGACAATACGGCGAAATGGTGGGGATGGTGAGGCGGTCAACTATGCAAGCATCGCGCTACGCATTGCCGCGACTTCGGCTTCATCACTGCCCAGCGCCGAGAGGGCGGCGGCGGCGATGGCCATCGCGTCAAGACCGGCTTCGCGGTACATCAGTTCTGGTTTGTCCTGATCGATGAAGGTATCGGGCAGGCGCAGGCTACGCACGCGCAGACCAGTATCAAGCGCACCGGCATCGGCGAGGAGCGTTAGCACATGACTGCCAAAGCCGCCGATTGCGCCTTCCTCAACAATGATAAGTGCTTCGTGGTTGCGGGCAAGGCGCAGAACCATGTCGATATCGACGGGCTTTGCAAAGCGCGCATCGGCAACGCTCGTCGTCAGGCCGCGTGCATCGAGTTCTTCTGCCGCAAGGATTGCTTCACCGAGACGCCCGCCAAGGGACAGGATCGCAACTTTGCTGCCTTCGCGAATGATGCGGCCTTTGCCGATTTCCAGCGCCTCGCCGCGTTCGGGCATCTCGACGCCCATCCCCTCGCCGCGTGGATAGCGGAAGGCGCTTGGGCGGTCATCAATCTCGATTGCGGTGCGGACCATGTGCTTTAGTTCGGCCTCATCGGAGGCGGCCATCAGCACCATGCCAGGTAGGGCCGCAAGATAGCCGATATCGAAACTGCCCGCATGGGTGGGGCCGTCCGCCCCCACAAGCCCCGCCCGGTCGATGGCAAAGCGCACGGGCAGGCGCTGAATCGCGACATCATGGACGATCTGATCATAGCCGCGTTGCAGGAAGGTCGAATAGATCGCGCAGAACGGCTTCATTCCGGCGGCGGCCAGTGCGGCGGCGAAGGTGACGGCATGTTGTTCGGCAATGCCGACATCAAAGGTACGCTCAGGAAATGCCTCGTCGAACAGGTTGATGCCTGTACCGGATGGCATGGCGGCTGTGACGGCAACGATGCCCTCATCCTCACGTGCTTCCTGAACCAATGTTTCGCCAAAGACTTTGGTGAAGCTGGGCGCGTTGGACTTCGCCTTTGATTGCTCGCCCGTAACGACATCAAATTTCGAGACGCCGTGGTATTTGTCGCTCGAATTCTCGGCGGGGCCGTAGCCTTTGCCTTTCTTGGTGACGCAATGCAGCAAGACTGGCCCGTCATGCCGGTCGCGTACATTGCGCAGAACGGGCAGCAGGTGGTCCATGTTGTGACCATCAATGGGGCCGATGTAGTAGAAGCCCAACTCCTCAAACAACGTACCGCCAACGGCCATGCCCTTGGTGTATTCCTCCACCCGCGCGGCGCGTTTGCGGATGCCCTCGGGGAAGACGCTCGTAACCTGTTTCATCAGGTCGCGGAACGTCTTGTAGGTGCCGCCTGACCACAGTTTGGCGAGATAGGCGCTCATCGCGCCGACAGGGGGGGCGATGGACATCTCGTTATCATTGAGGATGACGATCATGCGCGATTTCAGGCCACCCGCATTGTTCATCGCCTCATAGGCCATGCCCGCGCTCATTGCGCCGTCGCCGATCACGGCAATGACGTTTTCCTCGGTGCCTTGCAACGCAGAAGCGGTCGCGAAACCAACCCCGGCGGAGATGGAGGTGGAAGAATGGGCAGCGCCGAACGGATCATATTCGCTCTCGGCGCGTTTGGTGAACCCTGACAAACCCTTGCCTTGGCGCAGGGTGCGGATGCGGTCGCGCCGCCCGGTCAGGATTTTGTGGGGATAGCATTGGTGGCCAACATCCCAAATCAGTTTGTCTTTTGGTGTGTTGAAGACGGCATGGATCGCAACGGTCAACTCGACCACTCCGAGGCTTGCGCCGAGATGGCCACCGGTCACGGAAACCGTCGAAACCGTCTCCGAGCGGACCTCATGGGCCAGTTCGGTCAGTTCTGCATCTGTCATGTCGTGCAGGTCGGCGGTAGACGTCACCTTGTCGAGCAATGGTGTGGATGGGCGCTGGTCAAGGATATCCGTCACGGTAATGGGCCTCCGGTTTGCATGGGTCAGCCCATGCAGATGCGAAATCAAGCGATGCCAGATTAGCGGCAAATGGTAAGGTTGCCAATGCGGCACCGGTCCAAAGTGTAACGAAAGGTTGACGCGCTATATCGCCGCCTGCGCATATTCGCGGATTTCCGCGAGGAAGAGATCGCCGAAACTGTCTAGTTTCTTGGCACCAATGCCATGCAGGCGCGACAAAGCAGCGCGGTCAGCGGGTAATGCCTTCGCCATTTCGATAAGCGTTCGGTCGGGAAAGATGACATAAGCGGGTACGTCGCGCTCATCGGCGAGGCGGCGGCGCAGGCGCTTGAGCGCGGCCAGTACGTTCTCATCCGCGCCGGTCGCATCGACGGGTATGCTGGTTCCCCCGCCGCCGCGCGCGGGTTTCGATGGTTTGCGCAGGCGCACCTCGATCTCACCGCGCAATACGCGCCAGCCTTCATCCGTGACCGACCAGCGCCCGTAATTCGCCATGTCGATATGGGCAAAGCCCGCCGCGTATACCTGTCGAAAGATCGAACGCCATTCGACTTTTGAGATATCTTTACCGACGCCAAAAGTGGGCAGGTCGCCGTGGCCGTGCTTATCGCTCATCTCGGTCTGTTCGCCGCGTAGAACGGTGATGAGATGCTCCATGCCGAAAATTTGGCGCGTTCGTAAAATCACCGATAGGGCTTTTTGCGCTTCAACCGTACCCTCTACCGTCTCAACCTCGCCCCGGCACAGGTCACAATTGCTGCAAGGCTGGGCCGTCTCGCCGAAATAGGCGAGCAGGGTTTGGCGGCGGCAGGTGAGCGCCTCGCAGAAGGCGACGAGGGTGGAAAGCTTTTGCCGTTCGATATTCTTTTGTTCCTCGGACGCCCCACCTTCGTCGATCCACTGGCGATATTGGCGTACCTCGCCCATGCCGTAGAGGCCGTGGGCGGTGGCGGGCAGGCCGTCGCGTCCCGCGCGCCCGATTTCCTGATAATAACCTTCGATGTTCTTTGGCAGGTCCATGTGAAAAACGAAACGCACGTCGGGTTTATCGATGCCCATACCGAAAGCGACCGTGGCGACAACGACCACGCCCTCTTCGCGCAGGAACGCATCCTGACAGGCATCGCGTTGCTCTGGGGGTAGGCCCGCATGGTACATGCGCGCGTCGATGCCCTGGGATTGCAGGTATTCGGCGGTATCGGCAACCCGCTTGCGGGACTGGCAATAGACGATGCCGCTTTCGCCGCGATGGGCGGTGACGAAATCGAGAAGCTGTTTTCGACCGTTTGCGCGGGGCGTCATCGCAAGGCTGATATTTGGACGGTCGAACCCGCGCAAGAACACGCGCGGCGGGGCGGGGAACAGGCGTTCCTCGATATCCTTGCGCGTCATTTCGTCGGCGGTGGCGGTGAAGGCGAGCAGTTGCACCTTGCCCAGCCGGTCGCGCGTTTCGCCGATCAGGCGGTATTCGGGGCGGAAATCATGGCCCCATTGGCTAACGCAATGCGCCTCGTCCACGGCGATAGCCTTCACGCCGATACGTGACAACAGGGTGGTTGTGCCGGGGCGTGCCAGCCGCTCTGGTGAGAGGTAGAGTAGGCGCAGCGTGCCGTCTTGTGCTTCGCGATAGGTAAGGTCGTTCTCTTCATCGGAATTGGCCGAGTTCAGGCTACGCGCGGCAATCCCCAACTCGCGCATCTGCGCTACTTGTCCGCGCATCAGGGCGATGAGCGGCGATATCACAACCGTCACACCGCCGCCGATCAGGGCGGGCAGTTGGTAGCATAGCGACTTTCCGCCGCCCGTGGGCATGATCGCCAGCACATCTTCGCCCGCTAGCGCCGCCCGTACGATTTCTTCCTGACCGGGGCGAAAGCCATCGAACCCGAAGGTATCGCGTAGGATATCTGTGGCTTCGGTCATGTTTGGTGTTCGTCCCCCGTTCACCGGCATGTGGCCGATGGGTGCCCGGCCTGTCAATCCTCGACTTGTTCATGGCGGAATGATGCGGCTTGACGCCTCACCTGTTCTTGCCTACCGCTCCCTGCGTGTCGGGCGGCTGGACGGTCGCGGCTCGCAAGGGTCGAGGAAAGTCCGGGCTTCACGAGGCCACGGCGCCGGGTAACGCCCGGCGGGGGCGGTTCGCCGCCTTCAGGGATAGCGCCACAGAGAGCAAACCGCCGTGCGCGGCACGCAGTGCCTAGCGCGGTAAGGGTGAAACGGTGCGGTAAGAGCGCACCGCCCCCTCGGCAACGAGGGGGGCATGGCAAGCCCCACCGGAAGCAAGGCCGAATAGGGATGGCAGGGACGCGCAAGCGTCCCGGCGCGGGCCAAGGCGTGTCATCCGGGTAGGCTGCACGAGGCGTCGGGCAACCGGCGTCCCAGATGAATGACCGTCTATGCCTGCTTCGGCAGGCGGGACAGAACCCGGCTTACAGGTCGCCCGGCACACTTCTACCATACGCTTCGAAGGCAAAAGCGCGGTTTCGCCACCTCCCCGGTGGCC
>CALFVD010000132.1 GCA_937928005.1 uncultured Neomegalonema sp. | reverse complement strand
GCAAACGCTCATTCTGTTTGACCGGATAGTCCGGCTGCGGCGCGCCGTTCACCGTTGGCCAATTCCCGAGGCGTCCCGCGTGCGACCAATCGCGCAACGAGCCAAAGCTCTCTTCATCGATTTGCCCATCTTCGCCGAGCCGCCAATCGTCCAGCATCAGCACGAGGTCGCGATCATAGGCGGGCGGCTCCGCCTCCTCGACGATCAGAGGACCATACAGCCCACGCGCCATTTGCTCCCAGGTTCGATTGTGAGGGTGATACCAAAACGTCCCCGCATCAGGGACTGTGAAGCTGTAGTCAAACTGTTCGCCCGGCTTCACCGGGTCTTGCGTGAGGCCCGTCACGCCATCCATCGCATTCTCGATTCGAATGCCGTGCCAGTGGATCGTCGTCGGCTGTTCCAGTCCGTTGTCGAGCGTCGTGCGAACCTTTTCGCCTTGCCGAACCCGCACCTCTTGCCCCGGAACCGTGCCGTTGTAGCCCCAGATCTCCGTTTCCGGCACATCGGCGGGGCCGAGCCGTGCCATCCCCTTTTGCGGCTTCAGCATCAGGCGAGGGTCCGCAGCGTTCGCGAAGCGGGGCAGGGCGGATATCGCACCCGCACTCAGTAGCAAATTCCGGCGGTTTATCATCGACGCCTCTCATCCTTTGCAACCAGCATCATGCCTAAAAATGCAGCATTCCTCTGGAATGACCAGCTTTTCCGGCGCGTGTTTGCCCCAATCGTCGGGTCATGTCGCTATCGCCTCTCTGAGCGCCGAAATCCGGCAGAGTCGTAGACCGGAACGCTTTAATCTCGGATTGTATCGCACATTTCCCCAATGGGAGAGTCTCTATGACCGATGGAACAACGACGGATGCACCGGCCCGCACGCGGCGCGGACGAGGCGGCGGCGGTGGCGCAGATGCCCGGCGGGCGGCCCGCGCGAAGCCTCAAGTCGTACAGATGCCTGCGATTCAACGGTCCCTCAAAGAATTCGAGGTTCTCGACGAAGAGGCGCTGTCGATCATCGAGAACAACGCCGACAAAGTGCTGGAAGAAATCGGCATCGGCTTCAAAGATTACCCCCGCGCATTGGATCTGTGGGAAAAGGCGGGCGCAACGGTCGACCGTTCCGAAGAGCGCGTGCGGTTTCCGCGCGGTATGTTGCGCGAGCTGATCAAGACCGCTCCGTCGCACTACACACAGCACGCCCGCAACCCGGAACGCAGCGTGCCCATCGGCGGTAAGTCC
Source organism: uncultured Neomegalonema sp. (assembly GCA_937928005.1). Taxonomy (GTDB): domain Bacteria; phylum Pseudomonadota; class Alphaproteobacteria; order Rhodobacterales; family Rhodobacteraceae; genus JAHDDY01. The sequence goes on along the minus strand of CALFVD010000132.1, from coordinate 14,992 downwards.
ACCGTCTTTGCGCCGGTTTACGGCCCGCCTTTTGTTTCTGACATCGAGAAGGGTCGCCGCTACGCCACGATCGAGGACTTCAACAACTTCGTCAAACTCGCCTATGCGAACCCTTACATGCACCATTCCGGTGGAACGGTGTGTGAGCCTTGCGATATCGCGGTGAACAAGCGTCACCTCGATATGGTCTACGCGCATATTAAGTATAGCGATAAGCCGTTCATGGGTTCGGTCACCGCACCCGAGCGCGCGCAAGACACGATCAATATGTGCAATCTCGTCTTTGGCGAGGAGTTCGTTCAACAGAACACCGTGCTGACCAGCCTGATTAACTGTAACTCGCCGATGACGCTGGACGGTACGATGCTGGGCGCGCTGGATGTGTACGCGCAGAACAATCAAGCCTGCATCGTTTCACCCTTCATCCTTGCGGGCGCAATGTCGCCCACGACGGTTACGGCCACGCTGACGCAGGTATTATGTGAGGTGATGGCGGGGTCGGCCTTTGCGCAACTTGTGCGCCCCGGTGCGCCGGTGATCTTTGGCACATTTGCGGCGAATATCTCGATGCAGACGGGCGCGCCGACCTTTGGCACGCCGGAGCCTGCGCTGGTACTCTACGGTGCGGCGCAGCTGGCGCGGCGATTCAATATGCCGTTCCGGTCGGGTGGGGCGCTATGCGGGTCGAAATCGGTCGATGCGCAGGCGGCTTATGAGACGAACGCGACGATTATTCCGGCGGTCATGGGCGGCGTGAACTTCATGCTGCATTCCGCCGGGTGGTTGGAGGGAGGGCTGGTTGCGTCCTACGAGAAATTTATTCTCGATTGCGACCAGCTCGGTATGATGCACACTTTCGCCAAGGGCATCGACTTGAGCGAAAACGCGCAGGGTATGGACGCCATGCGTGAGGTTGGACCGGGGGGGCATTTCCTCGGCTGTGCCCATACACAGGCCAATTTCCAGACGGCATTCTACCAATCGACCACCACCGATAACGGCTCGTTCGAGCAGTGGGAGGTGGAAGGCAAGAAGGATTCTGCGCAGCGGGCTAATGCGATTTGGAAACGGATGCTGGAAGAATACGTGCCGCCGCCCCTCGACGAGGAAAAGGATGTGGCATTGCAAGCCTATATGGCGGAACGCAAGGCATCGGAGGCCGATGCTTTTTCCTGAGTGTTCAGACTGGTGGAATTGAGAGTAGCTCGAAGGCTGGTTTATATTTGGAACCAGCCTTTGAAAACGGGGGCGTTGAGTCTGCGGTTGGCCATGAACGGCTAGTCCGATGAGCGAGTGATCGAGATAAAAATGCCAGAAAATTCTCCTAACTTTGCGGTATGCAGCGCTGCTATCACTGAGTGCTTCGCAGTATCTTTTCCATCTTTTTGCCCTTTGCGAGTTCGTCCACCAATTTGTCTAGGTATCTGATCTTTTGCGTAAGCGGGTTCTCAATTTCCTCAACACGATAGCCGCAAATCACACCGGTGATCATGTGTGCGTTTGGATTGAGAGTTGCGTCCCCAAAGAATGACTCGAATGTCGCATTCTGACCTATCTGTGCATCAAGCGCGTCGTCATCGAAACCTGTTAACCAAGCGATGACTTGATTGAGTTCCGCTTTGGTGCGGCCCTTTTTTTCGATCTTCGTCAAATACATCGGATAGATTCCTGAAATAGTGTAGGCTGCTATGGTTTCGTCTGTTACCTTCGTTGAGCCCATAATTTTTCCAATCGCATGTTTTTACGGATTCGAATGCGGCAACACCTTAACTGCGAATTCAAAAAAGAGCCTCTATTTTCATTGTCACCTTCACAGGTGCGATAGGCCGCTTCAGAACATAGCCGTCAAACCCCGGCAGTCGGCTATGTGGTGCAAAATGATCCCGTATCCGAAAATTCAGACTGACCTTAGATCATTCTGGCTCATAACTTGAATGTTCACTCCCGATAGAGTTTCATTGTCCCATGGTGGGACGAATCGGGGGTTAGCTCATGGATATCCGGGTCATCAAGAAACAGGTGTCGGTCCTTTCCGTGGTCGCGGCGAAACGAAGTGGTCGGCGCTTTGGTATTGGGGCGCTGGTCTGTGCCATGCTTGGCGCATCGGCCTTTGCTCAGGCGCAATTGGATTTTATCGACCCGCTGGGCGAAGAGCTTTCGCGGATCGAGGCCAATAGCAATGCCCCTGCCGCCAGCCCGGATGTTCCGAGTAAGCCCGCGAAACCCACCTCCGCGACAAATAGCGAGAAGGCGTCTGGGCTTCTGACCCGTGCGCGTGATGGTGCAAGCGCCAGTGCATCGACGGTGCAGGATAAGGCGAGCGGTTTCTGGGGGCGGATGCGGGCTTCATTAGGTGATGTTGCCGAGAGCCTTGGCTTGCCGACCGCCGGATTGCTGGGACTGCTGGGGTTGATGCTCGCCGGTATTGCGTGCCTCGTGGGGTGGACGTTGTTCCGGGGTCGCCGCAAGCGTCGCGCAGATATATTTGATGATAATGACGTGTATCAAAATGGCGTAACAGGCCGTAAGCGGCGTATGCTGGGCGATTCGATCCCCCCTGCAAAGGGTAAGGTTTCGCGCTCTGATGATGATCGCTTTGAAGAGACGATGCCGGATGATTTTGAGACGATCTTCCGCGATGAAACCAAAGCGGTGGCGGCACCCATTCCACCGAAGACCGTGGATACCGCGACATGGCGTAAGCCTAATCTCGACAAGCTGCGCGACTCGATTAAGGCAGATTGGAAATCTGACAAGACCGAGAAAGCCGGTATTGCGGCGGCGGCGACGGGGATTGCCGGTGCGGGCGCGGCGGTTGCGGCGGCTGGTGCAACGGCCTTCGATTATGGCTCCAACGACCCCGGCGATCAGTCGCTTGGCGACCTTTCGGATGGTTGGGAAGACTGGGACACGCAGGTGAAACCCGAAGACGATCCATGGGGCGAAACCCTCGTTACCGAGGATGACGACGCCGATAGCGCCGCCCTGATCCGCATCCGCGCCCTACGGGAATCGCTTAAGGCCTCATAAACTATGCGTGTTCACGATGGCGTGATAATTGCGTGATATTCTCCCGAATAGTTTTGATCGGGAGAATCGGATGCGACGTTTTCTGGCTTTGTCTTGTGTCGCTCTTGGCGCTTTTTCTGCGTCCCAAGCCGGGGCAACGGCGCTGTGTACCGATGGAAATGGTGCAGTCGTTAGTTGCTCGACGGGCATAGTAGCGGCGAGCGGTGATATCATCGTGGATGGCAATAGCTACCGTTCCTATTCAGGGCTAGGCAACAACCTTACCAACTCAGATTGGGGCAGCGCGGGTAGTGCCGTACTCTCTCGCGCTGGCGCAACGACCGGCTCAACCGATCTGGCCCGCCCCGATGGCCCGGATGCGCGCACCGTATCGAACACCATGGGCGGCACGGCATCGAATGACACTGGGACCGCTGGCTTGAGCAGCATGTTTTGGGCATGGGGGCAATTTGTTGACCATGACATTACGCTGACGGGGGAAACCGCAGGCAGTGGTGACTTGGCGCTGGGCGGCAATATGGGCAATGTTGACCGTGCTGGTAGCCTTGGTACGCCGGTCAACGAGATCAGCGCGTATATGGACGCCTCGATGGTCTATGGCTCGGATGCGGCCACGGCGACGAATTTGCGCGCTAATGATGGGACCGGGCGGCTACGTCTTGGCGAAGATGGGAACCTGCCGCGTGATGCGGATGGTAATTTCATCGCGGGTGATATCCGGGTGAATGAACAGCAGCAGTTGATTTCGATGCATACCGTCTTCGCGCGGGAGCATAACCGTATTGCTGATAGTCTTGTGGATGTGAACCCTGATTGGTCGGGGGAGCGGGTGTATCAGGAATCGCGTGCATTGGTTGGGGCGCAGATTCAGGCGGTGACGTATAATGAGTGGTTGCCGCGCTTGCTGGGGGAGAATGGGCTGGACGCCTATGACGGCTATGATTCAAGCGTGAATGCGGGGATGACGAATGAGTTTTCGACCTGCGCGTTTCGTTTCTGTCACTCGATGATCCCGGATGAATTGGAACGCCTAGCCGAAGATGGCAGCGTGATTGCGCAAGGGCACTTGCAGCTTCGAGACGGGTTCTTTTCGCCGGAGACTTTTCTTGAGGCGGGAGGGGCTGATCCGCTGTTGCGCGGGCTGGCGGCGCAGGATGCGATGGCGGTGGATGCGGCGATGTCAAACGAGCTGCGCAATTTCCTCGATGCAGGGGATGGTGAGCCGAGTGACCTGCTCGCGCGAAATGTGGCGCGGGGGCGTGATACAGGGGTCGCGGATTACAATCTACTGCGTGCCGCCTATGGTCTCGACACGGTGGCAAGCTGGGATGCAGTGACGGATGACCCGGTTCTGGCGTCGGAATTGGCGGCGATGTATGGCGCTACGCCGGATGGCTTGGACCCATTTATCGGCGCAATATTGGAAACGCCGGTTGATGGCGCAATCGTCGGGGCGCTGAATGCGGCAATTATTGGCGACCAATTTACGCGGCTGCGTGATGGGGATCGCTATTGGTACGAATCGATCTTTGAGGGCGAAATCCTGACATGGATCAATAATCGCAGCTTGTCGGATATTATCCTCGATAATACGGGGATTGATTGGATGCAGAACAATGTGTTCACGGCGGTTGGACGTGGCGTTGTCAATGAGCCAGCGCCCTTTGCTGTGCTGATTATTGCCGGAGCTGCATTGGCGCGCCGCCGGAAAACGGCACGATCTGCGGTGTGAAAACAACAAAGCCCGCTATAGAGATTTACGATAAACCTGAGCCGTGTTGCGCGCTAAGAGCCGCACGAAACACGGCACTTTGTAATTCAGGATGATCGCAATTCGCTTTATAGCGATTTGCGATAAACCTGAGCCATATTTCACGCCAAGAGCCGCGCAAAATATGGCGCTTGGTGATTCAGAATAATCGCAATTCGCTTTAGTGAAGCGGGCATTCGTTAATCTTGCGGTTCGAGTGATCCAGCGGAGCTACGCCCTTGCCGGTCAGTCTCAACCTCGTAATTGATTTTCTGTCCGTCGGCCAATCCGGTCAATCCGGCATTTTGCACCGCAGAAATATGGACGAATACGTCTTTGCCGCCCTCGCTTGGTTCAATGAATCCGTAACCCTTCGTTGGGTTGAACCACTTCACGGTACCAGTCGCCATCGGTCGTCTCCACAAAGAATAGTACGTTTAGCCTTTACACATGTACCAGAAATGGGAGCGATTCTCAACTATGCCGATTCGCGTGGTAGTTGATGGAGGGTTAAACGAGGTTTTCCTCCGCCACCATCCCCATCGCGTGGTAGCCGCTATCGACGTAGATCGTCTCGCCAGTAGTGCCGCCGCCCATGTCGGAAAGCAGGTAAAGCGCGGCACCGCCGACTTCGTCGAGGGTCGCAGTCCGGCGCAGGGGTGAGTTGCTGGCGTTGAAGTTATAGACCTTGCGGGCGGAGCCGACGGCGGAACCGGCAAGTGTGCGCATCGGGCCGGGGGATATGGCGTTAACGCGGATACCATCCGGCCCCAGATCCGCGGCAAGGTAGCGGACGCTCGCCTCAAGCGCAGCCTTCGCGACGCCCATGACGTTGTAATTGGGCAAGACGCGCTCTGCGCCAAGATAAGTGAGTGTGATGATGGAACCGCCATTCGTCATCAGAGGTTGGGCACGTTTGGCCAGATCGGTGAGTGAAAAGCAGGAAATATCCATTGTATTCAAGAAGTTGGTGCGAGTGGTGTTAACATACCGGCCTTTCAACTCGTTTTTGTCGGAATAGGCGATGGCGTGGACAAGAAAATCGATACCCCCCCATTCGGATTCGAGGGTTGAGAAGACGGTATCGAGGCTTTCGGCATCCTGTACATCGGCGGGTAGGACGACGGAGGAACCAACGCTTTCGGCCAAGGGGCGAACGCGCTTTCCGAAAGCGTCGCCCTGATAGGTGAAGGCCATCTGTGCGCCCTGTGCGGCGAGGGTGCGAGCGATGCCCCATGCGATGGAATGGTCGTTGGCGACGCCCATAACGAGGCCGCGTTTGCCCTGCATCAGGGGGGTGGGGGTGTCGGTCATGGTCGGGCCTCCGGGGAATACGATTTCCGCTAGATAAGATAGGGTGTGGCCTGCTCCCTCTCCTTTTGGGGGAGGGCGGGGGGTGGGGGTCTCGACCCGATACATTGTAATGGGCGGGGAGACCCCCACCCAACTGCCCCCGTAGAGGGGAGAGTTTCGCGCATTAGCCGTAAACCGTATACTGTCTCGCAGCATCTACATGTAGGAATACTAAAAAAGAAGACGCCGCTTCAAATCTTGAAGCGGCGTTTCGGATTGTTTCTACGATGTGTAGCGATTGTTATCAGTTCAGGCGCGATCCGATAGTTGCGATGCCGTCATCGAGCATCGCTTCGGCGCTGGAAGCTGACAGGCCACCGCCGATGGATTCGCGAGCGGCAGCGGCGGCGGCGGCGGCGGCGGCGTTGCGGACTTCGCGGGTGGCGGAGGCTTCGGCCTGCGCGATGCGATCCTCGGCGGCTTTCAGCTTGCGCGCGATGGAGGTTTGCAGATCGGCCTGTGCCTGCTCTGATGCGGCGGTTGCCTCGGCTTTGGCGCGGCGGACGATCTCGTCTGCATCGCGCTGAACATCGGCTTGCTTGCGCTCAAAGGACGCAAGAAGCGTTTGTGCCTCTTCCTTGGCTTCGCGGGCCTCTTCTAGCTGGGCGCGGATGCGGTTGGCGCGGGCGTCGAGCATCCCGGCAATCATCTGTGGCACCTTCATATAGACGATGATGCCGATGAAGATGACAAAGCCGATTAGGATTGCGAGCTTATCGGTCACTGGGCCATTCCCCTTGCAGCAAGTGCGCGCTCGACGGCGGCGGAAATCGTGCCTGCATCGGCGCTACCGGGGGCGAGCTTCTCGACGATAGCTTGCGCAGTTTCCTGAGCCACTTGCTTGGCGCTGGTGGCGGCGGCGGCGCGAATTTCGGCGATGCGCTGCTCGCCCTCTGCGGTGCGGGCGGCGATCTCGGCTTCGGCCTTTGCATTGGCCGCATCGACCTGTTCGGCGATCTCGGCTTTGGTCTTGTCGGCGATTTCGTTGGCGCGGGCTTTTGCGTCGGCGAGAGCCTGTTGATAGGTCGCCTGCGCGCCTTCGGCTTTCAGCTTGAGTTCTGCGGCGCTATCAAGGTCATCGGCGATGGCGTGATGCCGATCTTCTAGCGCGGTCGCAATGCGCGGCATGATGCGCTTTGCGAGAATCTGGTAAAGCAGAAACAGCGCAATGGCCGCCCAGAAAATCTGGGATGCCCACGTATCGAATTCCAGTTGTGGCATTCCGCCAGCGTGCTCGCCGCCCGCTTCAGAATGATCGGTCGTAGCCATCCGTGGCCTCCAGATCGGGGTAGAAAGGCCGGACAGGACTGCCCGACCTTGGATTTGGTCTACTCTACTGTATCAAACAGCGAAGAGCAGAAGCAGAGCGACGAGGAACGAGAAGATGCCCAGTGCTTCGGCAAACGCGATGCCGATGAAGAGGGTTGCGGTCTGTTCCTTGGCTGCCGCCGGGTTGCGCAGGGCGCCGCTGAGGAAGTTCCCCGCGACATGGCCCACGCCGATGCCTGCGCCGCCCATGCCGATGCATGCGAGTCCAGCGCCGATATACTGACCCATGTTGCCGATATCGCCTTCCATGATGGTGCTCCTTTGATTGGAATGGCTATAGAAAAAGTCGTGTGTGAACGCTGGTTTGCGTTAGTGCATGTGCAGCGCGTCGTGGAGGTAGACGCAGGTCAGGATGGCAAAGACATATGCCTGAATGACTGCGACGAGGAATTCGAGGGCAGTAACCCCCACAATGGCGGCAATCGGGATGACCCCGAAAACGCCCAGTGCGCCGACGAAACCGCCGAACACTTTCAGGACCGCGTGACCCGCCATCATGTTCGCGCCGAGGCGGATCGAATGGCTGACGGGGCGCACGAAATAGGAGATGACCTCAATCACGGCGAGGACGGGCCGCATTGCAGCGGGCGCATCCATGGGCCAGAAGAAGGACAGGAAGCCGATACCGTGGCGAATGAATCCGATAGCCGTAACAGTGATAAACACCGCAAGGGCAAGAAAGACGGTAACAGCGAAATGGCTGGTGACGGTGAAGGAGTAGGGCACCATACCGAGCAGATTACAGCCGAGGATGAACAGGAACAGCGTGAAGATGTAAGGGAAATACTTCAACCCCGCATCACCACAGGAATCATGCACCATATTGCGGACGAATTCATAGAGCGATTCCGCCATCGACTGCATCCGAGTCGGGACGAGCGCGTGATTGCTCATCGACATCAGGAAGAAGAGCGATACCAGACCTACGGCGAGAAACGCGAAGAAGGCCGAATTCGTGAAGGAGAGATCCACGAAACCGAGGTCGATTGGGATCCAGTCTTGAATCACGAACTGGTGCATCGGATCGATGTTCAGTCCGCCATCGGTGCTCTTAGCCGCCAAACCCGTCTCCCTCGTCCGCCTTACGCTGCATCTGTCGCGCGGAGGCCATCATCGTCTTTACTCCGGCGGCAAAACCAAGCGCGCCGAATACTACCAAAAACAACGGGCGCAAACCCGTCGCTTCGTCGATTGCGTATCCTATGGCCGCCCCAAAGGCACAGCCGATAACCAGTTCAAGCACCATGCGCCAAGCGATTGACAATCCCTGATACTTGCCCGGTGCCTTTGGCTTTCTGGTCGATACCCCCTCGCGCGCCGCTTCGATGCGCCTGGTGAGTCTGTCCAAAGCCTCGCGCTCCTGTGCGGTTTCCGCATCACCCTCCGGTGAACCGGGCCGCATCGGGGCCATGTATCGCTCCTGAAAATCGCCACGAACCGCAGGATGCGTCGTGAAATCGGGCGCAACATAGGCATGGGTCAAAACCCTGTCAAGCGGCGGGTTTCGCTGATTTGCAGAGGTGAAGTCGAGTAAAATCAACCGCTTGGGTGTCGTGACCATAAAGGTCGCATTTAGGAAGGGCGAATCTATCGCTCGCGCCCCTTCGTCAACCTTGCGTCCGGGCCGCCTTCTGTTATCGACTGGGGCGTACATGATGAAAAGAAAAGGGTGCCGCAGATGGCCGAGTATACCGCGATCCGTTACGTCCTGTCGGGTGATGTCGCCGAGATCACGCTCGACCGTCCCGACACACTGAATTCGCTGAATGCGGCGATGCGGTCCGAGCTGGCCCATGCGGTTCAGCGGGCGGAGGCCGAAAAAGCGCGGGTTGTGCTGCTAACCGGGGAAGGGCGTAGCTTTTGCTCTGGACAAGATTTGGGCGAGACGGAAACGGGCATTCCAGATGTGGAACGCACGCTGCGCGAGGAATACGAGCCGATGGCCAAGGCGATTCTCGATTGTCCGCTGCCGGTCATCTCAGCCGTGAATGGGACGGCGGCGGGGGCGGGGGCGAGCCTCGCGCTGCTGGCGGATATCGTGGTGGCGGGGCATGGATCGAAATTCGTGGTGGCGTTCGCGCGGATCGGCCTGATGCCGGATGTGGCGTTGACGTATTTCCTGCCGCGCATGGTCGGGCTGCAACGGGCCATGGGGATGGCGATGACGACCGAGCCGGTGGATGGCGTGCGGGCCGCCGAATGGGGGCTGATCTGGAAATCAGTACCGGATGAGGCATTGATGCAGGAGGCGCGGGGGCTGGCCTCGGCGATGGCGAAGGGGCCGACGCGGTCGTTTGCGCTGATCAAAAAGGCGATGCGCAAAAGCCTAGAGAACGACATGGCCGCGCAAATGGCGCATGAAGCTGCGGGGCAGGCGGAAGCGGCGGGAACGCGCGATTTTCTAGAGGGAACGACGGCGTTTCTGGAAAAACGGATGCCGAGCTTCGAGGGGCGGTAGAAGGGTGGATTGCGATGACCTGCACCCCCGGAGAACGCGGAGCGGTCATCCGGGGCCACGGCAGTCGGTGAGCCGTTCCGCGAGACCCCGGCACGAGGCCGAGGATGCGTATTATCTTACGGGAACGATATGATCGACGTGTTGCGCAGATTCGTCGTGATTCAGGCGCGGGCGGCGGTGTTTGGGATCGGGATTCTGGCGCTGCTGCTGGTGACGGCGGCGATTTGGGGCGATGATTGGGTGCTTCATCGCTATGACTTCCTGTTTGTCGTGGTTGTCGCTGCGCAGGGCTGGCTGCTCGCAACGGGGCGCGAGACTTGGGCGGAGGCGCGGGTTATCGGGGTGTTCCACGTCGTCGGCGTGGTGATGGAGGTTTTCAAGACCGCGATTGGATCGTGGGTCTACCCGGAGCCGTCACTGCTGGCGATTGGGGGCGTGCCGCTGTTCACGGGATTCATGTATTCCGCCGTGGGCAGCTATATCGCGCGGTTCTGGCGGCTCTCCGACATGCGGCTGGAGCGGGCGCCGCCGGAATGGGCCGGGGCGCTGCTGGCGGTGGCGATCTACGTGAATTTCTTCACGCATCACTTTGTCATGGATATCCGGCTGGGTTTGTTTGCGGTGATCTTCCTGCTCTACGGGCGCACGATGGCGCAGTTCGGGGCCGGGGGCTTTCGCGTGCCTTTGATTGCTTTCTTCGTGCTGGCGGCGGTCCTGATCTATATCGCCGAGAATATCGGCAGTGTGACGGGAACGTGGCTCTACCCGTCGCAGGTCGATGGCTGGCGACCCGTGCCGGTCGGCAAGCTGGGGGCGTGGTTCTTGTTGATGACGATCAGCTTTACGCTGGTGCGGATGGTGCGGCGGGATCGACCTGACGCATAAGCGCATTTCAATGTCGATTCCGGCTTCGCATGGGGGCGGGTTCGGCGTAGTTTGCGGGGATGGATGAGCTTTATCATATGCCGCGTGGCGTGACGGAATGGCCGGAGCTTCAGCCGGGCTGGGTGTGGCTGGTGGGGGCGGGGCCGGGTGATCCGGGGCTGCTGACACTACACGCGCTCAATGCACTGCGGCAAGCGGATGTGGTAGTTTATGACGCGCTGGTCGGCGAGGATATCCTCGGCTGGGCGCGGCCCGGCTGCGAGGTGGAATACGCGGGCAAGCGGGGCGGAAAACCCTCGCCGAAACAACGCGATATCTCGCTGCGGCTGATCGAGCACGCGCGGGCGGGCAAGCGGGTGCTGCGGCTGAAGGGGGGCGATCCGTTCGTCTTCGGGCGCGGCGGTGAGGAGGCGCAGACGCTGATCGGGGAGGGCGTGCCGGTGCGGATCGTGCCGGGGATCAGTGCGGGCATCGGCGGGTTGGCCTATGCGGGCATCCCGGTGACGCATCGCGACGTGAATCAGGCGGTGACCTTCGTGACCGGGCATGACCAGAGCGGGAATGCGCCGAGCCGGATTGACTGGGCGGCGATGGCGAAATCCTCGCCGGTGATCGTGTGCTATATGTCGATGAAGACGCTGCCCGCGATTGTGGCGGGGCTGCTGGCCGGGGGGCGCGATCCGCATGATCCGGTGGCGGTGGTGACGAATGCGACGCGGGCGGACATGCGGGTGGTCGAGAGTACGCTGAGCTGCGCGGAGGTGGATATCGCCGAGGCGGGCCTGTCGCCCCCCGCGATCATCTGCATCGGGCGCGTCGCGCTGATGCGGCAGGCGCTCGACTGGATCGGGCAGATGGCGGGCGAGCCGGTGCGGGATATCGATCCGTTGAAGGTGCGGGATTATGGGGGGCTGGAGACGGGGTGAAAAGCTCTGCTCACTAAGTTCATCAGCAAATATAAGGATACTGTGTTGTCCGAAATTTTTATCATCGGGAATGGGTTCGATTTGCATCATGGACTTGAAACTTCCTATGCAAAATTTCATGAATTCGCAGAGGAAAATTCTTGTGCCAATTATGAAATAATATCAGACATATTTCTAAAATCACATGATTGCATGGGCTTAGACTTGGAGGATTTTGACGGGGATCAAAGTTATTTGAATTGGTGTTGGTGCGATTTTGAAAGCAGCTTGGGGCTGTTGAACGAGGATTATTTCATTGATAAATCTAAAGAAAATATATCTGAATATATGTATGAAATATATATGGATGAAGCATTGACAGCTGAATTTGTCACAAATTTTATTGGTATATATGATACATTTCGCGATTGGATTTCACAAATAGAAGTATCAGGGGATAGACGTAGTGTAAATTTTGGAGACGGCAGTCGGTTTATTAATTTTAACTATACGGAAACCCTGGAAATTATTTACGGAATTGATCCGAAAGAAATTTTTTATATTCATGGAAGGCGTAAAAAAAATGACAATCTGATCGTAGATCACGGAGAAATTCCACCGATACCTCAACACAAAGACGATCTACCAGATATTCAAGGGAACATATACTATAATTATTTAAGAAAATCGAAAAAACCAACGGACGATGTATTGATTAATCTTAATCAATGGTTGAAAAGTCTGCGGAACATTGACCGAGTTTCTGTGCGAGGTCATTCCATGAATTATATCGATTTGTGCTATTTTAAAGAAATATCCGCCAGACTTCCTAATGCCTCTTGGAGCTTCAGTTATCACAGTTCCGATGATCTGGATAGAATAAGGCAAGCGATTGAAAAAATTGGAATTTTACCATCTCAAATTAATTCGGTAGCCACGCTGGCAGAGTTTGAGCAATGCCTCTCTACAAACAAAAATGCGCTTAAGTGTTAGAAAGTGGATACCTCGCCCGCGCGGGGTACGACGATGGTTTGCATCTTAGGGTGGACGCATGAAAGAGGGGGATTGGGCGCGTAACGGCCTCGTCATCGCCGCGCCGTCCTCCGGGGCGGGGAAGACGACGGTTACGCTTGGGGTGTTGCGGGCGTTTGCGCGGCGGGGGGTGGTGGAGCGAAAAGCCCATATCGTGATGGTTTCTTCGACGTTCAGAGCGTGTGTTCTTGCAGTGGCATGTATGCATCGCGGAAGGAAATAGTCCGCCATTACTGACAGCGTAGTATCTGGTGTCCTCAGAGAATCTGCCTTGACGGCTTTGCGTGGCTTCGCAAGCTGTCTGGATCGAGAAACCGGATGGAGCCAACCAATGACCGACACACGAAAAGGTGCCTGCGTTTGTGGAGCCGTGACGTTTGAAGCAGATGTCGCCGAGTCGCATTATCTCGCTTGTCATTGCGCGACTTGTCGGCGCTGGGGTGGTCCGGCGATGGCCGTGGCCGTTTCAGACCTGAGGATCGATGACGGCGCGCCGGTGAAGACCTATGCTAGTTCAGATTATGGGCATCGGGGGTTTTGTGCCGATTGCGGCACGCATCTGTTCTGGAAGATGAAAGATGACAGCATGATCCACCTTTGGGTCGGGGCATTGGAAAGCTCGGATGATCTCGCGATGGGGGTACAGATTTTCATTGATAGCAAACCGGACCATTACGCCTTTGCGAATGACACGAAGACCATGACGGGCGCAGAGGTGTTTGCCGCCGCGACGGGCGAAATTTGAGGAAGCAGGGTCACGTATCATGTTGATCGCCTGATGGAGGAGGAAGCAATGTGCCATGTGGGTTTCGATGAGCCATCGGTCTGGGGCGCGCGGGGGCGCGGGTTTTCGATGGGCGTGGCCGCCGGGGCGGGTCGGCTGGTGCATTTAACAGGGCAGGTCGCTTGGGATGCCGATGAGCTGATCGTCGGGGCGGGCGACGTGGCGGCGCAGGCGGAGCAATGCTTTCGTAATATCGAGGCAATGTTGGCGGTGGTCGGCGGGCGGCTGGGCGATCTGGTTTCGGTCACGACATATTATCTGCGGCCCGGTGATCTGGCGCTGATCCAGCCGGTTCGGGCGCGGTTTTTGACGGGTGATCCCTTGCCGGTGAGTACATCGGTCATGGTGGCGGGATTGGGGTCGCCGGAATTTCTGGTGGAGATGACGCCGGTGGCGGTGATCCCTGATGCGCGGTTCGTGACCCCTACATGACGCGCGGTCTGTTGATTGCAGCGCCGTCCTCCGGGGCGGGGAAGACGACAGTTACGCTTGGGGTGTTGCGGGCGTTTGCGCGGCGGGGGGTGGCGGTCGCGTCGGGGAAGTCCGGGCCGGATTATATTGATCCGGCTTTTCATGCGGCGGCGACCGGGCATCCTTGTGTTTCTCTCGATCCTTGGTGTGCGGGTGCGGCGCAGGTGCGGGCGCGGGCGGCGATAATGCTCAAGCGTTTTCCAGCCGAACCGGAACGGTTTGGCGTCGCAAAAACGCGACCAGATAACAACCCGGAGGCTTCGGTCGAGTTGCTGGTGGTCGAGGGGGCGATGGGGCTGTTCGATGGGGCGCCTTCGCCGGACTCACCGCTGGGGCGGGGGTCTTCGGCGGATGTGGCGGCGGCGCTGGGGGTGCCGGTGGTGCTGGTGGTGGATGCGGGGCGGACGGCGCAGACCGTCGCGGCGGTCGTGGCCGGGTTGGCGACTTGGCGGGCGGATGTGCGGGTGGCGGGGGTGATCCTGAACCGGGTGGGGTCTGCGCGGCATGAGGCGATGCTGCGGGCGGCGGTGTCGACCGTGTGCCCGGTGCTCGGCGCGCTGCGGCGAGATGAGGGGCTGGCGACGCCGTCGCGGCATCTAGGGCTGGTGCAGGCATCGGAGCGCGGGGATTTGGCGGCGTTTCTGGATCGGGCCGCCGATGCGGTGGAGGCGGGGTGCGATCTGGATGCGATTTGCGCGCTGGCGGAGCCTGTTGCCGCCGGGGGAGAGCCGGTGCGCCTGTCGCCGTTGGGGCAGCGGGTGGCGGTGGCCTGCGATACGGCGTTCGGGTTCGCGTATCCGCATATGCTGGCCGATTGGCGGGCGGCGGGGGCGGAGGTTGTGCCGTTCTCACCCTTGGCGGATGAGGGGCCGGATGGGGCGGCGGATGCGGTGTTTTTGCCCGGCGGATATCCTGAGCTTCATGCAGGGCGGTTGGCGGCGGCGAGCGGGTTTGCCGCTGGGATGCTGGCGGCGCGGGTGCGGGGGGCGGTGATC
>CALFVD010000131.1 GCA_937928005.1 uncultured Neomegalonema sp. | reverse complement strand
TCAGCGCGCAATTCGGCAATCCGGTCTCTTTCAACGCTCGTAAGATGTGTGTAATCTGACATCGCAACACCGTTTTTTGTTTAGCGACAGACGGATACCAAAATCCGTCACGGTGTTGCACCTCGCTTCTGAAACCAGGCTCGCTAAGATCTGCGCCTTCAAGATTTGCTTCCCTAAAGTCAGTATTTACTAAATTCAAATTTCTTAAATCTGCAGCTTCCAGTTGCGTATTAATAAATTTTGCACTTCCTAATCGAGCGTTGATTAAGGAGACCCCTTCCATGTGTGCATTACAGAAATCGGCTTTCTCCATATTGGCTCTGAAGAAATTGGTGCCACGCACATAGGCTTCGCTGAGGTTCGCTCTCTCCATATTTGCCTTACCAAAATGCAAGCATTCTAGATGAGCTCTATAGAGGTGAGCGCGTTCCAGATTTGCTTCACCAAAATCTGTCCCTTCCATATATGTTCGATGGAAGAGTGCATTTTTGAAATTTCCACTCTGCAAGTCCGCTCTGCGAAGGTTAGTGTAGCTCAGGTTTAATCGATATACCGGTTTCTCTGAATTCACTCCGATCTCGTACTGCACCCGCTCCTTGCTACGTCGTCCCAACACGGTCAGAACCGCTTGAACATCCGCGCGTGGTAAATCTAAAGTCCCGACCCATGATTCTAACGCTGAGTTAAATGCGCTCTGCCACCAATTTTTAGCGATGCTCCAATCTATGTTACTTCGCTTTAGATCGTGATTGCCTTCATTCAAAATCGTTACTGGAAACGGCTCGCACCCTGCCGCAGGCGCATTCTCCCGCACATAGGCACACAGCGTTTCCATCACCGCGATATGGTCCCGCTCCGAATCCTGCGATATCCGCTCCAACGCATAGATCGCCCCCAACCGCACCTCGATATTCGGCTCGTAGGTATAGACTTCCTCCCCCGCCTCGTTCCGTGACCGCTTTTCCCGCGTGGTCCCCAACTGCTCCACCGCCTTGGTGAACAGGTCCGCATAATCCCGATCCAGCGACCGCGCATACTGGTCCCGCGCCACCTTCGTCTGTTTCTCTAGGATCATCCCCCGCCAGACCGCAAAGCCCGACGCCACCAGCCCCGCCACCACAATCCCCGCATTGCGCAGCGACGTGCGATCCGGCTGCGGGTCGGCCAGCACATGGAAGAAATCCATCACCACCCAAACCGCCATGATCGCGAAGAGTGGCCCACAGACCACCACAGCGAACAGCCCCGCTTGCTTCTTCCACATCACACCCGCTCCCCGAACCTCACGGCTTCACCTTTTGCTGCCCCGCACTTGATGCGTGGCCTCCTCCGGGACAGGAGACCCCGGATAATCGCTGGTGCGATTTCCGGGGAAGCGAGAAATTGAAGCCCTCGTCACTACCCTGCCTAAAGGAACCGCCCATGGCCACCCTTCTCCTCACCGCCGCCGGGTCCGCCATCGGCGGCGCGGCCCTGCCCGCAGGCGTCGGCTTCCTCGGCACCACCCTTTCCGGCGCGGCCCTAGGCTCGGCCCTCGGCGGCGCGTTGGGTGGCGCGCTCGACCAGCGCCTTTTCGGCCCCGGCGCGACCGTCCGCCAAGGCCCGCGCCTCAAAAATCTCGACGTCGTCACCTCCACCGAGGGCGCGCCCATCCCCCGCGTTTTCGGGCGAATGCGCCTCGCCGGACAGGTCATCTGGGCCACCCGTTTCAAGGAAACCGCCACCGATACCAGCGCGGGCGGCGGCAAGGGCGGCCCATCCACCACCACCCGCACCTATGCCTATTCGGTATCCGTCGCCATCGCCCTCTGCGAAGGCGAAATCGCGGGCATAGGCCGCCTCTGGGCCGATGGTCAGCCGATGAACCTCGACGCCGTGCAATACCGCCTCCACCGAGGCACCGAGGATCAGCCCCCCGACCCCCTCATCGCCGCCCTCACCCCCGACACCCCGGCCTACCGGGGCACCGCCTATATCGTCTTTGAAGACCTGCCCCTAGACCCTTACGGCAACCGCCTCCCCCAGATCACGGCAGAGGTCCGCCGCCCCCCGGCACCGCCCCCGCAGCACCGCGACGGCCCCGCGCTCCCCGCCCTGATCGAAGGCGTCGCCCTCTCCCCCGGCTCTGGCGAGTTCGCGCTGGCAACTACCCCCGTCCGCCGCCGCACGGGCGAGGCGACCTATGCCTCCGAGAACCTGAACAATACACGCGGCACCCCCGACTTCATCGCTGCGATAGACCAATTGGAGGAAACCGCCCCCAATTGCCGCTCTGCCCTCCTCGTCGTAAGCTGGTTTGGCACAGACCTGCGCGCCGCCCATTGCACCCTACGCCCCGGCACAGACCAACCCGAAAAGGAAACCGAGCCGCTGCAATGGCGCGTCTCTGGCCAGTCGCGCAGCGCCGCCCACCCCATCGGCCAAGACGAGGGCGGCAACGCCGTCTATGGCGGCACCCCCGCCGATATTGCCGTTTTTGAGGCCATCCAAGAGCTGAACGCCCGTGGTATAGCCGTCTGCTTCTATCCCTTTATCCTGATGGATATTGCCCCCGGCGGCCCGCAGCCCCCCTACCCATGGCGAGGCCGCATCGAAGCCGCCAATACCGCCGCCGCCGAAACCTTCTTCGGCACCTGCGCGCGTGCGGATTTCGGTGCATGGACCGGCGATACCATCCCCTATACCGGCCCGGACGAGTCCGGTCTTCGCCGTATGGCCCTGCACTATGCCCATCTCTGCGCCGCCGCCGGAGGCGTCGAGAGCTTCTGCATCGCCAGCGAGCTACGCGGTCTCACGCACAGCCGCGACGGTACATCCTACCCCGTCGTGGATCGCCTTCGCATACTGGCCGCAGATGTGAAAGCGATCCTCCCATCGGCAAAGATCAGCTACGCCGCCGATTGGTCCGAATACGCCAATCACCGCGCCCCGGACGGCTCCGTAACCTTCCACCTAGACCCCCTCTGGGCTGATCCAGCAATCGACTTCATCGGCATCGACAACTACCTACCCCTCGCCGATTGGCAACCGGGCCGCGACCACCACGACGCTTCAGAAGCCGAAAGCGAATACGACCTCGACTACCTCCTTGCCAATGTAGAAGGGGGCGAATACGCCGATTGGTACTACGCCACCGACGCCGACCGTGCCGCCCAGAACCGCACCCCGATCACCGACACGGCACATGGCGAAGACTGGATATTCGCCGTCAAATCCTTGCGCGACTGGTGGACCAACCCCCACCACAACCGCCCCATGGGCATCCGCGATAGCGCCCCTACGACATGGGTGCCGCAGTCAAAACCCATCCGTTTCACCGAAACCGGCTGTCCCGCCGTCGATCTTGGCGCGAACCAGCCCAATGTCTTCCATGATCCCAAATCCAGCGAATCCGCCTATCCTCACCATTCGCGCGGCATCCGCGATGACGCCATGCAGCGCCGCTACCTGCAAGCCATGCTGTCCCATTGGCAGAATGACCCTATGGTCGAGCGCAGCTACGTCTGGACATGGGACACCCGTCCCTATCCTGACTTCCCCCTGCGCCATAGCGTGTGGACCGATGGCCCCGCATATGAACGCGGCCATTGGATCACGGGCCGTCTCGACGCCGCCCCCTTGGCCGAGCTGGCCGCCGAACTCTGCGCCACCGCAGGCGAAACCCGCATCGACGTTTCCCGCCTACACGCCCTCGTCGATGGCTACACGATAGACCGCACCATGAGCGCCCGCGATGCCCTCGCCCCGCTGATGCTCGTCTTCGGTTTTGACGCGATAGAAAGCGACGGCCTCATCCGCTTCACCCCGCGCGGAGACGCCCCCGTCGCCACCCTCACTGAAGCCGATCTCGCGGTGGAGCAGGGTGATCCGTTCGCATTGACCCGCGCACAGGAAACCGACCTCCCCACCACTGTCCGCCTCGGCCATATCCGCCCGGAAGCCGAATACCGACGCGGTACGGCGGAGGTCAACCACCAACCCGCTCGCCTATCCCGCGTGGAGGAATCCGACCACGCCATCGCGCTACCCTCTGGCAAAGCCCGTGCCGCCGCCCGCCGGTGGCTTTCGGAGGTTCGCATCGCCCGCGATGGCGCAAGTTTCGCGCTTCCCCCGTCCCGCCTCGCGCTGGAGCCGGGCGACACCATCGCCCTGACCGTCGAGGGCCGCGCGCTCCCCCATCGCATCGCACGGCTGGAGGAGGCGGAAAGCCGCCGTATCGAAGCAATCCGCATCGCCCCCGACCTCTACGCCCCGGCCCATGACCCCGACCCACCGCAAGAACCGCCCGCGCTCCCCCTTGCTGCCCCGTCGATCCTCGAAATCCTCGACATTCCGCTCCTCAAGGGCACCGAAGACCCCTCATCTCCCCTTGTTGCTGCCTTCACCGACCCATGGCACCCCGTCGCCCTTCACACCTCGCCCACAGGCGCCGCCTTCGCCCATGCCCTGACACTGGATCGCCCCGCCACCATAGGTCGCCTGACCACTGACCTTCCCATAAGCGCCCCGTCCCGCTGGAGCCAGACCACCACCACCGTCACCCTCGCAGGCGGCGCCCTCATCAGCGCCACAAACGAGGCCGTGCTGGCGGGCGCAAACATTGCCGCCCTGCGCCACCCGTCCGGCCAATGGGAAATTATCCAGTTTGTCGAGGCCGCTCTTACTGCCCCAAAAACCTATCGCCTAACGGGCCTCCTACGCGGCCAAGCCGGAACCGAACCTCTCATCACCACACTGCCCGCAGGAACTCGCTTCGTCCTCATAGACAAGGCGCTTAAACCGCTCCCCTTAACCCCCGGCGACCTAGGCCGCGAAATCCACCTCCGCCATGGCCCCGCCAGCCTTCCTTTCGATGCCGCTCCTTACCGCGCCACGATCTTCACGCCCCAAGGCACAGGCCACCACCCCTACGCCCCCGCCCACCTTCGCGCGCGTGAAGCGGACGGCACAATCCATCTCACATGGGTCCGCCGTACCCGAACGGGGGGCGATCCATGGTTAACCGAACCGCCGATATCTGAAGAAGCCGAACGCTATGTCGTGAAGATCGAAGCGGACGGCGAAACCATCCACGAGGCCGAAACAACAACCCCGTCGCATACATGGCCCCGCACAATGACAGCCCCGCTAACAGTCAGCGTCGCCCAGATATCCGCCACCACTGGGCGGGGATACAAAGAAATTGTACAAATTGAATAAATATGCTATTTTGTTCAAACTGTACAAAAGGCTATCAATATGACTGATCCTGTCCCTCTTTCCGATGCTCGCAACGGCCTGAGCGATCTTGTTAACCGTGCCCGCTATGCCGGTGATCGCGTTCTCCTGTCGAAAAGTGGCAAGCCTGTTGCTGCGGTCATATCGCTTGAAGACCTTGCTACTCTCGAAGCGTTCGAGGAAGCGGCGGATATCGTTGCCTATGACGAGGCGAAAGCTGAATATGAAGCGGATGATCGTCGTACAGTGGCCTTGGCCGACATCGCCCAGCGGCATGTGGAGGAGTGACAAAAGCTAAGGGTGAAGACCCTCCTGAAAAAGCGAAAATCTTCGAGATACGCCTTTCACGCACAGCGGCAAAGGCGCTTACAAAGTTGGATGGTCGTATCCACGATCGCATCGTCACGGCGTTGAACGCCCTGTCCATTGATCCGCGCACAACTCCGGGTGTCGTCGCATTATCGGGCCGTGATGCCTACCGTATCCGCATAGGCGACTACAGGATCATCTACGAACTGAACGATGAAATGTTGGTCGTTCTGGTTTTACGCATTGCGCATCGACGCGAAGCGTATCGATGATACTGACGGGCTTGTTTATCCTCAATCCTTCGGCTCCACCGGCGCGACCTCATCGCCCTTCCCGCGTAGCAGGCTCGGCACCAACCGCTCCGAGAATCCGGCCAGAAAGCTCCAGAAAAACAACAGCGCAAGGTTCCGGTTCGGTACGCGCGGCGATCCCGCCGCCTCGTCGCCTTTCTCGATGACCGCGCCTGCCGCCGCCCGATCCACGGCGATCACTTCGCCCTGTGCATCTGTCGTCACGACCACCAGATCGTCATAGCGAATATCCTTGAGCGATGGCGTTAATTGCCCGCTCAGCAAATCCGTCTCGAAGAAAAAATACAGTGCCGCCGCCGCCGCACTGCCAAACGCCAACCGGATCAAAAGCAGCGGCCAGTCCAGCGACCGCCGGATTTCGGAATAGCTCGATATCCGCAAAGCATTCTGCGACCGCGCCAACATAAAAAAGCTCGCCCCGAACGCCCCGGATATCACCGCAAAATCCAGCCCGCTGAACTCCCCCGGATCGGTAAACGGTGGATCGAAATACAGGAATACCGCCGCCACAACCCCGCAGATCAGCATCAGGAACCCGGTTCGCGATACAAAGGCCACCGCCACCTTGCGTTTGGCATAGGCTTCCGCTCGCGCCCATTGCATATCGGCCACCATCTTCGACAGTGCCAGCTTCTTGCGCAGCGGGTCTGCCTCCTCAGCCGATGCCTCATAAACCGCAAATTCCGCCAATCCCATTGCCCGCGCTTGCTCCAGATTGCGCGAGTAATCGAAATCAATTTCCTGCTTGTCGCTTTCATCGAAATGCTCGATCAGCGACCGTTCCAGTGCATACCCCCCATCCCAGTCGGCATGGTAGCCCGGTCCCTCCGCCGCCTTGCGCAGCGATGCCAATGTTTTTTCCTCGCCTTCCAAACCGTCGGGATGGCGCAGCTTCAGGCGGTCGATCCGCCATTTCAGATCTTGGAGAAACTGCTGATACCGCGCGATCTTCCCTTTGCGGATTTCCGAGCGCGACCCGTTCAACGTCCTGAACAGCACATAGGCGAGGATCACCAGAAGCACCGCCCCCAACACCAATGTCGATGCCGGAACCCCCTCAAGCACATCGCTCACAAAGCGCGTCAGCGCGCTGCCTTCCTTGTCCATCGTCTTTCTCCCCCCGGAAAAAATGAAACGCGAACATTGTACCGCAAATTCACCCTAAAGACGAATTGAATCTTCAAACCTTCTGTTTGAAAGCCATTTTCCATGAATACGCCAAATCTCAAACTCGCCCTCCTCGCTGCGTCACAGGCCCAGAAACACGTCACCGTTAACGAGGCTCTCGCTCGCCTTGATGCCGCAATCCAGCTTACTGTCATTGACCGAACCACCCCCTCTCCACCCAATGAACCTGCGGATGGGGACCGTTATCTAATCCCCGCCGCCGCCACGGGCGCGTGGCAGGGTCGGGCGGATGCCCTTGCTGCATGGGATGCCGCTGCTCAGGGTTGGTTAATTCTCGATCCTCGCCCCGGCTGGCGTGTTTGGGTCGTCGTTGAAGACCTGCTGCTCGTCTATGGCCCGTCCGGCTGGCACCCCTTCGCTCCGTCCCAACTTGGCATCAGTGCCACTGCCGACGACACCAACCGCCTTGCCGTCGCTTCTCCCGCCATTCTCCTTGATAATGCAGGCGCGGGTGTTCAGGCCAAGGTCAACAAGGCCAGCGCCCCGGATACCGCCGCCCTCTTGTTCCAGACCGCCTATTCTGGCCGCGCCGAAATCGGCCTGATTGGCAATGACGATGTTACGCTCAAGACCTCGTCTGATGGGTCCACCTTCACCGAAGCGATGCGCGTCCCCGTCGCTACGGCCCGCCCTGACTTTCCGCTAGGCATTACGCTGGCGAGCGGCGCTCCTCTCGCTCATTTCGAGGAAGGCACCTTCACGCCAACCCTCGACCGTGGCACGATTAAAACCGGGCAATGGCGCGGTGCTACCGACATCACGGTCGATTCTGCTCGCTATACCCGTATTGGAAATCTGGTTAATCTGCGCATGGCCTTCATGTTCGATGGGGTCAGCGGTCCCATTACTGGCCCGACCTCGCATACCCTGCGCGGTTTGCCTTTTCCGCCCCTTGATACGTCCGCCAATAACCTTCGCGATTATGCTGGGATTGCGGTCGTCACCGGCTCCATCGGCGCGGCGAAGAGTGCGTTTGCAGTTGCGATCGTCAATGCGATCGACATGCTTTTTCTCTCGCTTGATCCTTCCCCGACCAATGCCCCCAATGCCGATGCGCTGATCCTGCTCGACATCACCTACGAGACAGCCCCATGACCGCCCCCGCCATCCTGCGCGCCAATAACCCCTGCGCGTTGCGTCCTTTGGCACGGGGTAGGTGGAAGGGGCAGCGCGGTACAATCCGCACCCTCGGCGGCCTGTATTGTGCGTTTACCCAGCCTGTCTGGGGCGTGCGCGCGGGCTTGAGAAATCTCGATACCTACCGCCGCCACCACGGCCTTGCCTCACCTGCCCAGATCATCGCGCGATGGGCGCCCGCCGCTGATAACAACCCGGAGACGGCCTATGCCAAATTCATTGCTCGGCGCACCGGCACGCCCCTTCATGCCCCGATTCCGCTCGATTACGATCACACCCGTCGCTTGATCGCCGCCATCATCCGCTTCGAGACGGGCGCGGATGCCATCGGCCCCGATACCATCGCGCAGGCCATGGCGATTATGGCCCAAGAAGAGGAGAGCAGGGGCCGTGACCCAACCCCCTATCTCGCCGATGCGGCCCCCCTCAAACCGCTCGCCCGCTCAAAGGAAATCGCGCTGGGAGGAGGGGCCGCCACCATTGGCATTGGCGGCGCAATCGCGACGGCCCCTGAAATCATCGCGACAGCGCGCGATACGGTGGCGGCGGCGCGCGACGCCACAAATGGCCTGACCCTTTCTACGACTTTGGCCGATCAAGCCTGCATCGCCAGCTTTGCCCTGCTTACCCTTTTCGGCCTGGCCATCATCGCTAACCGCCTCACCGCCCGTTTCCGCGCCTTGCGCTGATCCTGCCCCCCCATCATCCCTCTCCAACGAAAGCTTCCATGCCCCATTCCACCCTAACCACCCCCGTTGCCAACCTCACCTTGACGCGCACCATCCACCCCGACGCCATTGCGATCGAGCTACGCGATGCCAGCGGCCATCCTCTCTACGCCGAGACCATCGCCCTGACCGCCACGGCACAGGAACCTGACGCTCCGGAACAGGTCCGATGACCGCCATCCTCGCCCCCTTGCTTACCGCCCCTCGCTGGTTGCTCCTGACCATAGGAATTGCCACCGCCCTTACCACCCACACCGCCGCCTACCGCGCCGGAGCCGCCCGTGAGTTTCGCGCAGGCTTCGCCGCTGGAATGGCCCATGCCACCGCCCGCGCTAGCGCCGCAACGGGCGAGCGCACCACCCGCCAGCTTCGGGACCGTCTCAATGCCGAAACATCTGCTCCTGCTGCCAATCCTGACAGCCTGCGCTGCAATCCCTC
Source organism: uncultured Neomegalonema sp. (assembly GCA_937928005.1). Lineage (GTDB taxonomy): Bacteria > Pseudomonadota > Alphaproteobacteria > Rhodobacterales > Rhodobacteraceae > JAHDDY01. The sequence goes on along the minus strand of CALFVD010000131.1, from coordinate 7,877 downwards.
CGCCCGTGATTGTGCCGACTGATTGTATCGCCTGTGCCGCCCTGCCTGCCCCGTCTTCTTCGATCAAAGACACGGCGCAAACCCGCGCTCTGACCGACATCCTCTTCACTGTCTGGGCCTGCACCTGTGCCCCCGACCTCGCCGCCGAGAAAGGACTGACATGCGCACCCTGATACCGCTTGCCCTCGCCGCAGCGGTTGCCGTCTCTGCCGCCACCCTCTGGTCAAAAACTGCCCCCACCCATCCAGAAGCCTGCGCCGAGCGCGTCTTTCTGACTGGCGAAAATTCGTTCTCTTGGGGCAGCGTCACCCGCTGGCGTGGCGGCCACCTCACCGCCTTCCACGTCATCGACGGGGCAAAGATCCAGACTGGACCCTCCGTCGTCAACATCGCCTCACTCGAAGCCACCGATTTTGCTTTCCTGACCGGGTCTGATCCTCGCGCTGATCCATCTTCGGTCCCTGCCCCGGCGGGCAAGGTCACGCTTGAAGGCTTCCCCGCCCGCTCTCATACAAGCGAGCGGCTGACCGGCGAAATCTACGCTCCCGATACCGTTCCACCGGGCGTTTGGGTTGTTCTCGACCACCCGGAGCCACTGGTTGGCGGTTTCTCTGGCGGCTGTGTTCGTGATGCGCAGGGCAGGGTGGTCGCCGTCATTATGGGCGCGTCAACCATGCAGCTAGACGGCCATCCCCGCCATTTCGCCCGCGTTATCCCCATCCGCGCGGCCCTCATGGAATTCCAAGGCCAGCCTCCGACGGCCCCTCTCGCCTTCACCGGCAAGCCCCTGCCCCCTGCCGCCCGCTGGCCAGACACTCGGCGACAACGATGAGCGCGCCGGACCCCGACCTCATCTCCGCCATCCGCATCGACCTTGCCGCGCTCAGCCGCGACATGGCCCATGTCCAACAGGAGATCAGCGAGATTCGCGCCGTCTTTTCCCGCCTCGTCTGGTTCGTGGTTATCGGCCTGATGGGTGCCGTCCTGCGTTTTACCATCGAGGGTGGCTTCAATATCTGAAGGCTATCGCCCAATGGCGCTGAGAAATGCGCTACCCGGCCAATTTCGCAATCGTCGTGATCGATTTTTCCAGAAACGTCGCAAACTGGCCGAGCGCCTTCAACCGCTCGCCTGTATCGCGAACCGCCTTCAGATGGCCGCGCGCATCCTCCGCCGCTTTCTTCAGTGCCGCGACGATCTTGTCGGCGATTTCGTCTTGTAGGAATAGCGCATCCAATTCTCGATGTGCCTTTTGCCATGTGGCGGTGGCCTCCAGCAGCTTTGCCTGAAGGGCTTTTCCATCCTTTGACAGCTTATCGGCCTCCGCCGTCTTTCCTGCTTTGCGGGCTTTGCTCGCGGCGCGAAACTTACGTCGATAATCGACTGATATAATGCGCACTACTTCCTGATACTTGTGGTCGATGGCATTGGCGTCGTTGATTAAACCATAATGCAGGCTCATGTCTGTCCTCCTTTGGCATCCTCGATGGCTTTGACCAATGCATCCGTTTCATCGACCAATTCGACGATCGTTTCCTGCGCTGCGAGGATATCATCGGTATTCGCGCCTTCGCGCAGGGCGTGGTGGACCGCGCTATGTGTCTGCGCAATATGCAGGATCTTGAGAGCCATGCGCTCCTCATCCGCTTTTTCGAGCGCCAATCTGGTCTTCTCGACGGTTTCGATCTTCGCCAGCACCGCATCGGTCTGCTCACCATCCGCATAGGCCGCCTCCAACGCGCCCGCCTCCTTTTGTAGGGTCAGATACAGCGCGTCGCTCTCGCCGCGTTCAAAGCGGTCGACGGCCAACGCAACACTGCGCGCCCCATCTTGCACCATCGGGTCCGCGCCACGAACCAGCGTTGCAATCGCCTGATACCGGGCGATTTCTAGGGTTTGGGCTAGGTATTTCGCCGTCAGCGCACTTACCGTTCCCGCCACCGCAAAAACGCCCGTATCCACAGGTTCGTCTTGCGACTTAGCGGCGGCTTTGGCGCTGGCTTCTATGGCATCGGCGGCGGTTTTGAAATTTTCCACCAACGCTTGATGATCTTCGGCCACTGCAATTTCATGTAGGGCTTTCGCATAAGTTTCCAGCCCGTCAGCGATCCGCGCTCCATTGCGCAGCGCGTCATCATCCGCCCGCGCCGCTTGTAGCAGCGTGAGGGCTTCTGTGTCTGAAAACCCGCTATAATCCGTAGGGTCCAGCGGCACCAGCTCATCATCATCCGTGAATTTTACGGGCACCATCGGGCATCGCGCGGCGTAGCGCAGCGTGGTTACATCGGCATCTAGCGATACGTTATCCACCTCGACTGGCCCGCATCCGGCGACATGATAAAAACCCTCGCGCATCGCCATCGCCGTTCGGCGTCTTAGCGTCGTCGCCTTCTCGATCCGCTTCTTGCTCAGGTATTCCCGTGACAGCTTGGCCTGCGTTGCCGTTGCTTTCCCGAATGCCTCGATCTTTGGCGTAACTTTCGCCGCTGTACAGCCTGCGACCCCCAGTATTGATAGGGAGAGTAACAGGCGCATGAAAATCCTCATGCCGTTTCCCTTCGCTATAATTCAATTATGAAATGATTTAAGAGGTAGACCGTCAAGAGTGAATTCGTGTTCTGGTTGTGTTAATATGAAACAACACCAGCCTTATCGCGCACAACCCGCGCATTGTGCCGCCATCGGGTCCAGATCCAGCCGCGCCGCCACGATCTCTTCGCCGCATGTCGCGCAATACCCGTATTCGCCTTCTTCGATCCGGGTCAGCGCCGCCGCAATCCGTTTCAGGTCCAGCGCCCGCCGCCGCCCTGTTTCTTGCGCCATTGCTTGCCCTTGTAGGGCATCCATCCGGCTCAATCGCCCTACGCTTTGCTGATCCAGCACCACCGTTTCCCGTGCTTGCGCATTCGCCGCTGCAAGCCCTTCGATTTCATCGCGTAGTGCCATTAGCGCAACCCGTCTTTCATCAAGTTTTGTGCGATCCATTGACCTACGCCCCCCTTAGCCGCATTTCAGGGGGTAACAAACCACGGGAGGACGCCATGATCCAGCCAAAGCACCCCCAGCCGAAAGTCGCCACATGCGATCCCGTATGGGAAGCAGTCCGCCGCGATGCCCAGTCGATGCAAGTTGAGGAACCGCTGCTCGCCTCGCTGTTGCACGAGAATGTTCTTGGTCGCCCATCTTTTGAATCCGCCCTCGCTGCGCGCATCGCTGCCAAGCTTCATGTCATCGAGATGAAAGAGGCGTCTTTGCGCGAATCCTTCATGCGCATCATGCAAGAGGCTCCTGAGATCGGCGAGAAGGCCCGCGCGGATATCGTCGCCGTCTACGAGCGCGACCCCGCCTGCACCAGCTACATTCAGCCGCTCTTGTTCTTCAAGGCGTTCATGGCGATCCAAGCGTCCCGCATTGCCCATTCCCTGTGGAGCAACGGACGCAAACCCTTCGCCCAGTTCCTACAGATGCGCATATCCGAGATTTTCGCCCTTGATATCCACCCCGGCGCAAGCCTCGGCAAAGGCATTATGATCGACCACGGTACGGGCGTCGTCATCGGCGAGACGGCGGTGATCGGCAATGACGTATCCATCCTCCACGGCGTTACCCTTGGCGGTACGGGCAAGGAGGGCGGCGACCGTCACCCCAAGATCGGCAACGGTGTTCTCATCGGCGCAAATGCCAGCATCCTCGGTAATATCCGCATCGGCGATTGCAGCCGCGTTGGCGCAGGCTCCGTTGTCCTCTCTCACGTCCCCGCCTGCAAGACGGTCGCGGGCGTCCCCGCCCGCATCGTCGGCGATGCGGGCTGCTCCCACCCTTCCCAATCCATGGACCACACCCTCGCCTTCGACAGCGGCGCATGGTTCGACGCGGGCGGGGGGATTTAAGCATTGAAGGCGACGATTTCGCCCCCTCTCCCGCTTGCGGGAGAGGGGATTTGAGTAATTGCTACTGATCGATGCAGGTTTAGTGGTCTTGGATCGGATTATTGCTCGTCAGTCTCTTCCAATATAAAGAGGCGAGATGAAAAATAATGCAATTAATCCTGAGCTAGACGATGATCTGCCTGAAGGGTGGCTAGGTCGTGAGCAACAGGCAGAGCGCTTCACTCGCATTATACAATCAGATATCGATTGCCCCGTTGTTTCAATTGAAGGTGGGTTCGGCTACGGCAAATCTATTTTTGCAAAGAAGTGGGTGAAGCAGCTTGAGCTGGCTGGCGAGACGGTAATCTATTTTGATGCTTGGGAAAGCGATCATACCGATGATCCTCTCGTGTCTTTTGTCGCGAAACTTATTGAACATATGCCTTCACGAGAAGATGGGACTGCTTCAGGTAAAAGAGAGTCGGGCAAGAAGGGGCTTGTCAAGCTTCTGAAAATTGGGGCGGTTATTGGCGGTAAATTCGCGGCAGGAAAATATGGTGCAGATACTGTCGCGGAGTATTTTGACTTACCTGAGGATTCAGATGAGCGAAAGGTGCTTGAAGAATTTGCCGAAGCAATTGGGAAGGAAGCGTCTGGTCAAGTCATTTCACTTCTTGCAGCTCAATTAATGGCAGAAAAAGCACGAAAGAAAGACTTGCCTGAACAACTTGAAGCGCTTCGTGATGAGTTGGAGGCACAAAAAGAAGAGTGCTACCGAAAGGGCCGCGTCATCGTGATTATCGACGAACTTGACCGCTGCCGTCCAGATTACGCCATTTCACTGCTTGAAGCAATTAAGCATCTTTTTAGAAAGACAGGCTTCGTGTTTGTCTTGATGATTAACCCCAATCAGCTCGAACGTACTGCCGCTCGTCTATTCGGTGATCCTGATGGAGGCGAGCCGTATTTTGGTAAATTTATCGATCTGCGTCTTCCCCTCGCTCCCCCAAACTACGAGGATTTAGCGTTTAATGAATTGCTCCCCATAAAGGATGAGTTCATTTTGCCTAAGCAAGTGGAAGAAATGTCTTTCAATTCGGCTGTACACTACTTTGCTGACTACGCATGTCGTCTGGGCGCAACTCCACGTCAAATGATTGCTACTGTGCAGCACGTTCGCACGGCCAATGCGATGGGCAAAAATTCCTACGTCGATCTGACATATTTATTGTGTAAGGCATTAGATGCGCGGTTTACGCGTCTGGGTGTACCCCAAGAGATATCAGCGGAGACAGATATCCCTTGGCTATCTGCCGCGATCAAGCTTGTAGATCGTTTTGAAAATCTAGAAGCTGTAAGGCAATCCGCTGGCTCGTTTGGAGCAATAGAAACCTCTAGTGAATACTATGCTGAATTTGCCAGCATATATAATGACATTTCCTATGATTTAGCACCAATGCTGAATAGTCATACGAATTTAGAAAGGATTAAATCCAATTCTCATCCAGAGGATATTGCAAAATATAGTAATTTTTTAAAATATTTGCAGGAAAGAATACGCACACATTATAAAGGTAAAATGGATTCAATGTTGCAGATGGCAGATCCCACCTTTCGGTAGAACTTTCCAGTATAACTTGTTTTGATCTTTAAATCTGCTTTTAATTATTCTTACTCTGCCGCTTCCCGCCGCTTCGCCTCTGCTTTCGCCACCGCGTCCCATGGCGGCGTGACCAGCCCGGCGGAGATCACCAGTTTTGCGGCGTCTTCCACGCTCATATCCAACACCACAACGTCCTCGGCGGGCAAGAACAGCAAAAACCCACTCGTCGGATTTGGTGTCGTGGGCAGGAACACGCTCATCATCGCGTCCGACCCCGACCGCGACAGCACTTCACCGCTTGTATCCGTCGAGATAAAGGCCAGCGCCCATATCCCCTCGCGCGGATACTGAATCATGCAGACTTTCTCGAAACTGTCCTTACCCCCTTGGGCAAAGATCGTCTCCACGATCTGCTTGAGCGTGTTGTAGATTGAGCGAACGACCGGCAAGCGGTCAAGATACCCCTCGCCGATGCGGAATAATTGCCGCCCGAACAGGTTTTTCGTCAGCGCGCCGAGGCCCGCCACGATGAAGAAGAACACCACCACCCCAAATCCGGGTAGCGATATCGGCAGATATTCCTCAAGCCTATAGACACCCGGCACCAGTGGCAGCACCCGTGCATCCACGAATTCCGCAAAGTTCCAGACAAGGTAGATCGTGATCGAAATCGGCGCGAAAATGACGAATCCGGTTAGGAAGTTCGAGCGCAGATTTACCCACGCACTTTGCTTCTTCGCCGGTTCAAAGAAGGTGACGGTGCGCGTTTCATTATCTTTGGATTTATCGTCGCTCATTACTGCTGTTCGCCCGTCGCCCGTGTGCCGTGCTGCATAGCAGCATAAATTCCCGCCTCAGGCACGGAGAATCTGCGAAAACTGTCAATATCCGCTTTTGCGATCAACGACATGCTCAAATGCCTCGCCCCGTTCGTATCGCCCGATTTGCTCCAAGATGACCTTCACCGCCGTATCTCGCCGGGTTATGCTCGCAATGTGGGGGGTAATCGTGACGGAAGGGTGTTCCCAATACGGATGATCCGATGGCAAAGGCTCGGTGCGAAAGACATCTAGCGTTGCCCCGCCCACTTGCCCCGAATCGAGCGCGGCCAATAGTGCCTCGTCCACAATCAACTGCCCCCGCGCCGCATTGATGATATGCGCGCCGCGCTTCATCTTAGCGATTGCCGCCGCATCCATCAGGTCTTCGGTATCGGGCGTTAATGGCGCAAGCAGAACCACGATATCCGCCTCCGCTAACAATGCGTCGAACCCGTCCACCCCATGTAGACAGCGTACGCCATCAATCGCCTTCGTCGACCGGCTCCAGCCCGATACCTGAAACCGCAGCGCCGCCAGCTTTTCGGCGGCATCACGCCCCAGCGCGCCAAGGCCCACAATCCCGATATGCCGGTCACAAGACAGCGGCGGGTTGTCGTCTGTCCAGATTTTCTGCGCCTGTTTCGCTTTATGCCCGTCCATCCCCAGATGGATGCGCATCACATTACCCACGACGTAATCCGTCATCCCGATAGTCAGCCCCGGCTCGACCATGCGTAGCAGCGTTGGCCCTTCCGGCAAGGTAGGATTATCCAGCAATGTCTCGACCCCCGCCCAGACGCATTGAATCGCTGCGGCCCCTGCATAGGGTGATAGATCGCTGATCGGCCCATTGGGCGCGTAGACGAGGATATCAACGCTGGCCGGGTCCGTCCCCGCCACATCATCTGTCAGGATGATATCCGGGCGTTCGGCCCGCAGTCTCGCGCACCAATCCGGCGCATGGTCCGTCCTGCCTGCGAACAATACCCGCGTCATTGCTGCCTCCTCGCTCGTTGCCATAGTATCGTCTCAACTATCGGTGTTTTAAGGTGAACGAAATGGTTTTCCGGTGGGATTATCGACGGATTACGCAACGTTGTCCGTACAAGGTTCGTTGCGGGCTTGGCGCGTCCCGCCAAATCGCGCTATGCAGTTAGCGGTGCTGGGGGGCACCGAAGGGAACGAAGATCGAAAAGGATCGATACACATGCTCAGAACCACCGTCGCAAGTCTTCTGGCGCTGGGATATGCCGCCGCCCCCGCCTACGCCCAGACGGTGCTGTATGGCGAGCAGCCCTCGGTGCCGCAGCCCTATTATGTCGATCCTCGTCCCGTGCAAGACTTCCTCCAACAACAGGGCCAGACCGACAATCAACCCCTCTATTACGAATCGCCCTCACTGCCGCCTCAGCAACAGCAGCCGGTCTTCATCGAGCCGCCGCAGCCGCCCCTTGGTTTTCAACCCGAACCAGAACCGGTTGATCGACGCTTCCGCCCTCTGCCACAGCAAGGAATCGGCGCTGGCATCCCCACGCCTATCGCCCCAGTTCGTCCGCTCGCACCCGTCGAACGCTATCAGCCGCC
>CALFVD010000130.1 GCA_937928005.1 uncultured Neomegalonema sp. | reverse complement strand
GGCCATTAAAGATACAACAATTTTAAGGCACTTATTATCTAGTTCTGGGCCAATAACAGTGTTGAAATGTTACATTTTTTGGGCGGCTGAATTTGGAGGTGTCTCAGAAATGGATCAATGGTTCGATTTTTCTGGCATAGTCAAGTCCTTTTTTATACTTGAATAGATGTAAAAAGTACCGACGTTCAGGATCAGGTTATCGAGCAGCGCACTTGGTTTGTACTGTCACACCTCGCTCCACCTAAGACTACGGGACAAATGAAATTCTTCGCACAACTGATACAGAGGAGATGCGGCCCGGAGATTGCTCAGTATACCGACGTTCAGGATCAGGTGATGAGCGCAGTGAATCACATCTCAAAACAAGAGCTATTCACTTTCGAGTCAACGATCTCCGCCGATGATATAAATCCTTCGAATGTGGCTTGCCCATCCATACCGACCTCCTCACGGCATAAATGGTGAATCAGAAAATCACCGATTTGGGAATCCCATGACTCAACCTGAACGCCAACGACTCTAAGCCGTTTGGTGATCTTCAGCGTCGAGAGCGATGCCTCTTGCGGTTGCTCGCCGAGCGGCGCTGTTGCTGCGCTTGTGCGCCCCGATAGCAGGGGTTGGGTTTTGATCGTATCGGTCATTTGAAAGTCTCCTTCTTTGTCAAAACGACCGGGACAACATCCACAACGCCGGTTCTCGTCATAAGGGACGGCGCGCCGTCCCTGCCCCTCATTGCACAAGGCTGAGACGTTTGCGGTGTCCAACACCAAGGAGACACCAACATGAGCGATCTTCAGAAATATCATATCAGCGCAGCGCATGAGAGGGGCGTCAGGGCGTCCGGCTTCGATGCCCGCGATCCGGACCAGCGACATCCTGTCGTGAATCCGGTTCTCGATCGCGTAGCGCTGGCACGCGGTTCCGCAAAACAACAGGATCCACGCGCCAAGGCGTTGATCCGCGCGAAAGACAAGGTCCTCGGTCGAACCCGTGATCGTGTGATCATCCTTGCATTCGCGATTTCGTCGTATCCTGGCATCATCGCGAACCGCGCCTTTGCTGCGGAGACATCCAGCCATCCTGAAATCCGTCGCACTCAACCCGAATGGTCCTTGCTTGAAGCGATCGGAGCAGTTTGGGCGTCCATCCCTGATCTGCGCGATCCGGCCTGGGTGCCGATTCTGCTGTCGGCAATTCTCGCCGCGCTGATCGCAGCAGCGCTTGCACAATCTTACATTGGAGTCCGCCCCATGCCTCGCCAACACCACCGCGCGCCGTCGAAACCTACACCTGCATCTACACATGTCCCTGCTTCTGCCAAGCCACGCATCATCAAACGCCCATCCTGGCGAACGGATGCTTCGAGTAGGCTTGGAAAGGTACGTCAGGAAAATCAGGATGCGTTCAGGGTGGTTGATCTTCCGGGCAATCGCACGGCGCTGATCGTCTGTGATGGTGCGGGCGGCGTGGAGGGCGGAAAGCTGGCCGCCGAAACAGCCGCTGATGGTCTGGCATCAGGTTTGACCAAAGCGTTTGAAAGCGAACTTACCCTGTCATGGAAAGATGTTGTTGAGTCCAGCTTCGCCCGTGCACGTGATGCCGTTCAAGCTCAGAAGGAAGCTGGAATCACAACGGCGATTGTCGTGCTTCTCGATGGCCACTCGCTTCACTTCGCCACGCTGGGTGATGGCGCGCTCACAATGATCTGGCCGGACGGCATGATTCAGCATCTGCTTGCTCCTCACCATCGTCGTGACCAGCCATCGAATGTCATCGCCGGGTATATCGGCCATGATTGCTCCGTTCCACCGCGTATCGGCACTCTTCGTGTTGAGCCGGGCAGTCTGCTTTTCGCCATGTCAGATGGTGTCAGTGATCTCTTGCCATTCGACGGTATCGCCGATGATCGCGAGACCATCATTCAAATGCTCAAAACCCCCGGGACGGAACTCGCCGACCATTTCCTTGCCCAGATCGAGGCCGCGCGCGATCCGGATACGGGCGCATATCTCCATCACGACAATATGACACTTGCAATCGGCTTGCTTCCCAATCCTGAGGGAGATCGGGATGATGGCTAAGAAGAACATTACACTTGATGGCATCAGGCTCCGGATCACCGATCCGGCGCTTGGTGCGGGTGGTCAGGGAAAGGCCCAGAAAGCCGTGTTGGCAGATGACCCCAAAACCGAGCTTGTCATCAAAACGCTTCCGGCGACGCCGGAGGCAATCACCCGAACAAGCGCCCTCGTCGATGCGGACCTTTCAAGCAAGAGTCCGTTTCTTTCGGGACCGATCACAATGGAGACGCGAGGGGATACCATCTGGCACCTCGCACCTTTCGTCGAAGGTGTCGATCTGGAAAATGACCAGCCGCGCAGCTTTCCCGAACAGCTGGAGATAGCCCATAACTTCGCCTGCCAATGGGCGATCTTCGAAGAGAATGGCATGGCGCATGGCGATATCGCGCCCTCGAACACCATGCTGAATTCGGACGGCCTCGTCTCGCTGATTGATGTCGATAATGCTCGGATAAGTGATCCAGCCGCCCCATCGCCGACAATGGCAGGGCAGCGCATGATGCTCGCCCCCGAAATCAGGGATGGCAATCAGCCGCCCACCATCGAAAGCGACCGCTTTGCCGCTGCCGTGCTTTTGAACATGATCCTGCTCTCGCGTCATCCAGCGGATCAGTGGGCTACACCGCCATCGGCTCTCGATCAGGCCATGGTCAGTGGCAGTTGGCCGGAGCGGCATCGCACATCGCAGCAGAACGATACGCCGCTTGAAGCCATCGGTTCAGACCTTTGTGCACTCTTCGATCAGGCTTTTGCGCTTGACCCGAATGCGCGTCCGAGTGCTGACACTTGGCGGCGCAGGTTGCTTAGCGCGCTCCAGAACTGCTGGATCCATCGCTGCGGGCAAGCTTTTGTCGGGGATGCCAGTACGACCGCCTGCCCCTGGTGCGCTGATCCGGTGACGATCAAGGATACCGCCGGTACGCTGCTGATCGTCGTTCCGGCGATCCAAGGACGCTTCCGAACGCCCATTAAGCATGGCGAAACAATCCGTCTCGGCCGTGCCAATCTCGCTGGTCTGCCGGGAACAGTTTCCTCGAAACATCTTGAGATCAGCCGACAAGGGGACCGACTGTTCCTACGCCACATCGGATCCAATCCGACTCTGATTGAGCGCAATGGCCAATGGTGGAAGCTTAATGAGCTTTGGATCAAGACCAGCGAGCTTGCAGGCGTGCCGGTTGCGCTCAAACTCGCTGACACTGACCTTACATTGCAGATGTAGCTGCCTTTGTAGCCAAAACTCGCAAGAAGGTTAGCGCGTAGAACAATGCGCGCTCGGCCTAAGCAATTATTTCAGCGTGCTTTTTGGGGTTCTTCTCCCTGAACGGATCGAATCCGACGGGCGGATTCGTCAACTGCAAAACAGACATTTCCGACCATCGTTCAAATAGCGGTGAACCGCTGAAGGCGGCATGCACGGAATACGATAAGATGGGGATTGTCGGCCCTTATCGGTCTTGCATTTGACGCATCCAACACGGTGGAGACGCTCATGTCCGCCACCGTCAGGGATTCTGAACATTACGCGCTCATTCGATGGTCGAGCGGCACGCGCAACCGAGCGATCTTGCCGCCCCAACCGCCGCCGCTGCGTCGCGATGGTTTGCGAGGTCGGGCAAGATGAAGGCCTGTTGGTCGAGACAGATCCGCTAGGAGACGACCCGACCGGCCAGAACCGGGATGTGAACATCATTCGTCATAACGGACCTCACGCAGGTTTGCGGGCGATGAGGAAGGCGGTGCCGCTCTTCTCGGTTTCCAGCAACTTTCGATGATAAAGCCCGCCTCCTCGATCTCCCGGACGAGCTTTCCGTGTGGAAGATTGCGACATAGGGGATCCGGCCAGAAAAACCTGCCGACGGGGGCGATCAGCCTGAACCAGGCCATGCGACCCCGGATACAGGCGCAAGCGGTGCGACGGCCCCACGCAGCATTCAGGTTGGCACGGTTTTGGGTGCCTAGGGCATGAGATCATCGATTTGTGTGTCGGGGTGGCCGTTGGCGATGGTCTTGAGGGTAGCCGCAAGATAGGCGAAGGGTTCGACGCCGTTGATCTTGGCAGTCTCGATCAGGGGCGCGATGCGGCCCCATGCCCTGCCACTCTCGTCATGGCCCGCGAAGAGCGCGTTCTTGGAATTTAGAGCCAGTTCCCGTTCATTCTGCCTATGTCGGGCAGGTTTCTCTCGTTCATTACCGATGGCATGCCTATTCCGAATCGAACGTCCGTGTGTTTCTCGCGCATCATCGCGGGGATGGGCAATACGTAGCCTTGGAGCGTGATCCTGGAGTTGCGATCATGGTACCGACATGAGTGCTTGACGCTGCTGTGCGTTCAACATTGAGTTTAGGTGCCCCAGTGGTTTCCATTGCCGCGCTTGAATATCTTCATGATGTTCTGGCGTCTGAGGGACTCTGGAGCGAACTCCCCCAGCGCAGCTGTTGCTGCACCTTCAGCGATCCGCTCTATCGGGCGCGGCAGGAGCGCCGCCATACCCATCAGATTAGCGTTGCGAACCTTCAGTCAAAACTGAATGGTGGTGAGGTACATGGCTTTGATGGTTTTGCACATTCCTGACACGAACGATCCGAGACGTAGGCCAGTCGCATCTTTCGCCACACTTCTGAACACCGCCAAGAAACTGAGAGCAAGTTCCTCAGCCATTCTCTCCCCAGTCGAAACACACTGCGGGGGACCAACAAATGACTGCTCAGGCTCGGAAAATCGAATGGACGGATGCGACACCTTCAGGCGCGGAGCAGGATACTCATATCTCTCCCTTTGCCGGTCTCCTGCATTTCTACTCGCTCGACAATGTCGGCGATGCGGCGATCTTCGCTGCCTTTCAGCGTCTGTCGGGCCAGAAACACCTGCCGCGCGTCACGGGGTGGAACGACAAGGCCGAGGCCGGAATCGACGCTCTGATCTCGGTGGGCGGTGATATCTTCAACAACGGTCGTCCCCGTCTGCTGACCCGCCGGTTCATCGAAAAGCTGTCTCATATGCGCTGGGCACCGAAGCGCACGATGTCCTTCGGCCAGTCCATCCCGCCTTCCTGCACCGGCGTGTCGCTACGCCTGCTGGCGTGGCACATGAAGCGGATTTCCAGCGTAACCGTGCGCGACATTGCCAGCGCCGAGAAACTGCGCAAACTCGGCGTGAACGTGACCCTCTCGGTCGATTCTGCCTTCGCGCTGACGAAGAGTGACGGTGATGAAGCCGCCGCCCGCGCCGTCTATGCTGAAGCCGGGTTGGAACCCGAAAACACCGTCGTCTTCTCCATCCGCAATTTCAACTGCATGTACCCGGTCGATCAACCTGATTTCATCGCCCGTATCGCCGAAACGATGGAGCATCTTAAGGCGAAAGGGTGCGATGTTGCCGTGCTGATTCAGGCGGATGTCAACGATGACGATTCCGACCGCGCCATCGCTCGTCAACTTCAGGATGAGGTTGACGGTCTGGCGGTACTGGACCCCTTTGAAAGCCATGGGGTGCCTTGGCGCGTGGCGTTCGGCATCGTCGATCTTGCTGCACAGGTCATCGGCACGCGCTATCACACGGCGGTTTTCCGCATGGCGGCGGGCAAGATGCCCATTGGCCTATGGTACTCCAACAAGGGTGAAGACCTGAACACGCGGTTCGGTGTGCCCGGCACTCATGCGGGTGATTTCGATCCGGTGGAGATCGCGGAACTTGCTCTGCAATATCGGGATATCGCGTTCAACTGCGGACCTCTGCGCAGCCGCGTGATCGAGGATTTCAGCAAGGCGCTCGCTGCGGCCTCGGGTGTTGTCGCCAAAGAGATTGCGGCATGAGTGTTGCTGATCCGGTGCTTGGCACGCTTCTCCAGCGTGTAGGTTGGCTCGTCATGGCCGAGGGTGTGGCGCGCGTGACCCGTATCGTAACGGCGCTTGCGCTGGCCTATGCCCTCGAACCGATCATGTTCGGCATCGCGGCTTTGGCGATGAGCGTCTGCGAGTTGATGCGCACACCAACCCGCTGTGGTGTGTTGCAGGCCATCGTGCGCGCGGATGACGCACGCCTCGGTGCGACATTGCGCACGGCAATCACGATCAACTGGGTCTGGCATATTCTCCTAGCGGCGGCCCAGATCGGCATCGCCTACCCCCTCGAAGCGTGGATGGACGCGCCGGGTCTGGCCGAGCCGTTGATCGTCATGGCGGGCATCTTCTTTCTCTATCCCGTCGCCTTCGGTCGCGTGGCTCTGTTGCACCGGGCGGGCAATATGAAAGCGGTCGCGGGGATCGTCGGTGCCAGTCTCTCGCTGGCGAACCTCGCGACCGCTGCCCTTGCCCTTGCGGGCTTCGGATTGTGGAGCGTCGTGCTACCACGTATTCTGTCGGCGTGCCTCTGGATTATCCTCGCCTACCGCGCCGTCCCTTCCCTGCCCACAGATGATGGTCAGCGCATGGGCACGTGCGATGTCCTGCGCTACGGTCAATCCATCCTCGGCTCAGAACTACTGAAGGCCGCGCAGGGTAGTCTGGACAAGATCATCATCGGCAAGCTTCTGGGTATGGAGGCCTTGGGCTTCTACACATTCGCCTACAATGCGGGGCTTGGCTTGAGCCAATCATTGCTCAAAGGCTTCTCCGATGCGCTGTTCCCATATCTCTGCGAAACACGCGGCAAACATAGCGATCACGCACAGGCGAAACGCATCCTTCTCGTCACGTCGGTTACGGCTTTCGCCCTTTTCGGTGCGCAAGCGCTGTTCGCCCCGATCTACGTGCCGATGCTGTTCGGTGAACGGTGGGAACCCGCCGTCCTGACCCTCAGCCTGTTATGTCTATCGGCGGTGACGCGGCCCTTCTGGGAAATTCCCGCCCAGACGCTGCGCGCGCAGGGAACCCCGAAAACCGAGTTCCTCGCCAGCATTGCGCAAACGGTCCTGCTGCTGCTCGCCACCGCTATCGGCGCGATGAGCTTCGGGATCGTCGGGGCCGCCGCCGGATGCCTCGCCACCCGCATCATCACCGAGCCGCTGTTCGCCTTCCTCGTTTTCGAGTCGAGGCAGGCGCGCGGCGAAACATGCACCGCTCTTCCAACCGCAACTCACTAAGGGACACAGAAAATGGCAAAAGTCTTGGGGACCAAGAACGACGACCTACTCGTCAGCACGAACGAAAACGATAGCATTTGGGGCGGCTTTTCGGGGGAAGATACCGCCGTCTTCACCGGCTCAGTTTTCGATTACAGCATTACCGCCAATCGCGACGGCTCGTACCAAATCACCGACCTCCGCGATGGGTCACCAGATGGGAGTGATAAGGTGCGCAGCATCGAGTTGTTCCGGTTTTCGGACGTCACCGTCACGCTGGATGCATTTCTAGAGATCGAGGCGTCGAGGACATCCGATCTATCGGGCACAGACGGCGACGATATACTGCTGGGCACCGATGGCAGTGATATGATCGAGGGAGGTGCGGGCGACGATATCATCTGGGGCGGCAAAGACGGCGAAGACGCCGCCGTCTACAGCGGGTGCAAGGACGACTATGCCATCACCCGTTCGCCTAATGGGGCTTACTACGTCTACGACCTGCGCGATGGTGCGCCAGACGGTGTCGATAAGGTCCGCGATATCGAAGTGTTCCGCTTTGCCGATGGCGTGATGACACTTGCGGAATTCGTCGCCTCATCCCCCTCGGTTCCCGGCTTCAACCTGAGCGGCACGGCGGGCAATGATATCCTCGTAGGCGACAACCTCGACGATACCCTGCGGCCCGATGCCGGAGCGGACCGGGTCTGGGGTGGTTTCGAGGGCGATGACACCGCCATCTTCAGCGGCAATTTCAATGATTACGTCGTAACCGAGAACCAGACCGGCGCGATTACCCTCGTCGATACCCGCGTAGAGGGGAACGAGGGGATTCAGGTCGTCCGTTCGGTCGAACAATACCAATTCGCGGATCAAACGGTTGGGCACGCAGACATCTTCGCAGGGGCGCTGACCCAAGCTGCGACCACGACCCGCGTGATCTTAGGCTCAAGCGCCAATGACGCGATCTCCGCCGCCCATACCGACGGCTTGCACGACGCTTATACCAATGAGCGCATCTTGGGCGGCAGCGGTAGCGATACGATTAGAGGTGGGCCGGGCGACGATCTAATCTATGGCGATTCCGATGGCTCCACCAATGCACCACAATCATGGGCCTTTACCTCGACTCCAGAAACGGACTTACCCCGCTTTGAATTTGCATCCGGTTTGTATCAGATCATCCACGGTCAATTGAAGAAACTCGACCCAGCTTTAGGCATCTATACCGAGATCGGCCCGGATCATCAGAACATTAATGCCGCTGGCATGAACCCAGCAGATGGCTACGCTTATGGCATCGGCACGGGCGGCGGCTGGACCGGGCACCTGCTGCGCATCGGGTCGAATGGCGAGGTCGAGAATCTCGGCGGCGGATTCGGCAAATCAATCGCCGGGGCATTCCACGATGACGGCACCTATTACATCCGCACTGACAAGGACACGATGACCCGCATCGACATCGAAACACTGGAGGCGACGCAGATCGACTTTACCGCCGATTACTTGCCCACGGTCCATGATTTTGTGATTTCCGGTGACAAGGCCTATGGCGTGTCTCCGCTTGGAATCCTCGTCACCTATGATCTGGTCGAACACACCGCGACGACCACCTCCATCGACGGTTTGCCGGTTGGCGAAGGCCCATTCGGTGCGGTCTGGACGGCGGCTGACGGCTGCATTTATGTCAGCCATAACCGGAGCGGCAATATCTACGGTATTACCAACCATGAAGGTGCATCACCTCAGGCGGCACTGTTATTCGAGGGGGAATCCGCCGGATCGAATGACGGCTTCTCGTTTGGTGGGGCGGATCTGCCCGCCGCATTGCTGGGCGACGGAGATGATGCCTTGCTTGGCGGTGCAGGCAATGATGCCCTGCATGGCGGTGCGGGCGACGATACGTTAGACGGCGGTATCGGGGCCGATGTGCTGCATGGGGGCGAAGGGCGTGACTGGGCCGATTACTCCCGCGCGGAGGCCAGCGTCATCGCCGATCTGCGCTCCGGCGGTACTTTAGGCGAGGCCAGCGGCGACAGCTATGCAAGCATCGAAAACCTGAAAGGCTCGAAACACGACGATACCCTGACGGGCGATAGCGGTGTGAACCATATCGACGGCAATGATGGCGCGGATGTGATCGACGCGGGCGCAGGCAATGACCGCGTAAGGGGCGGTGCAGGGGCCGATGTGATGCATGGGGGCACTGGGACGGACACGCTCAGCTATCTGTCATCGGATGCTGGGGTCACGCTCGATCTGGCTGCTGGAACAGGCACGGGCGGCCATGCGCAGGGTGACGTATTCAGCGGCTTCGAGGAAATCCTTGGCTCGGGCCATGCCGATACCGTCACCGGATCAGACAGCGCAGATCGTGTGGCGCTTGGTGAAGGTGATGATGTGGTCAACGCGGGCGCGGGCGAGGACCGTCTCTGGGGCGGTTTCGGCTCGGATACGCTGGTCTTCAACGCGGCTTTCGATGCTTATGTAATCACCCGCATCGAGGACGCTGGACGCACAACGAATGCCCTGTACCAGTACGATCATCTCTATCGTGTAGAGGATACCGCGACCGGGGATATCGACCACGTACGAGACTTTGAGCGGTTCGAGTTCACCGATGGCGTCTATGATACAGTTACGGACACATTCGATGTCGCCGCCTAAAGCGAATTGCGATTACCCTGAATCACCAAGCGCCATGTTTTGTACAGGTCTTGGCGCGAAACATGGCTCAGGTTTATCGCGAATGGTTATAAGGTAGCTCGTCTTCAAGCACGACCTCGCCCGAAAGGGCGGGGTCTTTTGCATTGCGGCGCATCCCCAATCCCATCACGATCAGACCAATCCAGAACAGATAAGCCAGCACTTCGAGATTCTCCCCGAAGCTGTAGATCCACATTCCCGTCAGCACCATCAGACCCGCCTTCGCAGCATGGCTCGTTTGTCCGCGAACGATCAACAGAACCAGCGACAGCACCATCGGCACCGCAAAGGCCACGACGCCGACCATGCCCTTCACGAACAGCAGACCGTACCATGTGTGATGACTGCCGATGGGCATGAAGGCGACGATATGGGTGCCGCTGTCTTGTATCCCGTGACCCCATATTGGAGCCTCGGAATAGCGATACCCGGCGATTGCCTGAAGGGTCGAGCGCACCTCGGTCGAGTTGCTGCGATAATTCTCGAATGCTTCTTTGGCTTCCAGAAGCGTCTCGATAATTGGTCCCCAGAGCAGGCCGATGGTCAATACGGCGACGGCCCCGAAGAAATGTAGCATTGGCAGGCGCATGTTACAGAGGGTGTATCCAGCCACGACGGCAATCGGCAGGCCCAGCAGCGCCAACCGCGATTTGACCAACACCGCCATCGCCAGCACACCCAGCGCCCCGAACATCACCCAGCGCCGATCCGTGTCCATCATGCCCAGCGCCAACAGCGTCACCGCCGCCATACCCGCCCCCGGTGCCCATGGCGCGAAGAAGGCCCAGCGAAAGCTACCGTCCGGGGTGATACCATAGAGACGAAACGCGAAGAATTCCGGCCCTGGCCCACCCACCGCGCTCAGGGGCGATACCCAGATTTCGGGCGGAATACCTATATACGCCGCCGCGACCAGAAACGGCGCCAGCACGAGCGTCTGCACTGATACGATATTCGCCGCCCGCGCCAACACTTGCAGTCGAATGCTTAGGCATGCGCCCACGGTCACAAAGACCGGGAACATTGCCCAACCTTTGGCCCAACCGATGATCGACTTGATGAGTTGTGATCGGCTCAGCCCGTAATCGAAATGCCCAATCACCAGCGCCACGAGGATTGCGAACGTCGCGATCCACCAGACCCAGATGCCGATACCCGGTGCATGGAACCGTTCATCGGCACTCGCGAACCGCCAGCATACCAACAACAGAAGGCTCCACCCAATCACCGGCGCGACCACGTAAAGCGCACCCAGCGCGTAGAACACGTAGGTTAGCCCGATGGCCCAGAAGATCAGGTGTTCTTCTGGCGTCTTCTCAGAACCCGTCTGCGATACCATAGTGCCGCGAACCCCGTGATGATGAGTAATGTGGCCCCCATCGCCCCAGCGATAGCTTCGAGTTTCTTGGGCGAAACGGGGCGTTTAGGCAGCTTTGGTTCATCGAGAACCTGATAGAGTGGATAGGAAGCATAGGGATTGGTCTGGGACAGGTCGGCATTGGCCAAGGACGAAGCGAGGATCGCGTTGGCAATCTCCGCCTCCTGCGTCGCCATAGCGACCCGCTCCGCATCCGCCGCCAGATCGAGTGTCCGGGCGTCAGAAGATTCCACGACCGCGCGCAGTTCACGTACCTTGGCAATTCGCCCGGCAAGTTCGGCCTTCATCGTGACTAATGTGGCGAACAACTCGCTACGCTCAACACTCTGGGTTAGGTCGATCATCAAGGACAGACGGCCCGGTTCACCGCCTAATTCGTGAATGCGTTCGATCAGTCGCACCTCGTATTCATCACGGCGGGCGGCGGTCATCACTCGGTCAGGAAAGTTTTTGCCGAAATTTCCGTCGATACGCGCCAACTCAGTACGCGCCTCGACATAGGCGGTGGCGAGGGATTGGAACAGCCGATCCGATTTCAATACCAACGCCTGTGACGCAATATCAGGCGGCACACCCAGAGTATCCGCAAGGGCGCGGAACTGTTCCAGCAAGTTGCGTAACTCAACTTCAGCATCGGTTAACGCCTCTCGCCGCTTACCCGCATTGGTGACGATCTCTTTATATTCCGCCACGCTGATCAAACCGGCTTGGCGTTGCAGGCCAAGCTTAGCCTGTTGTTTTTCCTCCAATTGCGCCCGTAGAGACCGCACATTGTCGAGGGCTGCCCCTTTGCGCGTAAGCAACTCGGTCGAGCGTAATTCGCGCACCCGCTCATCGAAACTGCGCATAAAGATTGCTGCATGGTCTTGCGCAGTCTCAGGAGAGCTGCGCCGTAGCGAGAATTCGAGGATCGCCGTCTGCGGGATCACTTTGATTTTTGGAGAGCCAAACTCTGCATCATCGCCCAGCGCCGCAATGGCATGGGCGCGCTTGGTGACGATGTTGCTGCCCGCGATCTCGCGGTAGGTCGAACGCGGATCGAAATTGCGGGACGCGAAGATTGATTTTTCCGATGTTTTTGCTTCGCCGACGCTGTCGAGATCAATGCTCGATTTAACGCCTTCGCCCGGCAAGATAATCCGCCATTTTGTCTGAAAAATCTCCGGTGCATTCGTGATGTAGTAAAGCGTCGGTAGCCAGATCACTGCACAGAGTAGCGCAAATATCACGGCCTGCACCAACACGCCCAGCCATCGGCGGCACTTCCTCGGCATCTCGTTTGCAGCAGATTGCGGCACAGAGGCGTTGGGCACGATGGGCGGTGCTTGGACTTTTGGCATCGCGGGTTGTACGGCAGGACGGCGAGTGGCGTTTTCCGGGTCGGACAAAAAACGTGCTAGATTCTCCTCCGCCCGCCTCTGTTCCCCAATCGGGTCCAAGGCAGCATCGCCCTCATCGTCGAAGATAAACCGGTCCTGCGCCATGCTTCATTAGCCGCCGAACAAGCCTTTGAGGATGGCCACTGGCGACAATACGCTCGACGCCACGGTGCCCAGATCGCGCAGGTTCACGAGGGTACTGTCATAACAGGCAATCGCATCGCCGGGTTGCAGATACGGGTTGAAATCCGCGCGATGCGGTTGGCGGACGACGTCTTCGACCTTAACGCGCATCGCTTCGGGCTGACCGCTGAGTGGGTTCGATCCCACCAGCAGCGCATACCGATCCGCATTCACCATATCCGTACCACCGAGGCAATTCCCAGAAGCCAACGCCTGTACCAACCTTGATCCATAGGGTAGCCGTGTCGCGAAAGAACCAATCGCCGCTGGGTTATTCCCGTAGATTGGTGCAGTAGGATTGGAGATAAAGATGCGGATGCCTGGCGGCGTGATCCGGCTGATCCGCATCAGTTCGGGTGCCAAGCATTGCTGCGAGGGGACGAAGACATAATCCCCGTCCACGATCACCGGGTCTTGCACGAAGGCACCGGTAAAAACGCCTGACATGTCGTATTCGATGGTTCGGCCACCCCGCCGCACGAGCACGCGCGCCACATTGGCGTCCGGCCTGATACCGCCCGTCGCCTTCAACACGCCAGACAGTTTGCGTCGCCAGTTATTCGCGCCGACCGCATTGTCGAAGGTTTCGTCTTGATTGCCCAAGCTGCGCTCGGCGGTACTGACCAGACCAGGGGCGAAGACCGCGCCGCCGACGCTGACCGACGCCTCACCGTACTGGCGCAGGACAATGCTGGCGCGGGCTGCATGGGCCTTGATGAAACCGTTATCGACCAGCTCCCGCTCCACGGCGCGGGCTACCGCGCGCGGGCTGCGCCCCGCCGCCATCACAGGCGGCAGATGCGGGATGGTGACCGACCCGCCCGCGCCGACGACGAAGGTGCCGGAGAACATCGGCCCGTCCTTCACGTGCAACTCGATCAGATCACCGGGCGATAGCGCATCGTGCCGCGCGCGGACGTCGATGTTGTACGCCGTCGGCTCGTCCGCACGCGCGCGGATCGCGGAATGTGGAGTCAGGGGGTCGGAGACTGTCCTCGGCTCCCACGGCAGGCCCTCGCATTGATGGGCGGGGTCGAAACGCAATCCGATATATTTCGCGTCGAAATCGTCGGGTGCCGTGGGCGTGCGTGATGTCGTTTCGATGGGATGCGGCGCGTAGATCGTCTCGCGTTGCATCTCGCAAGCCGCAAGCAACCCGATGAGCAACGGCCAGAGAGTCATGTGCTTGGCGAACATCGGGATACCTGCGGAAATAAGCATTCCATGACAGGTAACGGGGATACCGTTTCCGCCCCATTAATCCTGTTGGCAAAGGAAGTGCAGAATCGTAGAATATCTTGCAGTTCTATTGCTAAAGAATGCGACCACTCATGTGGTTTCGATGCGGGCGGTGAACATGTACCCGGCACCGCGCACCGTTTTCAGAAAACCGCAGGGGTCGTCATCGGTGGACAGCTTCTTTCGCAGGCGCGAGACGAGACCGTCGATCGTCCTGTCATATCCGGCCCAGTTTTCCCCGCGCAGCAGATCGAGAAGGATGTCGCGGGTCAGGACACGCCGGGGTCGCTCGACGAGAACCTTGAGAAGATCGAATTCGGCGGTCGTGAGAATGACCTGCTGTCCCCGACTGTCGGACAGTTCCATGGCCGGAAGGTTCATAATGAACCCTTCAAACCGCACGATCTCGCCGGTATCGACTGTTTCCTCCGGCGGCGTGCTTTCGATCGGTACGCCCTGCGGCGCAGGTGTTGGCCGGGCACGGCGCAGGATACTGTTTATCCGCGCGATCAGCTCTCGCGGGCTGCATGGTTTGCGCACGAAGTCATCGGCCCCAAGCTCCAGCCCGACTATCCGGTCGATCTCATCGTTCATGCCGGAGAGAAAGACGATTCCGATATCGGATTCGCGGCGCAGATCCCGTGCGACTTCCATGCCGCGACCATCTGGCAGTGACATGTCGAGAATGACCACATCGGGCTGTACTTCGCGGTAGCGTTCCCAGAATTCATTCACCGTTCCCGCTTCGGCCACTTTGAAGCGCGCATCTTCAAACGCTTCAACCGTCTCGCTGCGCAGGTCTTCGTCGTCTTCGAGCATGAGGACGGTCTTCATAGTTTCACTCCGATCTCGCCGCTTTGCACACTTTTGCACAATCGAGGCACATTACGACAGATTTTCAGACATATAAGAAATACAGCATCATCCTTGCGGACGTCTGAAATGCCCCGAAAACGCATCCTGCTGATCGACGACGAGGCACTCGTCCTCGAAGAACTGACCGAAACCTTCGAGTTCGAGGGGTTCGAGGTCACAACAGCGGCGTCCGGGAACGATGCCCTCGACCTGCCCGACCTAGACAGGATCGACGTCATCATCTCCGACCTGAAGATGCCCGGAATGAGCGGCCTTGACCTGTTCAGGCTGCTGAAAGAACGCAGGGATTTCAAGGCTAAGGTCATCCTGCTTTCTGGTCACGGTGCGCAGACGGAACGGGACGAGGCATTTGAACTCGGAATCCATGCGTTTCTTTCGAAACCGATCGATGTGGTTGATCTGGTCACCGTCGTGGAAAATGCTATCGAGACTTCATCATAGCGGTCGGGATGAGAATGTCCCGAAGCATTTGCACGGGATTTTATCTAAATTCGATCCTTTTGCACGATGCTGACATCGAACCGCGAAGGACGGCTGCGAATGTCTTCCCACGGCGCGTCGATCACGAGGGCGCTGTTTCAGGTGAAGGAAATACAATGGCTCTCTCCAGTTCGACCGCACAAAAACAACAAGACTATATTCCGTTTGCCATCGTGATCGACGATGATCCAGACATGGCGGACGAGGTTGCAGAGTCCATCGCACTGCCCCGTGACTCCATCGTCTTTGCGGACGGTCTTGGCAAGGCGTTACAAGTAATCGATGAGAATCCGACGATCGAACTGGTCGTAACGGATTATTATCTGACTCCAGAACAGGATCGCCACCGTAATGGTGAACAGCTGATCGATTGTCTGGTGTGCATGTATCCACATAGCCCGGATTATTCATGGGCGTCCGCAGATTGAGTGATGGCATGCGTGTTGGTTCCGCTGAATAACGGTGAGCGGCGCTTGGATTTTTAGAGAGTGAAGGGTTGCTGATATCGGGTTCGGTCTGCGGCACGGGTTGCCGCGCCGGTCACGGTGCGCGGGCGGCGATTGTGGTGAGCATGTGCGCGATGACCGACGTGTTGGGCGTGGCGGTCGGGAAAGAGACGCGGATGCGGGTTTTCAGCGCCTCGATCCGGGCGGCGATTTTCAGGAATGT
>CALFVD010000129.1 GCA_937928005.1 uncultured Neomegalonema sp. | reverse complement strand
TCGTGGGATTTGAGGTAGCCGAGGATGTCATCGGCGATCTGATCAGAAATATGGGCCATGTTAGAAATACCCCTCCTGCTTCTTCTTCTCCATGCTGGCGGCGGCGTCGTGGTCGATCATGCGGCCTTGGCGTTCGGAAGTAGTGGTGAGGAGCATTTCCTGGATGATCTCAGGCAAGGTCGCCGCGTTGGATTCAACCGCTCCTGTGAGTGGCCAGCAACCTAAGGTGCGGAAGCGGACCATCTTCTCCTCGACCGTCTCGCCCTCGTGCAGAATCATACGATCTGGGTCGTCGATCATTATCAACGTACCGTCGCGCTCGACCACCGGGCGCATCGCTGAGTAGTAGAGCGGCACGATGGGGATGTCTTCGAGGTAGATATATTGCCAGATATCCAGCTCAGTCCAGTTGGAGAGCGGGAAGACGCGGATGCTCTCGCCGGGGGCTTTACGTGCGTTGTAGAGCTTCCAGAGTTCGGGTCGCTGGCTCTTTGGATCCCAACGGTGGGTGGCGGTGCGGAAAGAGAAGATGCGCTCTTTCGCGCGGGATTTCTCCTCATCGCGCCGTGCGCCGCCGAAGGCTGCGTCGTATTTATATTTGTCGAGCGCCTGTTTCAGACCAACAGTTTTCATAATGTCAGTATGGACGCCAGAACCGTGGGTGAAAGGGCCAATACCTTGATCCACGCCGTCTTGATTGACGTGAACGATTAGCTCCATGCCCGATTCCTTGGCCATGCGCTCCCGGAAATCGTACATCGCCTTGAACTTCCACGTCGTATCGACATGGACCAGCGGAAAGGGGGGCGGCGAGGGGTAGAACGCCTTGCGCGCCACATGCAACAGCACGGCACTATCCTTGCCAACGGAATAGAGCATGGCCGGGTTTTCGGCCTCGGCCACCACTTCACGAAAGATGTGAATCGCTTCGGCCTCTAAGCGTTGGAGATGCGTCAGATCGGTCATGTCGGGTCTTTCAGCGTGACGCCCTTAGAATAGGCGATGAAATGCGGGTTCTCGAAGCCGGGCTTGCCATAGGCGAGTGTACCACCGGACCATGAATCGACTGTTCCACCGGCAGCACGCAACACGGCATGGCCCGCGCCGGTATCCCATTCCATCGTGCGGCCAAGGCGGGGGTAGAGATCGGCCTCTCCAGCGGCGAGGAGGCAGAATTTGAGGGAACTGCCCGCGCTCTTGAAATCGGCGACGGCGTAGCGGTTGATGTAGTCATCGGTGGCGGCGTCGCGGTGGGATTTGGAGGCGACGACGTTGAGGGCGGCGTTGTCAGGGGTCGCAACCTGCATCAAGCGGGGGGCCGCGTCGCCGTCCTTGAGCCATGCCGCGCCGTCGTCATCGGTCCAGAACAGACGGTTCAGGGCGGGGGCGTAGACGGCGCCTCTGGTCGGAACACCGTCTTCGATCAGGGCGATATTGACGGTGAAGTCCCCGCCGCGCTTGACGAATTCCTTGGTGCCATCCAGTGGATCGACGAGGAAGAAGCGGTTTCCGGCGGCGGCGACATCGTGGCTATCCGCCTGTTCCTCGGTCACGATGGGAATATCGGGGAAGGCGCGGCGCAGACCCGCGACGATCACCTTATCGGCAGCCAAGTCAGCCTCGGTCACGGGGCTGGCGTCATCCTTGGCACGGGCCTCGAAATCGGTCGCGTAGACGCGCATGATCTCCGCCCCCGCTTCGCGCGAAAGGGCCACAAACGCCTCTGCCAAGCCGGTTGGGGGCATGGTCAGCACTCCATTACAAAAGATACGAAACGAGCGCGTTCAATGCGCAAGGGGGGCGTGCATGTCAAGAGTTGCGGGGATCGTGGTTGCTGGCGGGGTGAGTCGATGCTGCAATGCACCATTTTTGAGAGGTCGTGAGAGGAGCGAGTTTACGGGGCGCATTAGAAAGCGATGATCTCAGATTCCGCTTTTGCGCACGAGGGGAGACGTATTCGGATATTGACTTGGAGCAACTCCAAGTCGGTAAGGGTCCCAGTCAAAATCCGGCGAGCGAGATCATGCGAATATCAGAAGCGTCAGATGTGTGCGGCCTTAGCGCAGATACGATCCGGTATTACGAAAAGTCGGGTATGCTGCCTGAGATTCCGCGAGGAGCAGACGGCCATCGACGTTTCAACGGGAAGCATGTCGATTGGCTGACACTGCTCTACTGGCTTCGCGAAACGGGGATGTCCCTACGTCAAATGCAGCGGTTTACCCTACTTGCGAAAGAGGACGGCGACACGATCGCTGAGAGACGGAAAATCTTGTTGGATCATGCCGCCGAACTCCGGCGGCGGCGCGAACTGTTGGATAAGTGCGAAGCAGTCTTAGCCGTAAAGATCGCCACATATGAGAAAAACCCGAAAGACCAAAACACATGAAATTCGCTTTTCTGATCGAACCTCCGTTCAATTTTCGAGACAGTGCAGGCAATGTCACAGGGTGCGACGTCGAGCTTGCACGCTACGTATTTTCTGCAATCGGTTGCCACAGTTTCGAGCCGGTAGAAACTGAATTCGCAGAGCTGTTACCGGGAGTGTCCGAGGGCCGTTGGCGAATGACAACAGGACTGTTCGGCACGGAAGAACGTCGACAGATCGCTTCATTTAGTCGACCGATCTGGGCATTGCCGGATGGCCTGCTAGTAAAAAAAGGAAATCCGTTCGGACTTACAGGCTACCAATCGGTTGCAGCGAACGAGGATTGCGCAATCGCCGTTATCCGCGACCAGTTCCAGCATCGCTCGGCATCAAGTTTTGGCGTGCCGGACACGAGAATACTGGTATTCGAGACCTATGTGGATGCGGCACGAGCGGTTGCAGAGGGACGGGCAGCGGCTTATGCAAGCGTAGGGCGCGCCCATACAGGGTTTATCGACCTTAACCAACACTTAGACCTTGAAGTGGTTTTGGTGCCATCATCTGAGAAACAGTCTGCGTTCGGCTCTTTCGCATTTTCAAAATCGGATGATGCATTCCGAGACTCTGTCGATCACGTATTGAATCTCTATGTCGGAAGCGACGATCATCGTGCGATGATGAAACGATATGGTTTCACTATGAATGAGATTGACCTATTGGTCGCATATAGCGACTTACGATAAACCTGAGCCATATTTTACGACAAGAGCCGCGCAAAATATGGTGCTTGATGATTCAGGGTAATCGCAATTCGCTTTAAGGCGTAATCCTTATTTGACGAACGACCACCCTACCCGACGCTCAGGTCTTCGAGCGTGTCGGTGTCGAGCAGGCGGTAATAGCCTTCCTCGCGGGCGATGATGTTTTTGCGCTTCCAGTCGTTGATCACGCGGCTGACATTCTCGCGGGATGCACCGATCATAGCGGCAAGCTCGGCTTGGGTGAGCTTATGCTCGATGCGAATGGTGTCATCGGGCAAGGTTACGCCAAAACCCGTACTGAGACGGAGCATCACCTGCGCGAGCTGTCCAGCCAGCGGCAGGAAATCGCGGGCGGCCAGCGCATCATTAGTATCGCGCAGGCGCTTTGCCATGACGCTCAAAAGCTGACGATACAGCGCCGAATTTTCATCGGCAAAGCGGAAAAACGCACCCTTTGCCCAGTGTATCAGCACAGATTCGCGCAAAGCCGTGATGCTGGCGGAACGGGGGGAATCATCAAACATCGCCATTTCACCAATGCTGTCCCCCGCACTAAAGATGGCGAGAAGCTGCTCGCCTCCCTCGGGCGACAGGCGCGTCGCTTTCAGCCCGCCGGTCTTGACGATATAGAAGCCGCCCGCCTCGTCCCCTTCGAGAAACAATGACTGCCCAACGCTCAGCTTGATGGTCGAGCCGCGCTCCAGCAGGCCACCAGACAATCCTTCACCAACCCCGTCGAGTACCGAAGCGGTCCCAAAGATGTCCGTAATCGTTTCTGGCATGACGGCCCCCTGTCACATCCTAACACTTATAAAGCGACCATACTCGCCCTTATGTAACACGGTAGAACACAGAATGACCTTAAATGGTTGTGATGTAGAGCACATTTTAGCATGAAGAATCATGAAAAGCAGTGGTTGTCAGTCCATCGTGGCGAGGACCACATCCTCACCCGCGTTCACTCTGCGGCGGGCTGGTATGTAAGTGTTGCGTAACTTAGTATCTGAGTTGTGTACCGATGATCGGAGAGCGGTGGGGCCATTGGGGGTGCCCGCCGCTTGCCCGTCTCACAGATTACTATAGACGCCCTTCGATCGCATCCCAGATCAGCGCCGCCACATCGATATCATCAAACCGGCTGAGTTCCTGAATACCAGTCGGCGAGGTGACGTTGATCTCGGTCAGATAATCGCCAATCACGTCGATGCCGACGAATATCTGACCTTTTTCGCGCAAAAGTGGGCCGATACGGGCGCAGATTTCGCGGTCCCGCTCGGTCAGGGCCACTTTTTCGGGGCGACCGCCGACATGCATATTCGAGCGGGTCTCGCCCTCCGCCGGGACGCGATTAATTGCGCCAACCGGCTCGCCATCCACGAGGATCACACGCTTATCGCCCGCCGAAACATCGGGTAGGAACGCCTGTGCGATGAAAGGTTCAGGCATCATCTGCACGAAGAGTTCATGTAGGGAAGTCAGATTGCGCAAGCCCTTATCAAGCTTAAAGACCCCTGCTCCACCATTGCCATAGAGAGGCTTGAGGATCATATCACCATGCTCCTGTCCAAAGGCACGGATGTCATCGAGATTGCGGGTAATAAGGGTCGGCGGAGTCAGGTCAGTATAGTCGGTGACGAGGATTTTCTCAGGATAATTGCGCACCCAATTAGGGTTATTGACGACCAATGTATCAGGATGAACCCGGTCAAGAAGGTGGGTGCTGGTAATATAACCCATGTCAAAGGGCGGATCTTGGCGCAGCAAGATCACGTCAAGATCGGCGAGGTCGCGGGTTTCGCGCGGGCCAATCTCGAAATGCGCGCCTTTCTTACGGGCAAGGGTGAGGGCGTGGCCATGGGCGAAGACGCGCGCATCACGCATCCCCAGATCAGCGGGCAGGTAGTAGAACAGGGAATGACCCCTGTTCTGCGCCTCCAACGCCATGGCGAAGGTGGAATCGGCGTTGATATCAATGGAATCAATGGGGTCCATCTGAACCCCGACAGTAAGAGACATAGCTGCGCTCCGGGTTGGGGGCGCAGCCCCCTGCGGCACGCCCCCGGCTAGCGAAATGTAGAAACAGAAGCGTGCTTTGGCCGCTCCAGACGACGCGGATCATCGGCAAGAAGCGCGTGGGACACAACCCGTTTCACACCGGCGATGGTCGCGGCGAGATAGGCGACATGCTCCAACTCTTCCTGAGTGCGGGCAATGCCGAGGATGTAGACAGTGCCGTCCACGGTTTCGATATCGAAATTTGTGGCTTTGACGCGGGTGGCGGTGAGCAAGCGTACGCGCATCTGATTGGAAATACGGGAATCGGTGGCGAAGCTGGCGAAGCCTTGGCCCGCGCGGACCTCCAACTCATTGACCACATCACGCACACCCCTGATCTGCCATGCAATCTTGCCCGCCTCGACGCGCTGGGCAGGGCTATCAACCGTGCCGACCAAGAGGACACGGCCTTCGCGGACTTCGGTGCCAATATTGCTGACGAAACCGGGGAGTGCGCGGGACATATCGCGATTGATGGCAAGCTTAATCGAGGCGTCATCCATGGTCGAGCCAAGTGTGCGCTTGGCATAGACGAGCTGTGGGTCGTTCGCGCAGGCGGTCAGGGTCGCGAGGGCAAGGACGGCGGCGGCGAGGGGGCGTATACGCATGGGGCAAGCCTTGTTCGGGGCGCGCCTACCAATCATCAAAGCGGCGCGCGTTTTCCATCCACGTCGCCTGACCAGCGGAATCGACGAGAACCACGTCGAATCGCATGTCAGGGTCGGTATCTCTGGATGCAGGGTCGCCGGAATTAATTTGTGTACGGTAAACGGCCAAGTAATGCAGCGCAGCGGCGGCAAGGCGTTCCCACTGGCGGGGAGTGATCGAATGGGCCGCATCGTCACGGGTACGGCGGGCTTTGACCTCGATAAACACAATAGTGTGATCATCGGATACGATCAGATCAATCTCGCCATGGGGAGTGCGGTAGCGGCGCTCGAGAACGGTGAGGCCGCGCGCGATAGCGAGGCGGGCTGCGGTTTCCTCGGCATCAAGGCCGGTGGCGTGGGCTTTTCGACCACGGGCGGCGCGATCATTCATCGCGCAGAACCAATGCCCGGTCGTAGACCTGTTTACGGGGGAGATCGAGGGCGATGGAGACGGTTTTAACGGCGTCTTTTACGGTCATGGTTTCTAGAGCCATACGCAGGGCTTCGTCGATATCGCCTTCGCCCGCTGGTTCAGGGGCGGCGGGGGGTGCGATGACGATGACAACTTCACCTTTGGGAGCGCCTTCCTCGGCATAGGCTTGGGCGAGGACGTCGAGGGGCGCGCGGCGGGTTTCCTCAAACATTTTCGTGAGTTCACGGGCCACTGCCGCCTCGCGGGGACCGAAAACCTCGGCCATATCGGCGAGGGAGGCGGCAAGACGTTTTGGAGATTCGTAGAGAAGCAAAGTCGAAGGGATCAAGGCCAACTCACGCAGAAAACGGCGGCGCGCTTCGGATTTGGGCGGGGGAAACCCTGCAAAGGTGAAGCGGTCGGAGGGCAAACCTGCGAGCGTCAACGCCATGATCGCGGCGCAGGGTCCGGGGGTCGCGCCCAAGGGGATGCCCTCATCAATGGCCAGCTTGGCAAGGCGATAACCGGGATCGGCCACCATCGGCGTGCCCGCATCGGAGAGGAAAACGACGCGCTGGCCTTCATGCAGCAGAGCGAGAATACGCGGCAGGGCGGCGCCCGCATTGTGGTCGTGATAGGCGATGAGAGGACGCCCCCCCAAGGATACGCCATGCAGGTCCATCAGGCGACGGGCGACGCGGGTATCCTCGGCCACAAGCGCATCGGCATCGCGCAGGGCATCAAGCGACCGTAAAGTAATATCGCTCGCATTGCCGATGGGCGTCGCGATAAGGGTAAGGCCGGGTCGGAGTTGCGATTTTGCCACGAGTTCGCCCTACCTCTGCGCCTATTGGGAAGGCTGGCCTTTCAATAGGCCGAAATGCCACAAGAGGATAGACCGGGTGCGCCTTTTTCGTGATACGGTTATCGAAAGTGACGAATTGAGCAAGCGGAGACACGGCATGACCCCATTTTCGGGATTGAAGAGCGGCACGATGGCGGCGGCCCTGTTGGTGTTGAGCACGGGAGCCTGTGCCCAGCGGGTGGCTGCGCCTCCAGCGGCCCCGGTCGCGCAGCAGGCTGCACCCGTGGCGCAAGCGCCCGCTCCGGTCACGCCGCCCGTGGCAAAGCCTGTCGTGAAAGCTCCCGCACCGACGCCGCCTGTGGCCAAGGCACCGCCCGCGCCCGCCCCGGCCCCCAAGGTTGCGGCAGCACCAGCCCAGCCGGTCGTTGCGCCCAAGCCAGCCGTGCCGAAGCCCGTTGCTACAAAAGTCGCCCCCACGGCAGAGCCGATCCCTGTCCAGACTGTCGAAAAGGTGGCTCCGGTCGTTGAGAGCAGCCCGGTAGAGCGACAGATCGTCGATTTCCGCCTACCCGAAAGCAATACGGTGGTGGCGGAACCACCCGCACCGCCTAAGATCGTGCCTCCTGAAACGCCGAAACTTGGGGGACAGTTCCAAGTCACGGAGACGGCGAGCGCCGATTATGGCTCGACCTCCAGCGACAATCCGACGCCAGATATCGCGCCAGATATTGCGACACTGGTCGATCCCGATGAGCCGCTGCCAACGCCTGAACCCGAAGTGATAGAAGCCCCGGAGCCGCCCGTATCTCAGGAAACCACTGCGGTTGCGCCGGTCGAAGAAGCCGAAGATGAGCCGGTCTACGAGCCATTTTCTGCGCTTGCCGGGCTGTTTTCATCGGATGAGGCCGAGGAGGAGGAAATCGCTGCGCCCGTAGCCGAGGTCGTCGCTACACCAAAGCCGGAGGTGGCGGCGGTCGAGGATGCTAAGAGTGCTGCGCCCAGCACACCGCAAGCGGCCAGCCTGTTGGCCACGGCGGATACGGAGGCGGAGGCGGAGGCGACCGAGAATCCCTATCCCGGCGGGTTTGCCGATGATCGTTCTTATGAAACCGCGCAGATTGCACAACCCGGTGGCAGCTATGCTGCGCCACAGCCCTTTGCACCTGCCTTCGACCCGAATGCGCCAGTGACGATTGCCATCCTGACGCCAGACAGCGATTCGCGGCCTGCCATCCGCACGTTGGCCAAGGGTCTATCCCAAGCTGCGGCCTTGTCGGCGCGTGAACTTGGCAATCGCCAGATCGTGCTGCGTGGCTATGATACGGGTGGCAACCCCGCCAAGGCACAGGCGGCGGCGCAACAAGCGATTACGGACGGGGCGCAGCTTATCATCGGGCCGCTATTTTCGACCTCCGCCGCCGCCGTTGCGCCCGTGGCGCAGGGCGCGGGGGTGCCGGTTATCGCCTTTACCACCGATGAGAACGTACTACGACGGGGGATCTATAGCGTCGGCTATCTGCCCGATGCGGAGGTGGACCGGATGTTGAGCTACGCGGCCAAGCGCGGGGTTCGCAAAATCGGTCTGATGTCGCCTGATACGCCCTATGGCGGCATCGTCTATCGCACGGCACAGAATACCGCCCCCGGCTATGGCATTGATATTGCGACGGTTCAGCCCATCGGATCGGATTTTTCGGGGGCGAGCGAGAGCGCCAAGCGATTTGCGTCTTTCTATGAGGCGACCCCGGATACCCAAGGCGTGTTGATCGCCACCAATGGCAAACCTTTGCAGGCGATTGCCGCCTATCTGGCCTATAATGACGTGCTACCGTCAAAGGTGCGGTACATGGGGCTTGGCATCTGGGACGATCAGGAGACATTCCGCGAGGCAACCTTGCGCGGCGGATGGTTCCCCGGTCTCGACCCCGCACTGAAAGCGGAGTTTGAGCGGCGGTATTCAGCGGCCTATAGTGGCAAACCCCCAGCCATCGCCGCACTGGCCTATGACGGGGTGAAAATTGCCGGGGCGCTGCTGCAACGGTCGAAATCGACGGGGCAACCCGCCTTTACGATCCAGAATATCGAGAATCCGACCGGCTTTCGCGGGATGAGCGGATTGTTCCGCTTCCTGCCGAGTGGACGCAACCAACGGCTACTGACGATCCTGAAAGTCGGACGGCGGCAGTTCGAGGTAGTCGATCCGGCCCCAGAAACTTTTAGCCGTCGCATCACCAGCATTACAGGGTACAGTCAGTGACAGCCAGTTCGGCGGTATCGTTTAGCGACTTGGCCACCACGCCGCCCGATGCCGCCTTTCCCGCCAGCCCGACACCGGAGGACGTAAGCGCCTATCGTCAAGCGGTCAAGGATGGTGAGGCGGTGCCCAAGGCGCTGCTCGGCCTGTTGGAGACGGGTATCGCCCGTACGCGCGAGGCTTTTGAGGGACGCCGCCTTGCCGGGATCGAGGCGGGAATCGCGCTGACGGGACTACAGGACCATATCGTCACAGCGATGTTCGATGAGGGATGCCGCGCGTTTCCTCTGCCCCATCCCACGTCTTCGGAGCGGGTCGCGGTGGTGGCGGTGGGCGGATATGGGCGCGGGCTTCTTGCCCCCGGCTCGGATATCGATCTGTTGTTCTTGACCCCCTATAAACGCACCGGTTGGACCGAAAGCGTGGTTGAAACGATCCTCTACGGTCTGTGGGATCTGAAACAGAAGGTCGGACAGGCAACCCGCTCTATTGATGATTGTATCCGTCTTGCCCGTGAAGACATGACGATTCGCACATCATTGCTGGAGACGCGGCTGATCTGTGGTGATGCGGCGCTTTACGAGGAAATGCGCACGCGGCTGTGGAGCGAATTGTTTGAGGTGTCGAAAACCGAATTTGCCACCGCAAAGCTGAATGAACGCCGCGCGCGGCATGAGCGGGTCGGGGATTCGCGCTACCTGCTGGAACCGAATATCAAGGAGGGGAAAGGCGCACTGCGCGACCTGCACTCGCTGTTCTGGATCGGCAAATACCTCTATCACGTTCAGGAACCGGAAGAACTGGTCGATCACGGGGTCTTCACCAAGGGCGAGCTTGGGCGATTCAAAGCGTCGGAGAGGTTTCTGTGGTCTGTGCGGTTCTGGCTGCACTACCTCGCCGGACGGGCGCAGGAGCAATTGACCTTCGACAAGCAGATCGAGATCGCGGAGCATATGTCTTATGCTGGGAATGAGGGACAGAGCGGCGTCGAGCGATTCATGGGCCATTATTTCCGCGTGGCCAAGGAAACCGGCGACCTAACGCGCATCTTCTGTGCCACGCTGGAAGCCCAGCAAATCACACCCAAGCGGCGCACCTCACGCGGGTTGTTCGGCCTGTTCGGCGGGCGCGATGGGGACGACGCTCTGCGGCTGGAACACGGGCGTATCCTTGTCAGCGACCCGGCCATCTTTCGCGACAAACCCATCGAAATGCTGCGCGTCTTTGAGACAGCGGTGCGCACGAACGGGACGATCCACCCGACCACGCTCAAGCTGATCCGGCGAAACCTGTCGCTGATTGACGAGGCGCTGGTGGGTGACCCGGATGCAAATGCGCTATTCATGGGTATCTTGTGCGAATCCAGCGACCCGGAACGGGCGCTGAAAATGATGAACGAAGCGGGGGTTTTGGGGCGGCTCATCCCCGAATTCGGGCGCATCGTCTGTATGATGCAATTCAATATGTATCACCATTACACGGTAGACGAACACACGATCCGCGCGGTCGGGCACCTCGCCCAAATCGACCGGGACGAGCGGGCGGAGGATACGCCGTTTGCGACCCGGATCATGCGCTCGCCCATCGACCGGCGCGTGCTTTATGTTGCCATGCTGCTGCATGATATCGGCAAGGGGATGCCGGAGGATCACTCGATTACCGGTGCGCGCATTGCGAAGGAAGTCTGCCCCCGGCTGGGCCTTTCCGAAGCCGAAACGGAGAAGGTCGTGTGGCTGGTGCTGCATCACTTACTGGCATCCGATACGGCGCAGAAACGCGATCTGGCGGATGCAAAAACAATCCGCGATTTCGCCGATACGATGCAGAGCCGCGAGATGCTGGATCTGCTGTTCGTGCTGACCGTCTGCGATATCCGTGCGGTGGGGCCGGGGGTCTGGAACGGATGGAAAGCGACGTTGCTGCGCACGCTTTACTCCGAAACCGAAGCCGTGCTGACCGCTGGCCATGGCGCGCTCTCCGAAAGCCGTCGGGAGCGGATTGAGCAAGCCAAGGATGCCCTGCGCGAGCGAATGGCGGGATGGGACGATGCGTTTCTGGATGCCTTTATGGAACGGCATTATCCGCCCTATTGGCTAGGGCTGGATGCCGCCGTCCATGAGGTCCATGCGCGGATGTTGCGCAAAAAATCGGAAGACGCGCCCGCCATTGACGTTTCGGGCGATGCAGAGCGGGCGGTGACGCGGCTATCAATGGCGATGGGCGATCATCCGGGATTGTTTTCGCGGATCACGGGGGCCGTCTCGCTGGCCGGAGCCTCCATCGTCGATGCGCGAACCTTTACGACGACGGATGGTATGGCGCTGGCGACGTTATGGCTTCAGGATAAAGATGGCGAAGCCTATGACGACCCGCACCGCCTGAAACGGCTACGCGCAACGATCCTCAAGGTATTGCAAGGCGATATCCGCCCTCACCTTGCCATTCAAGCGCGAAAGGGCAAAAGCCTGTCGGCCCCTGAGGAAAACTTCCATGTGCCCCCCGCCGTGCGGATCGACAATACGGCCTCTGAGCTATTCACCGTGATCGAGGTGACGGGGCGCGACCGGCTGGGGCTGGTGCATGACCTAGCCCATGCCATCACGGAACAACGGGCGAGCATCTTCTCGGCGGTCATCGCGACCTATGGTGAGCGGGCAGTGGATACCTTCTACGTCAAAGACATGTTCGGATTGAAGATCACCAGCGACAATCGGCAGGCGACAATCTCAAAAAAGCTGATGGGCGTGTTGGCGGGTGAGGCGTGAGGATTTTACCGGCGGCCTTTCTGCCCCTCTCCCCTTCGCGAGAGGAGGCCGGTAGGGCGGAGCCTAGCCACATGCACAGCAAGGCGAACGGTAAGACCGCTCCCCCCACCCCAACCCTCCCCCGCAAGGGGGGAGGGAGTAGATCGGTACTTCCCGCATTAACGAGTATCACTCCATGAGCCTCGGACGCGGGTTTTTGACCGTCGGGGGGATGACCCTTATTTCTCGGATGCTGGGGCTGGGGCGCGAGATTATCATCGCGGCAACCCTTGGCGCAACGGATGCGGCAGATGCGTTCTACGCGGCGTTTCGGATGCCAAACCTCTTCCGCCGGGTCTTTGCCGAAGGGGCATTCTCCATCGCCTTCGTACCGCTATTCACGAAAAGCCTCGAAGACGGCGAAGCACAGGCAAAGCAGTTCGGGGAGGAGGCGCTGGCGATGCTGGCCAGCGTGTTGTTTGTCTTCACGCTGATCGCCACCATCGCCATGCCAGTGCTGATGCTGCTGTTGGCCGCTGGCTTTACGGAGGAGCCGGACAAATACGACCTGACGGTGCTGCTGGGGCGGATCATGTTTCCGTATCTCTTCCTCATCTCACTGACGGCATTGTTCAGTGCCGTGCTGAATGCGCTGGGTAAGTTTGCGGTGGCGGCGGGGGCACCGATCCTGCTGAATATTTGCATGATTTCATTCTCCCTCAGCGCATTGGCACTAGGCGGGCGGATCGAGGTTTGGTTGTCGGTGGGGGTCGCGCTGTCGGGGATTGCACAGCTCGCGCTGGTGGCGGGCGCGGCGAAAAAGGCTGGGATGCGCTTCGCCCTGCGTCGCCCGCGCATTACGCCAGATATGAAGCGCCTCTTGTTTCTGGCCGCACCCGCCGCGCTGGCCGGGGGGGCGATGCAGATCAACCTGATGGTTGGGTCGATCATCGCGTCATTCTTTGATGGGGCGGTGGCGTGGCTGACCTATGCCGACCGGCTCTATCAACTGCCACTGGGCGTTGTTGGCATCGCGGTAGGGATCGTGTTGATGCCTGATCTTTCGCGGCGCTTGAAACAGGGCGACCGGGCGGGGGCGGTCGGCTCGTTAAATCGGTCGGCGGAATTTGCGCTGGCGCTGACCATGCCCGCCGCCGTGGCGCTGATGCTGATCCCGACTGAGGTGGCGCGGGCGGTATTCGAGCGAGGGGCTTATACCGCCTTCGATGCGGGACAGACGGGGCTGGCCACGGCGCTATTCGCCATCGGCCTGCCCGCCTTCGTGCTGAACAAGACGCTGACACCTGCATTTTTTGCGGATGAGGACAGCAAGACACCGCTGCGCCTATCGCTCTGGGCGATGGGGATCAATACGGTACTGGCGATTGGTGGCGCGCTGACCGTGGGGTGGCTGGCGATACCGGTCGCGACCTCCATCGCCGCGTGGATCAATGCCGGGTGGCTATGGATTTTGCTGCGACGGCGCGGCTATACGATGGATGCGCGGCTGGTGCGGCGGCTGCCACGGTTGGCGGGGGCAAGTGTCGTGATGGGCGTTGCGCTCTGGATCAGCGCAGGGGCCGTGGCGGAGTTATTCGAGAGCGGGTTCATGCGTGTGCTCCTGCTGCTGGTGCTGGTTTTCGGTGGGATGGCGGTCTACGCACTGGCGGCGCGGGCGCTGGGGGCATTTACGCTGGGCGAATTGAAAGCAGGGCTGCGGCGCACCTAAGAGACGCATTGATAATCCAAAAAGTTGCAAGCTCTCACGGAACATCTGTTCAGGTTGAAAGTCCTTACGCAATACGGGCATTCTCGAATCGTTACAAACGATTCGAGAAAGGATTAACGTCATGAAAGTTCTGATTGCCACCGTCATCGTTGTCACTGGCTTGACCTTCTCAAGCACTGCCGCGAAGGCAGATGCATCTAATTGTACCGCTTGGAATGGCCCGTTCTGCGAGACTGCGCATAATATCCGCCACCATGGCTGGCGGCTTCCTATCGTGTGGGAGCAACCGTATCCTCATTGGCAACACCCATGGCCGCAACCGCATTACCCGCATGGCGTCGGCATAGGATATCCCCTACCCTCCCCCTACCCGGGCGTAAGCACTTGCGCGATTCCATCGGTATGGAGCTGTCGCCACCGGGTTCCGCTGCATGGCGGTATCTATTACTAGAAAATTCGGGGAAGCAGGGCTGAACCCTAAATCATTACAGCGATTTATGATTTCGCCCTGCTTGTAGGATTGCAAACAGTTGACAAGCTACGCCTAGGGAGTCATAAGCCGCGCTTCCCGGCGGACATTCGTCTTCCGGGTCTTTTCGTGACGTGACAACACGCAGTTCGAGGCGGTAGCCGATACCGAAACGCGCCACAGGCGGGCCACAGGACGCGGGACAATGTGAGGACACCTATGTTCGCAGTCATCAAGACAGGCGGCAAACAGTACCGCGTCGCCGTGGGCGACGTTCTGAAAGTCGAGAAGCTCGAAGCCGAAGCAGGCGATACAGTCACATTTGATAATGTGCTGATGCATGGCGGCGACTCTGGCACCACCGTCGGTACGCCGATGGTCGAGGGCGCGGTCGTGACCGGCACCATCATCGAACAATTCCGCGATAAGAAGGTCATCGCCTTCAAAAAACGTCGCCGCAAGCACTCATCCCAGACCCGCAAGGGCCACCGCCAATACCTGACGCGCGTGCGCATTGCGGGTATTCCCGGTGATGCAGATGGCGCTAAAGGCAATGAGGCGAAAGCGCAGCGCGATGCCGCCGCTAAAGCCGCCGCCGAAGTGACGATGAACGAGGCACCAAGCGCCCCCGATGAAAGCGTTGCGGCGGTTGCTTCTACTGATCTGACCAAACCATCAAACTTGATTGAGGGCGATGTCACCGATGGTGACGACCTTGAAAAACTGCCCGGTATCGGCAAGGCGACCGAAACCGCGCTGAACGCCACTGGCGTGCATTATTACAGCCAGTTCACCGAATGGAATGCCGAAGACTGGGATTTCATCGAAGCCTATATCGGCGAGAACGTGAAGGGCACGATTACGATCTCGCGCCCTAGCGTCGTCGTTCAGGCCCAGAAACTCATGGAAAGCCGCGCTGCGGCTGCTCAGGAATAAGGGAGTCGATTCATGGCACATAAAAAGGCAGGCGGTTCATCCCGCAACGGTCGCGATTCCGCCGGTCGGCGTCTCGGCATCAAGAAATATGGCGGCGAGCTGGTCATCCCCGGCAATATCATTGCGCGCCAACGCGGCACGAAATGGTGGCCCGGTGCAAATGTTGGCATGGGCAAGGATCACACGATCTTCACCAAAGTCACAGGCAATGTGCGCTTCCACAAGGGCCTGAAAGGCCGGACTTTCATCTCCGTAGATATTGCCGAAGCCGCCGAATAAGGCGTTTTGCAATTTATTGATCAAAAGGCCGTCCTTCGGGGTGGCCTTTTTTTCGTTTTCGCCATGACAACGCCATGGTTAACGGCATGTATATACCCATGCGCATATTGCCCTCCTTTCTCGCCCTGCTCATATCCTCCCTACCCACCACCGCACAAGAAGCGGTGCGTTTTGGCGCGTGGCAGGCGTTTTGTGCGCCGATGGCGGGCTGCGTATTGGGTGTTAAATCCGACGACGGGGATTCCCTCGCCTTCGTGGAGCCACCCTCAAATGATGACCGCTTGCTGCTGATCCCTAACGTTCCCGTCCTGACCGGCAGTGTCATGCACCTGCTGCTTGACGGCAGACGCATTGCATCGCTTGGCCCCGCCGATGGTTGGCGCGTGGTGGAAAGCTCGGTTGGTGATGCGGTTCAGATCGCGCCGAGCGTCGTGAGCGAGGGTCTTAGCAAACCGATGCGCAAACGCGACCGGTTGGAAATCCGCTATATGACAAATACGGGCACCGAACGCCGCGTCGTGTTTTCGCTCAATGGGTATTCAGATACGCGCGGATATGCCGACGAAGAGTGATTTTTAATCACTTTTTGTTCTTTAAAAACCCCCTGATGCCCCCTAACTGTTGCACCAAGTCCCCGTTTCTAAGAGAAAAATTAGTCAGTAAGGTAATATTCCCCTCGCCATCTTAAAAATTGTGTCCTAATTTGGCACTATCTTGCCGCATCTGTTAAGATTGTGGTTTCGAGGGGGAACTATAATGACCGAAATCAGTACGACACGCAAAGGCGGTAAAAAACCTTTGTATTCACTGGAAAAGTCGCCCTCTCACCTACTCCATCGCGCCCAGCAGCGCGCATCGGATGTTACAGCGCAAGCCCTGCGCACCTACGGCCTGACAACCCGTCAATATGCGGTTTTAGTTGCTTTGCGGGCCGATAATGCGGTCACGCAATCCGAT
The DNA here is from genome assembly GCA_937928005.1 of uncultured Neomegalonema sp. Taxonomy (GTDB): domain Bacteria; phylum Pseudomonadota; class Alphaproteobacteria; order Rhodobacterales; family Rhodobacteraceae; genus JAHDDY01. The sequence goes on along the minus strand of CALFVD010000129.1, from coordinate 7,696 downwards.
TTGGTGCGCCGCACCGGCATTGATCGCAGCACCCTAGCGGATATGCTCAATCGCATGGGCAAGCGCGCTCTGACTGTATCGAAACGAACCGAAACGGATCAGCGCGCTAATCTGGTGACGATTACGCCGAAGGGGCTACGCGCCCTAGAAGCGGTGGCCCCGCGTGTGGCCGATGCGGAACAACGGATGCTGGAAACCCTACCCAATAATATGCGCGATACATTTGTCTCCGCATTACAGGTTTTGGCAGACCAAGTGCGCCGCTGACACGCCCCCCTTAAAATGCGTTGCTTTGCTTGATGCCCGTTCCGCGCTAAATCGACCCTTTCTTAGAAGGATCGATGATGTCGCTTACCGACCATCCTGACCGCATCAAGCTGGCCAATGAACTGCACGCGCGCCCATTTCCGCTGCTGCCCGTTCCATGCCGCGTGTCGCATATCGCCGTGACCGCGCCGCCGGACAATCAGGCACCAGCACGCCAGCATGTGCTAGATCTTTGCGCGCGGTTCGGGGCACCATTGCCAGCGAAGGACGCGCCGCAACATCATCTCGATTTGGGCCGCTTTCGCGTAAAATGGGAGTGGCATACGGAATTTCTGACCCTTAGCGTGATGGCCGGGGCCGCCTCCCCCGCGCATACGCCTTTTGCCGATCCAGCGATATCGCTGTTGCCGAAAGACTGGCTCGCGGGGCTACCCGGTACGATCCTCGCCGCCATTCATGTGCATGGCGAAGTCACGGATGGGGGGCTTGGCCCGGCGCTGATCCCCGACCACCTCGCGCCGCATTTCAGCATCGATAGCCTTGTCGGCGGCTCATTTTTCGACGATACGGCGCGGTTTTGGGGTGATTTTCGCATCCATGAGGACGGGTTCATGCGGTTTGCCGTACGCACCGTACCGGATTTTGAGCGGGCGCTGATGGGCCGCATCACTCAACGCCTAATCGAAGTCGAGACGTATCGCGCCGCCTCGATGCTGGCTTTGCCCGCCGCACGGGGGGTCTGGCCCCTGTTGAACGAGATCGATAAGTCGCTGGCGGAGACAACCGCCGCTGTGGGGGCGGGTACGGCGGTTTCCGAGCGCAAGATGCTCGACAAGATCACCGAACTTTCGGCCCGGATCGAGACGATCACTTCTGAGAACGCCTATCGGCTCGACGCCTCGCGCGCCTATGCGGCCATCGTTTGGCGGCGGTTGGAGGTATTATCGGCCAGCCCCCTGCCCGGTCATATGAACCTCAAATCCTTTATGGCGCGGCGGTATGACCCGGCCATGCGGTCTTGTGAGGCGACACGCTCGCGGCTCGCCACCCTGTCGGAGCGGGCAGAACGGGCCGCGACCTTGCTGCGCACCCGCATTGATGTTTCGTTGGAGGAGCAAAACCGCGAGGTTCTGGCCTCAATGAACGAGCGTAGCGCGCGGCAGCTCAGGCTACAGGAAACGGTCGAGGGTTTGTCCATCGTCGCCATTAGCTATTATGCCGTCAGCCTCGCCGCACTGCTGGTCGCACCGCTGGCCAAGGGGGTCGGCATGTCCGCGACGGGGGCAAAGGCGATGCTGGTGCTTCCGGTTATGGGCCTCGTCTGGATGTTCGTACAGCGGGTCAAGCGACACGCATTGAAAGCAGCAAAGGCCGATCTCAATGACTGACAAAACCGCAACCACGGATATCGCCTTCACAGATGACGTAAAGGCGATGCAAGAACGCCTCGGCACCCGCCAGCAAATGGCGGTGATGGCGGCAAACCGGGGGTTTCGCACGCAGATCACCGATGATGTCGCCGCGTTTCTGGCACAGGTCGACAGCTTTTTTCTCGCCACCGTCAATTCAGATGGACACCCCTATATCCAGCACCGGGGCGGAGCGCCGGGATTTCTGAATATCGTGGATGCACATACCCTACGGTTTGAAGATTATCCGGGAAATCGGCAATACCTGACCTTTGGCAATCTGACGGGCAATGATCGCGTTCACCTGTTCATGGTCGATTATGAAACGAAGACACGCATCAAAATTTGGGGCCGCGCAAAACTGGTCGAAGAAGGAACAACGCGATTCATTGAGATTGCCGTGGAGGCATGGGACCCTAATTGTCCCCAACACATCCCCGATCTCTATAGCGAAAACACGGTGCGTTTAACGACCACAAAACTCATGGCTCGTATTGCCGAATTAGAAGCACGGCTAGGTGACACATGACTGATTTTGACCCATGCCCACCCCATGCCCGACCTGCCGATCCAACGGGACGAATACCGCCGGGACAACGGGTGACTTCAAAATTCCCGGTGCTGACCGCCGGAACACCGCAGATCACCCCGCAGGCGGACTGGACCCTGACGATTGACGGGTTGGTGGATATGCCGTTCACGCTGGACTGGGATGGGTTCCATGCCCTGCCGCAGCAAGAATTCATCGTCGATATCCATTGCGTGACCCGTTGGTCAAAGCTGGACACACAATGGCATGGCGTTTCGCTCGATACGCTGTTTGAGCAGGCGGGGGTACAGGCGAAAGCTGCCTATCTGATTGCCCATGCGGATGGAGAATACAGCGCCAATCTCAAATTACAGGACATGATGGGGGACGGGGCTTTCGTCGCCACCCATTTTGGCGGCAAACCACTGACCGAAGAACATGGCGGCCCGGCGCGGCTGGTCGTACCGGGGCTGTATTTCTGGAAAAGCGCGAAATGGCTGCGCCGCCTTACCCTGTCGGAATGGGACCATAAGGGGTTTTGGGAACGTCTTGGGTATCACAATTACGGCGACCCGTGGAAGGAACAGCGGTATCGCGGCATCGACGACAACGCCGCCAGCACAACCCGCTCCGAGGGGTTGGCGAAGCGTATTCGTGAAGAGCGGCTACGGAAAGACTGATCGCGTTTCACTGTCATCACGCCGGAAAGCCGGGTAGCTCTCGTATTAGTTGTTCTATGTCATCCTCACGAAGATAGCGGAGAGCGGTTATGGCGAAACTTCTATGGATCATCGGTGGCATCGTCACCCTCGCCTTACTGGCGGGCTGTGCGGCGCTGATCGCCAGCCAAAACGTAGAGCAGCCGCCCTATACGAGCGTGGCGCTCGACGGGGATTTTGAGCTGCGCGACTACCCCACGCTGACGGTGGCCGAGGTGACAACGCAAGGGTCGCGCGGTGAGGCGGTTCGGTCGGGCTTTAGGCCGCTGGCTGGGTATATCTTTGCCAAGGAACGCGCGGGTGAGAAAATCGCGATGACCGCGCCGGTGACGCAAACGGCGGATGCGGATGGTACATGGGTCGTACGCTTTATCATGCCGTCGGGTTACACGCTGGAGACTCTGCCCCGCCCCGCCGGATCGACCGTGCGGCTGGAAACTCTGCCACCCCGGCGAATGGCGGCGGTGAAGTTCAGCGGTGTGGCCGATGATGCGCTGATTGCCCAACAGGAAGCGCGTCTCGTCGCATGGATGGGCAGCCGCGAGTTGGCACCGACCGATACGCCGACCTATGCGTATTATAACGACCCCTTCACCCCCGGCTTCCTGCGCCGTAATGAGGTGATGGTGCCTGTGGGGCGGTGATTATGCCTCCCCCAAAGCTTGCGATACCCAGCGGTTAAGCAAGGCCAGACCCGCCAGAACCAGACCAAGCGCGAGGAAGGACAGCACCCGTGTCAGCCCTTCGAGACCGCTCATGTCGATCAGGAAAACTTTGGCGATGGTCAGGGCGATGATCGTGAAGGCCGCCGTGCGCAAGGCGTGGGATTTTTTGAGCAGCGCCAGACCAAGCACCACGGACCCTACCACCAGCATCGCGATGGTGTAGGTGTAGAGTTCGCCATCCATCACGCCCGGCGCGGTCAGGTCCGGCCCTTGCCAGAGGCGGCGGATTTCAAGCCCGACATAGACCGTTGCTGAGACGAGAGCGGCCCCCCCTGCAACGAAGCGCATCCCCTTGTCGAGATGGTCGAAGCGCCATGCGACGCCAGCGAGCAGCAGGGCGGGCAGCAGGTAGGCGACCAGTAAGCTGTCGAAAATTGGCGGGCCGAGGACGATGCCCCTAGCCAACGGAGCCAGCGCAATCGCCGATGCCAGCAGCAGCAGGCCAAGCGCAGCGAAGATGGAGGCTAGAGCCGTGCGGACCAGTTGCACAATGCCCCCGACCTTGGCGCGGTAGAGTTGGGCGGCGGCGGAAATCAGCAAGATCATGCTGAACAGCGATAGCGACCAATGGGTGCCAACGTCGTTATCGTCCAACGCGCGGTGCAGCAGGAGGCAGACGAAGATGCCGCCCAGACTCCAGATCGCGGATTCAGCAACCATCATCGCGCTTTCGCGTTTCCGATGCTGCAACAGCCACCACGCGGCGGCGATGAGGGCCATTGTGCCGAGGAAGCCGATGGAGAGTTCAATGAGGCTCGTCTCTAGCGCCCAAGGCAAGCCGGGGTCGGCAACAAGACGATAGCTGCACAAGGCAATTGCACCCTGCACGAACCAGCTTATGGGGCGGATATCGAATTTACGATCCAGCCATGCGGCGGAGACGGCGAGGCCCGCAAAACCCAACGTCAGTGCAGTTTCGGTCAAAACAATGGAGAGGGCAAAGGCAATCATATTGAGGGCAGCAAGCGCGAACAGAGCCAGCCGGAGGCGAGCCGTGCCGCTGTCATCGCCCAAACGGTTCGTTACGCGCACCATCTGTTCGGCGAGGACGACCATCAGGGCGGAGACGGCGAGGACGTGGGCGGCCCAGCGCGTCGTGCCCATGGAGGCAAGCGGCTGCCAGTACAGTGCCAGTAGGATGACGGTGGCGGGGGCGAAGATGGCGGCACCTGCGGCCCACCAGAGATCGTTGCGGGCATCGCGCAAGCTGCGCCACCCGGCAAGGGCGGAGATACCGATACCGAAGGCCGTCAGCCATGTGGGAAGCATCGGGGGGGAATGGCCGTAATCGGGACTGGGGGTGATCGTCGTTGCGATATCGAGGCCGAATAATCCGCTCAGGCCGATGACCGCCAGCATCGCGAGGGCAACCGCAATGGCGAGGTCATCCAGAACGGTTGTGCGATTCAGCCAGTAGCCCAGCGCAAACAGGGTGAGCGCGAGAGCCGCGAGGGCGAGCCAGAAACCGGCCTCGCCACCCATTGATACCAGCACCGACACCCCCGCCAGACCAAGGATACCCGCCGCCGCGAGGCGTGTCGGGAATTCCGGCCAGTTGCTCGCCGGGTTCGACAGCAGCCATTTAGAACTCATCACCCCATCAAAGGCCGGTCGGAGCTGAACGGTCGGAATGACGATGGCGGCAATGGCAATCAGGGCGGCGAAGACGATGAAATGCTCAGAACCGGAAGCCATCCAGATCAACGCTGCGCCAATATAGGGCGCAAGGAGGCCCAGTGATGATATCCACGCCGACCGTTTCATCGCATCAACGCCGAGGCCGACGGCGGAAATCAGGGCGAAGTAGTAGAACAACCATGTGACGTTTTCGCTGGTTCCATCACTGACCATAAAGGGCACTGCAACCGCGCCAATCAGGCCAATTGCCGAGACAAGCGGCCCGTAGAGCCAGCCCAGAAGCACGGCAAGGGCCGCGATCCCCACAAGCCCGCCGAACGCCATCTCCTTACCAATCAGGCCATAGAGTTGTTGCGCCGATAGCAGGGCGGAAAACAATGTGACGATCCCGGCCCCCGCAAATGCAGAGGGCAGGAAGGCCGTTACTCCATGTTCATCACTGGCGCGCCGCCTGATCCATTCACCAAAACCGATAAGACCGGCGCCGAAAATCAGGGCACATAACACCCGATTGGTGGGGGAAAGCACGCCGTTTTCGATGCCGTATTGCACGAGGAATATCCCGGCCATTGCCAAGGAAACCGCCGCAACGACAATGAACCAATTCTCCTTGCACCACGCGAATAGCTGGGCGATTTTTTCCCCATCGAATACGAAGGATTTTGGCGGAGTGGCGGGGGCACCCTCCGCCGGAAGGGGCGATGCGGTCGCCTCAGGCGTCTCGGTTTGCGGTGGTCGATCCGGTTTCGCCAATTGATCCGGTTTCGCCAATTGATCCGGTTTCGTCAATTGACCCGGTTCGGGTGATACGGCGTAATCGGCCAAAGTCGTTGGCATCTTTTGAGGCGCAGCATTGGCCGGGACGGGCGCGGGCGGGGAATTGGACGACTTCAACGTCGTAAGCTCGGTCGTGAGTCTACGAACATTCTCGCGCAGGGCCAGATGGCTAAATACAAGCCATATCAGTGCAACCGGGATCGCGAATATGGCCAAAGCGGCCAAGAAAAGCATCATTTCCATGCGGCACTTTCCGGCTATGCGTAGGGCATGGCGCTTGGCGCACTCAGCCCACAGGAATTTGAACAATGTTCAATCATATTTATGAACTGCGTTCAAGTGATATTTCAAGTTTTCCCCACAAACATGAAAGGCATAAAAAAACCCCCAGCTTTCGCCGGGGGTTTTGATTATTCGTCTAAAGGGGCGGGTTTTCAGGCGCTAGCGGCTTCAGCGGTTGGCGCTTCTTCCTGTACATCGCGCAGCACGTATCCACGGCCCCAGACGGTTTCGATATAGCTGACGCCGCCCGTCGCATTGGACAGTTTCTTGCGCAGCTTACAGATGAACACGTCGATAATTTTGAGTTCTGGCTCGTCCATTCCGCCATAGAGATGGTTCAAGAACATCTCCTTGGTAAGCGTCGTGCCTTTGCGGAGCGAAAGCAGCTCTAGCATCTGGTATTCTTTGCCGGTCAGGTGGACGCGGGCACCATCGACTTCGACGGTCTTGGCGTCGAGGTTCACCTTAACCTTACCGGTGGTGATGATCGACTGGCTGTGGCCTTTGGAACGGCGCACGATGGCGTGGATGCGGGCGATCAGCTCGTCTTTGTTAAACGGCTTGGTCATGTAGTCATCGGCACCAAAGCCGAAGCCCTTAACCTTGTCTTCCGTACCGGACAGACCGGAGAGGATAAGGATTGGCGTACCAATTTTGGCGACGCGAAGCTGACGCAGAACGTCGTAGCCATTCATGTCGGGCAGGTTCAGGTCGAGCACGATCAGATCGTAATCATACAGCTTTCCGAGGTCGATACCCTCTTCGCCTAGATCTGTCGTGTAGACATTGAAGCCATCCTGCTTGAGCATCAATTCGATGCTCTGAGCCATGGCGCTGTCGTCCTCAATCAGCAGAATTCGCATTATATCCCTCGGCGGCGTTCAGGTTAATTATCATCGTTAAGCAAGCTAGAAAGCAAAGGTTAAAAAAATCCCACCGCCCATTGTTTTCATTGCCTGCCAGACAAACGCACACGGAACATCGCCTCGTAACATCTGGTTTGTACTCACAAATGTCGCCTTTACCAAGACTCTAGCATAGCACATCAAAACCATCGTTTATTTCCCGTACATTGCAGATTTGCGATTCGTTTTGAGCTGCAAAACAGATTTAAGACGTACACGTCGCTTGCCGCCGGATCAAGGACAGCAAAAATCCCGACCTGTGGGCCGGGATTCTGGAACACCATAGAGGCGGAAAAAAGGAGTGATACCAAGGGCGGCAATCGTTCATTGTTCTGCCCATTTTCGCGTTTTGATTGAGGCCACGCGATCCTTGTCGTTTGCGAAGAAGTTCCACGCCTCGCAACAGGCATCGACGATGTCCTCGTAGGTGTCGAAGACAGAGATG
>CALFVD010000128.1 GCA_937928005.1 uncultured Neomegalonema sp. | reverse complement strand
ATGGATGAAGGTAGCGCATAATGTGTAGCGGGTAGGCTTTGATCCGGCGTCTCGATGATCGGCGTGTTGTTCATTGAGACTCCTGCGCGTTGGCCGGGGCTGCGGAACAGTCATTTGGCGCGAAGGGGTGACTCTTTATTGCTCATCTATGGAATATGTGGCATATTTCATAGATGGTTGAATGGAGCGTATAATGTGCAGCGGGTAGGCTGTGATCCGAGGTCTGATGATCGGCGTGTTGTCCATCGAGACCCCGGCGCGGCGGCCGGGGTTGCGGAATAGTCAATTGGTGCGAAGGCGTGCCTCTTTATCATTCGTCTATGGAATACGTAACATATTTCATAGATAGGTGAATGGAGCGCGCGGTTGACTTTTTGCCTATAATGAGTATTGATGTTCGTGATTTGTTTTTCACGGAGATGCAGCGCGAATGGACTGGGACGTCGTTATCGAGATCAATCGGAAGGTGCTGCTACGGTTCGTGGCGGCGCTGTTCGACATGATCGGATGCGGGGAAACGGTTGCGCGCTATGTGCATCGGGAAATTTTGGCGACTTTGCTACTCGCTGAGGCGGCAACGCGGCGGTTGATTGCGATTGCGGCTATTGGGTTGGTGGTCGAGCCGCGTGCAAAACGGGATGCGCCTGCTGGAGCGATTCCGAAGGGGTCAGGCAAGCGCGTGCCGCCTTTTGCGCTATTCGATCCGCGCCGCTATGCGGGACCACCGAAACAACAGAAAACGCTGGGGTTCGGGCCGAATATTCGAGGCTTTGACGAGTTTGATATCGCGCCACCGAACAAGGTTTCTATGTCGCCGGATGATCCGGTTTCCGTGGCACGATTGCGGCAACGGTTAGAGGCTTTGCGGGCGGCATTGGAGGATATTCCGGCGCAGGCAAAGCGGCTGGCGAGAAAGCTGGCGGCGATGGAGAGGCCGGTACAGCCGATGCGTCCGGGGCGACCTCCGGGGTATAATGCGCGCGGGAAACGGCCCATTGATATCGTTTTGGCCGATTGCCAGGAATTGGCGCTGATGGCGCTGGCCGAAGTGCCACCTTGAGGGGTTTTTGCGATTCTAATTCGGGTGGACTTCCGCTGCGGGGCGGGAGCGTTTTGCTGTGGGTAGACGTTACTCCATCAACCTCGCTCGCAATCCCGGCTCTGGTAATGCGCAGAGGTCGCCCCGCCCAAACACGGCGTAGCGGTTGCGGGCAACGCGGCGATAGAGCCAACTGCGCAGGGGCTTTGGCAAGACGCGCATCAATCCCACCACCCTCGCCCACCCACCAAGACGGCGGGCCATGGCAATGATGCCTTCCGCATCCATATGGGCACATCCATCCGCTAGCCACAGCCAGGATTCTGGGGCATCAGCACGCAACCCGTAATGCGCAAGCACTGCACGCCCCGTCTCCGTCTGAACAGGACAGATGCGGATATTGCCAGTCCGGTCGAGCCGGTGAAGCATCCGCGCCGAAGTGCTGCACAATGCACATTCGCCGTCGATGAAGGCAATCGGATGCATGTCGTCAAACTTTGGCACCGCCGGATCATCGCGATAACTGTAAGGAGTGTGTTTCATCGGCCTAATCTTATCGCTTGCCATCCGCTCGCGCCATGGCATTCGCGACCCGCGCTGATACTCCGACGCGCAAGGCAATCGGGTAAGTTGTTTATCGTGAGATTAGGCTTGCGAGGAAGTCGTCGTCCCACGCTGCTGTTTTGAGCCTGATGCGGACGAAATCCCTGCCCTTATTCTTTCGGGCGAGGTTGAGGGCCATGTGCTTGAGGGTGGTGAAGTTCTCCGGCGCGGCCTTAGTCCTGATGCGGCATTCGTCATCGTGGAAGACCATGTCGAGCACCCAGTACAAGCGGTTCTCGATGACCCAGTGGTCGCGGACCATCGGTCCCAGCCGGTCGGCGATCAGGTCCGAGGACGTGAGTAGAGCTGCATATGCTGCGCGCCGATACGTCGCCGGTTCAGAAGCGTATTTCCGCAATGATGCTGGAGATACCGGGACTCAGTTTCGCCGCCTGTGGCAATACCCATCGTGCCATGAGCGCGAAGGGTGGCAAGGATATCGAACTGATCGAGGATGCCGAAATGGTCTCCTCCGGCGTGGTTGAGTTGATCGAATTGCAGAAAGACGGCTGGGCCTATATCCGGCCCTGAAACGCGGTCATAGCAGATACGGCCCGAAGATCAGCGCCCCCATCACCACCGCCCCAATAGCGCAGAGCAGGACGGCGGCGGCGGCGATGTCTTTGGCATGGCGGACCGACTCGTTATGGTCGGGGGAGACGACATCGCACAGATACTCAAACGCCGTGTTCATCGCTTCCGCGAACCAGACCACCGTGATCGTGGCGACCAGCCATTTCCAGTCAGCGGCGCTAAGATCAACAACCAGCCCAAGGGCCATGACGGCCAGCGTCGCCACCACATGAACCCACGCATTATGCTGCGTGACCAGCATGGTACGCAGGCCCGCGAAGGCATAGCGAAAGCTGGCCAGCCGCTCGCCGATGCGAAACCCGCTCACGAGAACAGCCGCCATTCCTGCGCGCCCCCCGATTGCCGGGACCGAAACAGAAAGGACATCGCGGCAATGACAGCGGCAATGGCAAGACAGCAACTCATGGGGTTTCCTCGGTAATATGCAGCGTTGTCGGTCCGGCAAGCGTAACAGGTAAGCGCGCCGCGCCACCCGCATCTGCCTCCCCCGCGCGTTCACCGTTGATGCGCAGCACGGCATGGGGGCGGCATTTGGATAGCGTAAGGGTCTGGGGGCCATCTGCAATACCGGGATGCAAGTCTAGGATCAGCGCCCCTTCGTCCCAATCCGCGCGGGAGACGAGGATCGCCGGGTAATCCATCACATCCAGCACAGGGCCGTTTGGTTCGGGCAAGCTTCGGCTCGTTAGATCGGCCAGCGCGCCGTAGCCTCCGAACCGCGCCATCAGCTCCACGAAATGTGCGAAGACTGAGGCGTTCTCGCGATGGGTGACGCCGCCTGAAGTCTTGGCGACACATTCCTCGTCCAGCAGGTTGAGCGCCAGCCGCGCGATGTCTGGGTCACCCAACTCCACGGCGGCGGCGGCAACGGCGGTACAGCTTGCGGCGCGGGAAAAGCGGTAATCGCCGGTGTCGATGGGCCAGAAGCGGCGGCGGTCGAGCGTGCCATCCGGGTGCAACATCGCGGCGCGGCCAACCGACCATATCCCGTTGGCGATATCCGGCAGCACGGGGTTCAGGAACAGGGCTGGTGTCGCATCGGCTGCGGCCCCGCCAATAGCGGGCGGCGCAAGTCCCGTCAGGGTCGAGCGAAAGGCGAGCGGATGCCCGTTCGCATCCATCAATTCGCGCGTCAGTCCATCGCGGAAATTATCGGCGATATTGTGCCACAATGCCCCACCATCCTGCGCATCGCGGGCACAAACCGCATTCGCGCCAATGGCATTGCACATCGGATAGACCCAGTTCGGCTCGCAGGGCATCAGCGTGAAGGGCGAGGTCCGCCAACCGCGCATCAGCGCCTCGGTCATCGTGTGAAAATCATGCTCAAACACCTGACCGCGCGGCGTGGCCAGCGAGAACGCCCCCGGCTGTGCGTATTGGGTGTCGCCCGTAGCGGCCTGAAACCACGCGATCTGCGCACCGACAAAGCCGGTATACATGATGTTATCGCGCGGGATCGGGTCAGTGTTGAGCGTCAGGTTGCCCCATGCCTCCTCCAGCCGCCAATAACGCCAGACCCGCCAGTCACGCTGCTTTTCGATCAATCGCCGCTGCGCCTCGTGCAGATATCCGTGAAAGGCGGGCAGACGGCGGTTCGCCAGCGATAAGGCGTAGCCTGCGAAATTGAGCTGATAGCGCATCCCGGCGGGCTGAAACTGGTCAACCCACTGAAATCCCTCGAAACTCTCGATGGGTTGCAATGCCCGGTCGAGGGCAAACCGTAACCGGGTCAGATCATCCGGGTCGATCCCCGACCCTTGCGCGACGGGAGTGGCGACGAAAGCGGGTGGTGCCGGAGATATCCGCGTTCGTGTCAGGGAACTGACCAAAGCGATTGCCGCGATGGGCAGGGCGCAAACGGCCATGATTACAGCGACACTCACAGACTCTTCCGCCATCGCGCCCGCCAACAGCGCGGTGCCGATCCATACGAGGGGCGGTGCGAGGACGTTGCCCGTCCCGAACCACAACAGGATCGCCACAGCGAACAACGCGAGCGACAGAACCGCCAGCCCGATTCCCAACGGCATCACCACCGTCGCGAAACCGCCCCCCGGTATCACCAGCCCCAGACCGAAACCTTGCAAGGTGGGCGGCCCAAGGGCCGCACAGAAGACGCCTAATACGGCGACCGCAACGTAGATCGCCACTGTCCGGTTCTGAAGTCGGGTGCTTTGCGGTCCCTTAGACATAACATCCCGTTTCCATGAAAACAGGATCGTTTTGCGGCGAAGTCATTGAATAAACGTCAATCCAGCCGTTCGCTCCTAAGTGCCGCCTCGATGCGCGGGATATCTTCGGGGTTGTTCAATTCCCAGAACACCCGCCCCCGGCCATCGACCTCGACGCAACGTATAGGCACACCGTTTTCCAAAAACCGTAGCTGCTCCAAACCCTCCAGCGCCTCCAGCGGCCCCGGCGTTGCCGCCGCATAGGCGCGCAGGGCGTCGGGGGTATAGGCGTAGAGGCCGACATGATGGAACACAGGCACCGGCGCACCGGGTTCGAGGATATGCCCGATATAGGGGATCACTTCCTTCGAGAAATAGAGCGCGTTCATCTGCGCACTGAACACAGCGGTCGTGCCGCCCACACGCCCCGCGCGCCGATCCTCGACGAAATTGTTATAGGTCGTCTCGTCACAGCGTAGCACCGGGGTCGCCACCGCCGCCCCATCCGCCATTGCAGCGATCAACTCCTCCACAAACCATGGCGGGGTCAGCGGCGCATCGCCTTGCAGATTAACGACGATATCCGGCTCCTCCCCCCGCACGCGCAGGGTATCGACACAGCGTTCAGTGCCGTTTTGGCAGGATTCGGAAGTCATCGTCACATCGGCCCCAAAGGCGCGCGCGGCATCGGCAATACGCTCATCATCGGTCGCCACCGTCACCGCATCGACACCCGACACAGACACCGCCGCCCGCCAGCTTCGCTCAATCAGGCTCATCGATTTACCGCTTACTCCGGTCAGAGTAGCAAGTGGCTTGCCGGGATAGCGGCTCGATTGATAGCGGGCGGGGATAACGATCAGGGTGGACATGCGTATGTCTCCAACGGAAAATCTACCGTGTGCGTAGCGTATCACGCGGCCCCGGTCACGCGCACTTGTGTATTCCACGGAAGTTGGGCGCTTGTTTCACGCGAGCCTTGGCGAGAAACCTAATTCAACACATGCGCAATCAAGCTGGGGCGAGCAAGGCGTCGACGGCATGGTCAAACAGGGTGATATCTTTCATGCTAGTGGCGAGCATCATGGCCCCCTGCAACGTGCCGACCGTATAAGCTGCCCGTGCTCTCGCCGCGTCGCTTTTTCCGAACGCTTTTGCAAGCCAGTCGATATTAGCTTGAAAAAACGCCGCTACGACCGTGTTCAACGCATTGGGCAGACCCGCTGCCTCCGCCCCCAGCATCCCGCACAGACACAATCTATCTGAGCTGACAAGCGCATGGCGATAAATTTTGCAGAAAGCGATTAAAGGATCAGTTTTCCCATCAGATACGGTTTGTTCCAAGGTCTCAAAAAAGCGTGATGAATATCGCTCGACAAGCGCCAATCCCAAATCTTCTTTTTGGCGGAAATGATAATGAACACTGGCGCTTTTAATACCTAGATCTGCGGCCAAATCACGAAAGCTTACAGCATGATAGCCGCGCATACGCACGGCTGCTTCGGCTTTATCCAACACCTTCTCACGCATCGCAGTCATAGAGAGTCTTCTTGTCTTTTCACATGCATTTGACATGGGGAGTAAGGTGAGTTAGTCAACCTATCTATAGATAGGTAGATTTTTAGATAGGTGCTTAACTAACACAGGACTCATCCCATGAAAGTCCATGGTTTTCTCGCTTTTCCCAACCTTTATCGCGTTCGTATTGCTGTTGCCGAGAAAAGGTTGACCGATCAAGTGACCTTCATTGAGGTCGATCTGTCGGGCGGTGCGCAAGATACGCCTGAGTTTCTAGCAAAGAACCTGCCGGGGGCAATTCCGGTCCTTGAGCTTGATGATGGAACGATGATTTCGGATTGCACAGCAATCACGGAATATATCGACCACATCTACGGCAAACCATTCCTGACAGGGCATAATCCGAAGGAACGTGCGGTTGTGCATATGATGCAACGGCGCGTCGAAGCTGGATTAATGGATACAGTAGGAACCTATTTTCACCATGCGGCCCCCGGTTCTGGCCCGGATATCGAAGGGTATCGATATGCCGAATGGGGCGTTCAACAGCGCGAGCGGGTAGTTGCGGGAATGCGTTATCTGGATTGCGAATTGGTCACAAAGCCCTATCTGGCCGGCGAGAACTTTACGATGGTTGATATCACGGCTTTTGCAGGGCTTACTTACGCTGATTTTGTATCGCTTGCCATACCAGACGAATGCACCAACCTTAAAGAATGGCGCACGCGCGTTGCGGCGCGGCCTAGCATTATAAAGATAGGAAAGATGCCATGACATTGAATGCGAATTTCGACGAGCGTGCCGTGGTGCATTCGGCGCAGGTCGATTGGGTGCCTTCGCCGATGAAGGGCGTCGATCGTCGGATGCTGGACCGGATCGGAGAGGAAGTGGCGCGTGCCACTACCATCGTGCGCTATGCGCCGGGTAGTAAATTTTCGCCCCATGTGCATACGGGCGGCGAGGAATTTTTCGTACTGGAGGGCGTCTTTTCCGATGAGCATGGGGATTTCCCAGCGGGCAGCTATATCCGCAATCCGCCCGAATCTTCTCATACGCCGGGGTCAGAGCCGGGTTGCACGATCTTCGTGAAGTTGTGGCAATTCGATATGGCCGACCGCAGCCATGTGCGAATTGATACGAACAAGATGCGCTTTGTTCCAGATCGTGAGGGTGTGGCGGTGATGCCATTGTTCCATGACGACCGTGAAGACGTATCGCTCGAACGCTGGGACGCGAATGCGCGGGTCGATCTGAATGCGCATGGCGGCATGGAGGTGTTTGCCCTCGACGGGGGCTTTGCCGAAGGGGGCGAAGATTTCGTGGTAGGGTCATGGCTGCGCTTGCCTAAAGGAGGCGCTTCTGTCGCTGTGGCGGGGCCAGATGGCGCGCGTGTCTGGGTCAAGCGCGACCATCTACACGAGACACCGACCGCTCCGGCTACATGATCCAGACCGCACCGACGCAGATTGCAATGGTTGCCAGTGCAAAGGGGGCGAGGGCACGTAGAGCCTTGCTTGTGTCGTCCCTGCCTGCGCCTGCAATCGCCTGTCCCATGGCGAAGCGAACAGGGGAAAAGGCGGTAAAAACGCTACCCGCAATAATGGCGGCGGCGGCGATCCATCGCAAGGCATCTGGCGCTCTGGCAACCGATAAGGCCACAGGCATGGCGAGGCTACCTGCGCCCGTATTGCTGCCTGTCAGATAGCCGCCGAGCGCGCCGAGCATCGGTACGAGTAGCGCGGCGGATTCACCCAGACTATTGCGTGCGGCCTGTGCGAAGGCTTCCGCTATGCCGGAGCGGACGATCACCCATGCCAGCGCCACCAGCAGGACCGTCATGGCGCAGGCGCGTGCGCCCTTGGCGAAAGTCGGGGCTATGCCACTCGACAATCCGCGCCAATGGCCATGGGCGAAACAGCCGAGGATTGCGGCGAGGATTAACGGAATGGCTGGGCTAGCCAACGGGGCGAAGAGCGGCGCACCTTGGCCGGGGGTATAGGCTGGTGCCGATAGCGTGGCGAGGACATCCGGGATTAGCTTTGTAATAGCCAGCAACCCCATCAAGATTGCATAGGGAATGCCCCGGCGCAGGGATGCCGCCGTGAACAACGCCGAACCCTCGCTATGCCAGAGCCGGAATAGGAGGACGGGCGCGAGGGCGGCCAGCCCCGCCAATTCTATCGGTAATATCGCGTTGGTCACGATCAGCAGTAAAGCGAGAGCCACCACAGCGGCGGCATCCTCGATGCGCTGGGCACGGTCGATGGTAATGCCTGTGCCCTGAGCAATGCGCCAGTAAACCGGCAGCATCACCAACAGGATAGGTGCGATGATGAAGGCGATGCGCCATGTCAGATCATCGACCGGCACGCCCGCGATTGCCGCACTGATCTTCGTGCCGATGCCCAGCGCGCCCCATGGTACGAGCGACTGGCTGAACGCACCGAGGGCAAGCGCACTGGCGGGGGCGATCCCGGCGCGCATGGTGGCCGTGACTGCAACGACATAGCCGACGCCAAACCCCGTCGCCGTCTCGACGAAGGGCGCGATGAACAGGCAGGTGGTGCCGAGTGCGCGGGGCGATAGGGTGGTCGCTTCGGTTTGTGGCGGTGCGAGGACTTCGGTGAAGTAAAGACCGGCGAGAATCACCAGAACGGCGGGCAAGGCAATCCACGCCCCAGCCAGCAGAATCGCTGCATATTCCTTCGGACTAACGGCGACCGGCCCCGCCACGATTACGATGACTGCCGAGAGCGCGAGCGCGAGGGTCGCAGCCATGAGGGCGGGGACCGCGCGGCTGGCGATCAGGGCGAGAAATAGTAGGATCGGGGAAATCCACAGGATCAGCATGGCGTGGATTTCCCGGTCTATCGTTATTCGCATCCCCCCGAAACGCATCGCGTTATCCGGGTACTCGCGAACGAAGGGGCAGTTGCATAGTTCAGGCAGCCCCCGGCTCAAGGCCGGGGATGTGATATTTTCACGATTTCTACTTGTTCAGCCGCATCACAAGACTGGACGTGTCCCAACGGTTGCCGCCCATTGATTGCACATCGGCATAGAATTGATCGACCAGTGCCGTGACCGGCAGGCGCGCGCCGATTTCCTTAGCGGTCTCAAGACAAATGCCCAGATCCTTGCGCATCCAGTCGACGGCAAACCCCTTATTATCTTCGTAGGCACCGTCCAGCACCCATTCAAAGCGGTTCTCCATCTGCCAACTTCCGGCGGCTCCGCCTTTGATCGCATCCACGACCTTGCGCCCATCGAGGCCCGCCTTGTTGGCGAATTCCAACCCTTCGGCCAGACCTTGAACCAGCCCGGCGATGCAGATTTGATTGACCATTTTGCAGACTTGGCCCGCCCCCGGTTCCTCGCCGATATGGACAATGGCTTTGGCATAGCAATCCATAATCGGTTCGGCGGCGCCGAAATCCTTGACCGACCCGCCGCACATAATCGCGAGTTGGCCATTTTCCGCCCCTGCCTGTCCGCCAGAAACCGGCGCATCGACGAAACCGCAGCCTTTATCAGCGGCGGCTTGGGCCAATTCCTTCGCAACCGTAGCGGAGGCGGTGGTGTGATCAACGAAGACTGCGCCCGATTTCAATCCGTGGAATGCGCCATTCTCGCCGGTGGTGACGGAGCGTAGGTCGTCATCATTGCCAACGCAGGCCATGACGAAATCACACCCTTCGGCGGCCTTGGCGGGGGTGTCCGCGAGGGAACCGCCGTATTCCTTCGCCCATTTTTCCGCCTTGGCCGTGGTGCGGTTATAGACGGTCACGTCATGCCCGGCCTTTTGGAGGTATCCGGCCATCGGATAACCCATTACGCCCAGTCCGATGAAGGAGACTTTCGCCATTTTCCCTACTCCGTAGTTCTTATCCGCTTGAAACCGGCACAGGTATTGGCGCATGGAACGCTTGTGTGTCGGTGTGGGTGATCCCCGCGCGCTACCATGACCCTGCCGCGCGGCAGGTCAAGACCTGAAACCCAACGAGTAGGAGAGCATTGGCGGTGCGAAGTCTGTGGCGCATTATGCGAAAGACGGTGGCGGGTGTGCTGTTGCTCTGCCTGTCGCTGGCGGCGGCGGTGTATATGCTTGCCTCCTTTTCGCTCGCGCCGGTATCGGGGACCGAGCGGATTGCCGGAGTCGATGCGCGGGTTGAGATTGTGCGCGATGCCCATGGCATCCCCCGCATTTTCGCCAAGACGCCGCATGATGCATGGTTTGCCATGGGTTATGTCCATGCGATGGACCGGCTGTGGCAGATGGATGTCGCCCGCCGGTTGGCTCAGGGGCGATTGTCCGAGAGGTTCGGGATACGCGCGCTATCGACTGACCGGTTGATGCGGGCGATGGATCTCGATGGTCATGCCGCGCGGTCGCTGGCCGCGCTGAATCCTGCATCGCTGGTGATCCTCGAATCCTATGCGGAGGGCGTGAATGCGCGCATCAAGCAAGCGGTGGATCAGGGATTGGGGCGTGGTGCACCAGAATTCTATGTTTTTGGGGCCGATATCGACCCTTGGACTCCCGCCGATTCGCTGTCGATCCTGAAGGGCATGGCCTTCCAGATTTCGCGCGGGGCACTGGCCAAGGAAGTGAAACGCGGGCGATTCTTGCTGGGGTTGGAGCCACAGCAAGTGCATGATCTCTTTCCCGATTATCCGGGGCAAGGGGTTGGGGCGCTGCCAATTGTTAAGGTGGAGGCGGAGCCGAAACCCCAGAATCGCATAGCGATATCTGGGGTCTCTAAGGGCATAAAAGGCCACTGGGATTCCCTACATCAAATGCGGGGTAGCAAGGGACTTTTCGCCCTCGGTGATCTGACCGACGAGCGGGCCGCCGGGGCGTCGAATGCTTGGGCGCTGGATGGTCAGCATACATCGAGCCGCGCACCGTTGCTGGCATCTGACCCTCATCTGCCATTGACGGCCCCGACGGTGTGGCATCCGATTCAAGTGAGCGGGCCGGGGCTGGACTTGATCGGGGCCAGCCTACCGGGCCTGCCCGCCATTGTTATCGGGCGTAATGACCGCATCGCATGGGGCATCACTGCCGCCGAGATCGACGATACGGATGTGTTCATCGAAAAGGTCGATCCCGATGATCCCACCCGCTACCGCACGCCCGATGGGTGGCAACCGTTCGAGACACGGACGGAGACGATCCAAATACGCTCGGCCCGGCCCGTTTCGCTGACTTTGCAGGAAACGCGGCATGGGCCGGTG
>CALFVD010000127.1 GCA_937928005.1 uncultured Neomegalonema sp. | reverse complement strand
AATGAACCGCGCTACGTCAGCTACATTAACTATATCCACTCCAGCGGAACACTTTTGCAGTCTAATATCAATGACTTGCTCGATTTAGCGCGACTTGAATCGGGCAAATTCGGTTGGGAGGATGAGAGCTTCGATCTGTGCAAGATGATCCGTAGCGCAATTGCGACCTGTCAGATTTCAGCCAGTGAAGCCGGGGTTATGCTCGCCTATGTTCCGCACACACCGGACATTACAATCTGTGCTGACCGGGCGCGGCTGATGCAGGCATTGATTAACTTGATAACAAATGCGGTGAAATTTTCGGACCCGAACGAATTAGTCGAAATCTCGATGATCGTCGATTGCGACGGCAAATGCGTGATACAAGTACGCGATGCAGGATGCGGGATGTCTCCCGAAAACCTCGAAAGAGTGCGCAAGCCTTTTGCGCAGGCGCATGAGGACAGCTACTCCAAGGGTAAAGGTGGGCTGGGGCTGGGGCTGGCCATCGTCAGTGGTATCGCTGAGCGCGTGGATGGCCGGTTCGAGCTTGATAGCCGGGAAAACATCGGAACGGTTGCGCGCTTGATACTACCGCCCAACCGCGTGAATTGCTTGAACACGAAAGCGGCCTGACACGCAAAATCGCTTGTCAAAGGCTGATATACACGCCAATTCCGTTTACAAACGACTTAATGGACAAAGGCGTGGCCCTATGAAAAATACATCCCGTTGGGACAAGCGTGGCTTAATCGCCGATGCCCTGACTATGGAGGGGCTTTCTGTCGAGGAAAACCGTGTGATTTTCTTCGATTGGGCCTTTGGTCTGGACGAACCGGAACGGGCGGCAGAGGCATCCCGTGATCTGTTGGCACTGCACAAGACAAGCGACAACAGCACTCATGCGATGATCTTACTGTTAGAGAATGCCGCAAATGGCAGCGCCATGCCCCGTGGGCGAACCGCACGGCGTCGGAGCGCACGCATTTCCTGACACTCTATGGCTTAGCCTGATCGCGTTTCACTGCAAGGCAGCGACTCCCGGTAGGGTCTTGCCTTCGAGCCATTCAAGGAACGCACCACCCGCCGTGGAGACATAGGAGAATTGCTCGCCTGCGCCCGATGCGTTGAGGGCGGCGACGGTATCCCCTCCCCCGGCGACCGAGAGAACCTTGCCCGCTTTGGTCAGGGCGGCAGCCTTGAGGGCGGCGGCGTCGGTGGCGCGGTTGAAAGGCACGATCTCGAACGCACCCAAGGGGCCGTTCCAGACAATCGTTTTTGCACCCTCGAAACGGGCTTCGATCAGGGCGACGGTTTGCTCGCCCGCGTCGAGGATCATCATGTCATCGGGGCAGGCATCCGCCGTGACGGTGCGGTGCGGAGCATTGGCGGCGAAGGCTTCGGCGACGACCACATCGACGGGGAGAATTAACTCGCAGCCTTGGGCCTTTGCGCGGCTGGCTATCTCGCGGGCGGTGTCGAGCATGTCGTGCTCGCATAGGGACTTACCGACCGGCTTTCCCTGTGCCGCGAGGAAGGTGTTGGCCATGCCCCCGCCGATGACGACGGCATCGACCTTGGCCAGCATATTGCCGATCAGATCGAGTTTCGTGGAGACTTTTGCCCCGCCAACCACGGCCACGACCGGCCGCTCCGGGGCCGAAAGGGCTTTTTCGAGCGCGTCGAGTTCAGTCTGCATGTTACGGCCCGCCACGGAAGGCAAAAGCCGCGCGATGGCTTCGGTCGAGGCATGGGCACGGTGGGCGGCGGAGAAAGCGTCATTGACGTAGATATCGCCGAGCGCGGCGAGTGCTTGGGCAAAATCAGCGTCATTATTCTCCTCGCCCGCATGGTAGCGGGTATTTTCAAGAAGGACGATTTCGCCGGGTTGCTGCGCGGCGATAGCCGCTTTTGCGGGGTCGCCGATGCAATCATCGGAAAAGCGTACCGCGCGGCCCGACAACACGGCGAGGGTATCTGTCGCGACGTTCAGGGACATTTCGGCGACGCGCTGGCCTTTCGGACGCCCGAAATGCGACAGAAGAATGGGGTGGCCACCTTTCTCTACCACTGCCTCGATGGTGGGCAGGATACGGCGGATACGGGTGTCATCGGTGATGCGCCCGTCTTCGGTCGGTACATTGAGGTCGACGCGGATCAAGATGCGCTTTGCGGTCAGGTCGATATCGTCAAGGGTTTTGTAGGCCATGCTGGTCTCCGAGGAAGAACCGAATTATTGAACAATCTGAAGATCTTGCACGGGCGCTTCCCATTGCTGGATCAGGCGCTCGACTTCCTCGCGGGCTTCGGCATCCGAGCGTTCGAGGCAGGCGAGGTAGATATTCGTCTGGGCGATGAAGGCGTCGAGCGCGTCAGTCATCGCGTTCGCCTGCTCAAAGGTGAGCGTAGCGCGGTCGGTGACGAAAGGGGCGGTGGGTTTGATGCAGTCATGGGCGGCGGCGGGGGTGGTGAGCAAAAAAACCGTAGCGAATGCCAAAGCGCCTGTCCGTCTCGCCCAATCTTTCAAATACTGATACATCAATCTTTTCCGATGCTTTGCATTGATAGATAATGTCATCCCCGCGAAAGCGGGGATCCATCATTCCACAAACTCAAAGGTCTGATATTCTTGATGAATGGATGCCCACCTTCGCGGGCATGACAGCATTGCAAATTCAGAGCAGTTTACCCATCGCAACCGCCGTGTCGGACATGCGGTTCGAGAAGCCCCATTCGTTATCGTACCACGAGAGGACGCGGCAAAGCTTGCCGTCCATCACCTTTGTCTGGGGCAGGGCAAAGGACGAGGAATGAGGATCGTGGTTGAAGTCGATGGAAACCAACGGCTCGTCATTGCACTGGAGGATGCCTTTCAGCGGACCATTCGCGGCGGCGAGCATCGCATCGTTGATCTGATCGACACTGGCCGATTTGGACGCGACGATCTTGAGGTCAACAACCGAGACATTCGCGGTCGGCACGCGGATCGCGGTGCCGTCCAGCTTGCCGTCAAGTTCGGGCAGGACAAGCCCGACGGCCTTTGCGGCGCCCGTGGAGGTCGGGATCATCGACATGGCGGCGGCGCGGCCCCGGTAGGGGTCGGAATGCATCGTGTCGAGGGTTGGCTGATCGCCAGTATAGGCGTGGATGGTGGTCATAAAGCCCATTTCGATACCGACCGTCTGGTTCAGCACATGGGCGACCGGGGCAAGGCAGTTGGTCGTACATGAAGCGTTGGAGACGATGTGGTCATCCGCCGTCAGGATGTCATGGTTCACGCCGTAGACGATGGTTTTCGATACGCCTTTTGCAGGGGCGGAGACGAGAACGCGCTTGGCCCCGGCGGTCAGGTGCATCTTGGCTTTCTCGGCATCGGTGAAGATGCCGGTACATTCCATCGCAATATCGACGTTATTTTCTTTCCATGGCAGTTCTTCAGGGTTGCGAACCGCCGTCACCATGATCGGGCCACGGCCCAGATCAATGGTATCGCCATCCACTTTGACAGTACCCGGAAAGCGGCCATGGACCGAATCGTAGCGCAGCAGATGCGCGTTCGTCTCGACGGGGCCGAGGTCATTGATTGCCACAACTTCGATATCTGTGCGCCCGGATTCGTAAATCGCGCGCAGCACGTTTCTTCCAATACGACCAAAACCATTGATTGCTACGCGAACAGCCATGCGTTCCTCCAAATGTTACATGTAGAGCACAGTCTCGAAACGAACTGCGCAGGAATGTGTGGCCCGTTAGCATGATCTATCCGGTGCTGCAAAGCACAACGCCGCGCTTTCTAGCGAACCGTGGCGATATTGTGTTACGTCTCAATGTGGGAAATGATTCGCGGAACGGAGTTTATCCATGCATGCCAGTGAGCTAGAAGCGGCTGTTGAACGCTTTAACACCTCGCTTTCGGGTCTGCAGGTCGCCGCAGAGCGCCTGAAGGCGACGAAACCGCTCGATGAGCAAGAACGCGCCATGGCGGTCACGCGGATCGATCAGGCCATCACGGCATTGCGCCGGGTATTGGGCGAGGAGGCAGGCAATGCCACAAGTCACCGTTGAAGTTAACGGGCGAGCCTATCGCCTGTCCTGTGGTGAGGGTGAACAGGAACATGTTATGTCGCTGTCTCGCAAGATCGACCGGCACTCGAACACCATCGACCTGAACAAATCGCCCGCTAATGAGGGGCGCAACATGCTGCTCGCAGCGTTGATGGTGGCTGACGAACTGCACGAGAAAGAGCAGAAGGTCGAAGAGTTGGAGCAGGAGATCGCCGCGCTCAAGGCGGGCGGAGCGGGCGGCGCACCCGATGAACGGATCGCCGAGATGGAGGTTGCGGTTGCCGAAATGCTCGACCGTGCGGCGACCCAGATCGAGATCGTTACCGAGGAAATTGAAGCCGTTACGTAAAACACTTCCATTCTTCGCTATGCTGATAAGCGACATCGCCTAAGACATTGACAGTACAGCGCCGCCTTGCGGTATATTGCACGCGATAAAAATAACAGCGGGCAGGACCGACTCATGCCGGAGCAACGCTCGCGCAGGGCACCTTCAAGGGCTGCGATAATCATCGCATTGACGGCGGGCCTATATGGTTGCTCGTCTGTGCCCTCAGCCGTGCGCAATGCGCCCGGTCTAAATATGCTGTTTGGGGATGATACGCCGGTATTGGGCGTCGATCCGACGGAACAGGCGGGGGTCGAGTACACCATCGACATTACGGGTCTGGGTGTTGGCGAGACACCCGATGAAACCGCAGAGAACTTGCGGATTCGGGGTATTCTCGAAAAAGCGGCGCGGATTTATCGCTTGCAGGAAAAACCGCCGCCGAGTGTTGCCCTGCTGAAGCGGCGCGCCGCCGCCGATGTCAATATCGTCGAACGGGCCTTGAAATCCGAAGGATATTACGAGGGCGAAGCGACGATCAAGGTTGTTGAAGCGGCGGAAAATGCCGCTGAGGGCGCGACTCCCATCGTCAAAATCGCCGTACGAAAGGGGCCGCGCTACTCGCTCGCGCGCCAGCTTGCGACCTTCGAGACGACACTGAACCCCGCCCTGGAGCAGACGGTGCAAGATGCAATCAGCGTCAATGTAGGCAAACCCGCGCAGGGACAGGCGGTGGTGGATGCAGAAGCCGAGGCGGCGCGCATCTTCGGGCGCAGCGGATACCCCTATATTCGCAAGGGCAAGCGGCGGGCAGAGGCGAATTTCGACTTCGATACGCTCGATGTGCGCACGCCATACGCGCCCGGCCCCTATACGACCTATGGGCCGGTGACGTTCGAGGGGCTGGAAACCGTTGAGCCTAAATATATGAAATCCTTTATCGAATGGCAGCGAGGTGATCCGGTTTCGCGGGTGCAGATTGCGCAGGTTCAGCGCGAAATGTCCGCCACGCGCCTGTTCGATGCCGTTTCCATCGTTCTGCCAGAAGAGCCGCCCGAAGGATGGGAGACTACGGGGCGGTTCGAGGCTCCGATAACGATCACTTTCGAGGAGTCAAAGCATCGCAAAGGCACCGCCGCGCTGAATTTCTCGACCGTGGATGGACCGGGCGCCATCCTGACATGGGAGCATCGCAATCTTTACGGCCAGAACGAAACCTTCCTAGCGGCGCTTGATGTGGCGGTGGAGGAGCAGCGGTTGCTGTTTGAATACCGAAAGCCGCGCTGGGTACGCGACAGCCGCGACCTGATCGGGTCGCTGGAGTTGTTTCACGAGGATCGCGAAGCTTTTGAAGCGATAGGGCTAACGGGTAATATCGGCTTCGAGGAGCGGTTGTCGCCTTATCTGGTTGGTTCACTCGCGTTTGGGGTCGAAGCGACGCAGACACGCGATACCGGGCTAACGCGCGAAAGCTATCTGATCGGGTTGCCCGGCTCGCTGGTCTATGATCGCACCGATGACCTACTGAACCCAACCGAAGGTCTACGCATTACGGCAAGAGGCGCGCCATGGCTCGGGTTGTTCGATGAGGAATTATCGGGTTTCATCGAGACGGATGTGGAGGCATCGACCTATTACTCATTCGACAGAAATGCCAATTATATCCTAGCCTTACGCGGGCGGGTTGCGCAGGTTATTGCGGATAAGCCAGACAATATTCCCGCCAATCGCAGGGTCTTTGCGGGCGGTGGCGGGTCGGTTCGGGCCTATAGTTCGCAATTCGTGAACGATCTGGACAATAACGGCACCCCCATCGGTGCGCTTGGCGTCTTTGAAGCAAGTGCGGAATTGCGAATACGGTTCGGCAGTTTCGGCGTCGTTCCTTTTGTTGATGCCGGTACGGTATCGAACGAACTCTTTCAGGATTTAGGCAACTTACGTTGGGGTGCGGGTGTGGGCTTGCGGTATTTCAGTCCGGTCGGGCCGATCCGATTCGATGTGGCGGTGCCGGTCGATAGACGTGACGATGATGATCCATTTCAATTCTATCTCAGCATCGGGCAGGCATTTTGATGATCCGACAGGCTTTCTCGCGCGCACGTCAGACGGCTGTAGCCGCAGTATTCGGTGCCTCGCTCGCATTGGCGCCCGCCCCTGCCCATGCGTTCTGGGATACGAAAAAAGCATGGAACGACATGCTGCAATTCGCCGTGAAGCAGGTCAACGCGCCGGGCGAATTCGAGATCATCCTTGGCGAGGTCACGAAACCTGAAGAGGGATTCGCGTTAATCTCAACCTTGCAGATCAAGGATGGGGACGGAATTTGGCTGGATGCCTCGAACCTGCTGGTGGATTGGTCGCCTACCGCGCTACTTCGCGGGCGATTTATCTTTGATACGTTGAGCGCCGAAGAAATCGCAATTCTTCGTGCGCCCATCGGTAGGGGCGACCCGCCCGCCGATGAAGCGCAGGTTGCCTTTGCATGGCCACGACCGCCCGTGCCAATCGGGATTGATGCACTGAAAGTCGACCGGCTACGGATCGAAGGTGGCCTATTGCCTCAGGATATCGAGGCAAAAGTTACCGGCGCATTCAAGGATATTGGCGACGTGCAGGATGCAACGCTGGTCGTGCAGCGCACCGACAGGCCGGGCGACCGGATCGCGTTGACCTCACAGATTGATTTCGACGATCTGGATATTGCTTTCAAACTGGAAGCGAATGAGGAACCGGGCGGGCTGGTGGCCGAAATGGCGAGCCTACCGCCGGATCAGGCATTAAAATTGGACCTCGAATCGAAAGGGACGCCAGAAAACCTAGCCTTCGAGCTGTTCGCCGATATCGGACAGATTGGTATTGCAAAGGGCAAAGGTTCGACCAGCTTCAACGGGTTGATCACGGCGAAATTCGATGGACGGATTGAACCGGGCGAGAAAACCGCAGACGATTGGCGGCGGGCGCTGGGCGAAGCCGCACTCATCAAGGTCGATTTCGCGGAGGTGTCGAAGGGCACCTATGACCTCAAGATGCTAGAAATCGACAGCCCCGCTTTCGAGCTGGACGGTAAGGGCGAAGTGGATGTCGCGGGTAACAAGATCGATCTGGCGCTGAACTGGGACGCGAAGGATATCGCGGCATTCAATCAGGTGATCGCACCCGCGAGCGTAACGGAACTAGACGGGACTGCGCGGGCAGTTGGACGGTTGAGCGCGCCAAAACTGGATGTGAATGCCAAGGTTGCGGGGCTGGATGCTGCTTTTGGGAAAGCGGATGCCGTCCTTCTGCGCATCGATTCCGAGCCATTGACGCAAGACAGGGAAACGCCGGGCGCGCCACAGGGATTCACCTTCGAGGCAAAGGCCGATGGGCTGGCGCTGGCCGATGAGAGTTTGCAAGAAGCACTGGGACCGACACCCTCTTTTGCCGGGAAAGGGCAGTTCAACGGCGTCGAAAACCGGGTAACGCTCGATACGTTGAAGATTGATGCGCGGTCGGTACAACTCGACGGAAACGCAGCCTATGATATCGGAACCGGCTCGATGGATGCCGAGCTTTCGGGCGAAGCGCGGGAATTGGGACCGTTCTTCAAAGCAGCGGGCGTGCCGGTCGATGGCCGTGCCGCGCTGGCCTTCAAGCTAGAAGGCTTGCAAAGCGGCACCCTCGACCGCCTGTTCCTGAATGCGCAGATGTCGAACCTGTCTTCGACCGATGCGGATATCGCCGCTGCGCTGGGCGAAGAAGCGATATTGGAACTGCTGTTGACGGAAAGCGGGGCGGATACGATTGAGGTCGAGCGCGGGGTCTTTGAGAGCAATGTGCTGAAGGCCGAAGCGTCCGGGGCGATCTCAATCCCCGGCGATACGGTCGATCTGACGGTCGCATTTGATGTGCTGGATGCGGATGCGATTGCCGGGTTGATCGAACCGGCTGAGGTCGGCGATGCCGAGGGCAAGGCGACACTGACGGGTACGCTATCGGAACCACAAGTGAGTGTGAAGGCGACGGCGAGCGACCTAGGATTCGAGGATTATGCCGCTGAATCCGCGCAGATTGACGGGAGCGTACAGTATCGCAAGGACCGCCGCGCACCCTTTGCGCTGACCGCTGCGCTGGAAGGCGTAACGACGGGCGATGATGATCTGGATGCGGTGGTTGGGGCATCGCCGCAGGTTGAGGCGACGGGCCTGTACGACACAGCGACGGGGCTGCTGAGCCTATCGAAGATGGAAGCGGATTTGGCGGATGCGGATCTGTCGCTGACCGGTGATGTGCAGCTACGCAAGAAAACGCTGGATGTGGCCTATGACCTTGAAGCCGGTGATCTGAGCGGGTTTAGCGGGCTGATCGGTAAGCCGCTGGACGGGTCGGTGGATATTTCGGGGCGGGCCGAGGGGCCGTTTGCCCTGCCCTTCGTGACGGCGAAAGGAACGGCGCGAGATTTGCGCTTTGATACCTATTCGGTCGATGCCGCTGATCTCGATATCGAAATGCTACCCGGTGATGACGGACCCGCGCCCTTCAAGCTGGATGTGACAGCGATAAACCCGAAAACGGGCGATGCGGCGCTGGATGAGCTAATCGGGGAAAATCCATCGCTACGGGCGAAAGGGACGCTGGACCGTGAGGGTCCGGCGATAGTGCTAGAGTATCTCGACGCTGATCTGGCAACCATGAAGGCCGAGGCAAAGGGCAGTGTCGATGTCGGTACGCGGCTAATGGATCTGGCATTTGATGTGGATGCGAGCGAGTTGGATGGCTTGACCGCACTGCTGGGCACCGAGGTCGCAGGGGCCGTAACGGCGAATGGGTCCGCGAAGGGTAGCTTTGCCGCGCCGGAAGTGGACGCAGCAATCGACGCGACCGGGCTGCGCTATGGCGATTATGCCGTGGGATCGGTCAAGGGGTCGCTGGATATTCAGCAGGCGGCAAGCGGGTACGCGCCGTTCGATATTGATATCGAAGCACGCGACGTCACGACCGGGGATGCGGCGCTGGATGATTTGCTCGCCGATGCCTCGACGGTGAAGGCGAAGGGCGCGTTCAATCAAGCGGAGCAGAAGCTACGGCTGGAATCCGCGACGGTGATTGCCGCCGGGGCCGTGGCCAGCGCGTCGGGTGATATCGATATTGCGGGCAAGGCGCTGGATGTGGCGTTTGAGGTCGAAGCAGAAGACCTATCGGCCTTTGAAGGGCTGGCGGGCGTGGCGCTCGACGGGACGGTTTCGGCCAAAGGGACGGCGGCGGGGACGCTGGCTGCGCCGGAGGTTGATGTGGCGCTGACGGGGCGCGGGCTGCGCTATGGGCAATACCGGGTCGGCGAGATCGATGGGAAAATCGATATCGCACAGGCGCCGAACGGCTTTGCACCATTCGATATCGACGTCGTGGTGCAAGACGTCACGACCGGGGATGTGGCGCTGGATGATTTGTTGGCCGATGCCTCGACTGTGAAGGCGAAGGGTGCGTTCAACCAAGCGGAGCAAAAGCTGCGGCTGGAATCCGCGACGGTGATTGCCGCCGGGGCCGTGGCCAGCGCATCGGGCAATATCGATATTGCGGGCAAGGCGCTGGACGTGGCGTTTGAGGTCGAAGCAGAAGACCTATCGGCCTTTGAGGGGCTGGCGGGCGTGACGCTCGACGGAACGGTTTCGGCCAAGGGAACGGCGGCGGGAACACTGACTGCGCCGGAGGTTGATGTGGCGCTGACCGGACGGGGGCTGCGCTATGATGGCTATTCAGCGGCCAGCCTCGACGGGGTGGTCGCCATTGAGCAGGCGGAGACGGGCTATGCACCGTTCAAGATTGATGCGAGGGCCAATGGGCTATCGCTGGGCGATCCGGCGCTGAACGAAGCGTTCAAGGATGGCGTGAAGATCGATGCGGCGGGCGGATTTGACCGTTCTGCACAGCGGATCAGGTTGGACCGAGGGCGGTTTGAGACGGATGCGGCGACGGCTGATGTAACGGGCGTGGTCAATCTGGGTGCGAAGCGGCTGGATGTGGCGTTTGATGTAGATGCCAGCGATCTGGGCGTGTTTGGTAAGATTGCTGGGGTTGATGCGGGTGGCGCGCTGAAGGCCAAGGGCACGGCCAAGGGGCCATTCGTGATCCCACAGGTTAATGCGAGCGTGAGCGGCCGCAAGCTACGCTATGATGCGTATCGCGTGGCTAGCCTCGATGGGGCGGTCGCGATGGATACGGCCACGGATGGCGTAGCGCCCTTTGATATGGACATCAAAGCGAGCGGTATTCGCACGGGCGATGCGGCACTGGACGAGGCCATCGGCGACGAGGTTCGGGTGGATGCAACGGGCGGCTTTGACGCAAAGGCGCAGAAGTTGCGGCTGGATGCGGCGAAACTGACCGCCGATTTTGCGACCGCCGATCTAAGCGGACGGGTCGATCTGGCGGCGAAAACGCTTGATTTGGCGTTTGATGTGGATGCGGCGCGGCTGGCTCCGCTATCGCCGATACTGGGCACGGATATCGCCGGGGCCGTGGCGATGCAAGGGACGGCGAAGGGGCCGTTCTCGCTGCCCGCAATCAATGCGGGGCTGGCGGGGCGAGGCATCGCCTATGACAAATACGGTATCGCGCGGTTGGATGGGCGGATCGACACAGGGACAGCGGCGGGCGACGCCCTGCCCTTCGATGTGGACCTGACGGCGGGGGGTATCACGACGGGCGATCCAGTGCTCGACGATGCGCTGGGCGAGAACGTGCGGGTCGATGCGCGCGGGCGGTTTGACCGGGGTGCGAATGTGCTGCGGTTGACCGAGGCGGCGTTGTTGTCGGATTTTGCGGAGGCAACGGCGAGCGGGACGGTGAATCTGGGCGCGAAAACGCTGGATATCGCCTTTGATATGGATGCAAAGCGGCTGGCGGCGTTCGGGCCATTGGCTAAGGCAGAGCTTGGCGGGTCGCTTGCGTTAAGTGGCACGGCAAAAGGCGCGTTCGTGATCCCGATGGTCGATGCGGCTATCGATGGCGAGGCGATCCGGTTCAATCAATACAGTATCGGGCGGCTGAATGGGTCTGTCGATGTGGGGCAAGCGGTGAATGGTGCCCTACCCTTCGATATCGACGTGACCGCAGCTGGATTGGTGACGGGTGACGCGGCGCTAGACCAGACCATCGGCGAGGCGGTTACGGTGGACGCGACGGGTACATTTGCACCGGACTCGCAAGTGGTCGTGCTGGATGCGGCGCGGTTCCGGGCGGATTTCGCAACGGCCAATGCGAGCGGGCGGGTCGATCTGAAGACACAAACACTGGATGTAGGCTTCGATGTCGAAGCCGCCGACCTGTCGCCCTTTTCGGCGGTGACAGGGCAGGCGATGGCCGGGTCGGTCGCGATGCGCGGCTCGGCGCGCGGGCCATTCAATATCCCTGCGGTGGATGCGAATATCGCCGCGCGGAGGCTGACCTTCGGTGCCTATGGCGCGGGGCAGTTGGATGGCGCGCTATCGCTTGGGTTGGCTAAGGACGGCTTTGCGCCGTTCAGTGTGGATATGACAGGCGGCGGGCTGTCGCTGGGCGATCCGGCGCTGGACGCAGCCTTTGGCAGCCGGGTCGATATCGATGCAACGGGCGCGGTGGATATCGCACAGAAGCGCATTCGGATCGACCGGGCGAAGTTGGCGACCGATGCGGCGGCGGCGGCGCTGAATGGTAGTGTTGATCTTGGCGCGAAGACGGTCGATCTGGCTTTCGATGTGGAGGCGGCGAATCTGGCCCCGTTTGGGCCGCTGGCATCGGCAGACCTTGCGGGGTCGATGGCCATGAAAGGCCGCGCAACCGGGCCATTCGTGATCCCGCGCGTGAATGCGAATATCGCCGGATCGGGCATCCGTTACAATCAATACACGGTTGGACGGATCGACGGGACGGTCGATATGGACAGCCCGCAGAATGGCGTGACGCCGTTTACGGTTGGGCTGAATACAGCAGGCATCGGCACGGGCAATCCAGCACTGGATGACCTGTTGCGGCCAGAGGTGCGCCTTGCGGCGAATGGCGGGTTTAACCAATCGGCCAAGCTGCTACGCCTTGATGAAGCGCGGGTGACATCGGCGCTGGCACAGGTGAGCGCGCGTGGGACGGTTGATCTGGCGGCGCAGATGCTCGACCTGACCTTTGGCGTGGATGCGGGCGAGATTGCGCCGCTATCCGGGCTTGTCGGGGCGGATTTGGCCGGGGCGTTGGCATTGGGCGGTAGTGTGAGCGGGCCGTTTGCCTCGCCGTCAATCGCGACAACACTCGACGGGCGCGCGTTGCGCTATCAGCAATATACGGTCGCATCGCTAACCGGCACGGCGTCATTCTCGCAGGTCGCGGGCGGCTATGGGCCATTTGCCATCGACGCGGCGGCGGCGGGAATCGGCACGGGCGATCCGTCGCTTGATTTCGCCCTTAAAGACGGCGTTTCGGTGAAAGGCGCGGGCGGTTTCGACGCCACGAACCAGCGGCTACGCCTCGACCGCTTCACTGCACAGGCGCGGTTTGCGAGCGTTGATGCCAGTGGATTGGTCGATCTGGGCATGAAGTCGATGGACGTGACTTTCGCGCTCGATGCATCCGATTTGTCGCCACTATCGGCGGTAATCGGCAAACCGATGGGCGGGGCATTGAAGGCGTCTGGCACCGCACGGGGCGCGTTCTCCGCGCCGGTGGTGAACATGAATGCGCAAGGGGGCGGCCTCTATTTCGATCAGTACAGTCTTGGCGGGTTGTCGCTGAACCTGACAATGCCGGGGGATGCGCCGGGCTACCTGCCCTTCACGCTGACCGGGAATGTGAGCCAGCCGCGCCTGAACAATCCGCAGATTGAATACCTGATCGGCGAGACGGTGACAGTACGGGCCGAGGGTGTCTTCGATCCAACGCGGCAATTATTACGCCTGACCGATAGCCAAGTGCAGACGAACAGCGCGTGGGTCGGGGCGTTTGGTGATGTCGATCTGACCAATCGGATGCTGGCGGTCGAGTACCATGCGAACCTACTCGACCTGTCGATTGCGCAACAAATCGCAGGCAAGACGCTGGCCGGGGCGGCTCGGCTACGCGGGCAGATTAGTGGATCGCTGGACGATCCCTCGACCAGCGGACAGTTGACTGGGCAGGGCTTGGTCTATGACCGCTACCGCATGACCAGCCTAACCGCGCAGTATGATCTGCAACGCTTGGTGACGGGTCCGGCAGGGGCCGTATCGCTGGATGGGCAAACGGAGTTCGGGCCGCTGGCCGCAAGCGCGCGATTCGATCTGACAGGCGGGGCGTTGCAGGTTCAGCAAATCTCGGTCAATGGATTGGGCATTGGCCTCGATGGCAACTTCCGAACCGGCACGAACGGCACGCTGGCCGGGGCAGCGACATTGATGGCGACCGATCTGGCACAGCTTGGCGCGTTTTTGGGTCAGGATATTGCAGGACGGGTCGATGGGTCAGTGACGCTGACGGATGAGCAGGGACGACAGAATGCCGTGTTCGATATTCGCGGCGGTGATTTTCGATATGGGCCAGCGGCGAATCCGACGGCGCAATTTGCGGCCTTTGAAGCGCGGGGACAGGTGGCCGATGCGTTCGGACGCGATCCTTATCTCGATGCAACTTTTGGCGGTAGTAACGGCAAAATCGCTGCATTTCCGGTCAATCGGATCGACGCGACTGCGCGGGGCACATTCTCGGCGCTCGACACCACAGTGACGGCATCGGGCGGCGCATTGGGGTCGGATAAGGTAGAACTGGTTGCGCGGGTGAACGGCGTAAATCCACCGCGCTCAGCCTCCGTAACGCGCCTTGCGTTGGCCTATCAAGGGCGGCAGGCGACGATCATCGAGCCGCTGGTGATCGAGGAAATCGTGCCGAGGGGATGGCGGCTGCGCAATCTTGACCTGCGGGCGGAAGATGGCGAAGTGCGCGGAAGCGCGGAATACGGGCCTTCAGGGCTGGTCGCGGACCTGACGATCCGCAACTTCCCGCTGGCATTGGCCAGTCTGTCGGGCGTCGATCTGATCCAGTCTGGGCGGCTCGACGGCAATCTCGATATCGACACACGCGGCGGCGTACGCGGCACATTCGACCTAGCCGCCGTATCACTGCGCCTGAAAGGCGCACAGATCGACGACCCCTTCGCAATCACCGCAAAAGGGGTGATGGACGGGCAGGCGCTGAACGTCACGGCGGAAATGACCGGCGCGGAACTGGTAATGCCGCTGGTGGCAAACGCGCGGATACCACTGCGCCGCGCCCCCGGATCACCACTACCCACGCCAGACATAAACGCGCCATTCTCAGGGGCGGTCGATTGGACTGGAGATGTCGGGGAAATCTGGGCCTTTGTGCCGCTACCCGATCATATTCTATCCGGCCCGGTCATTATCAACGGTCGCGCAGGTGGTACACTGGCCGCACCACAGCTTTCGGGCGGAGCGGAACTGACGGATGGACGGTATTCCAACATCGAGTTTGGCACGCTTCTGACAAACCTGAACGCAAAGGTAAGCTTTACACAAGACGGGCGCGTTGTCTTTGATCTGACGGGCAATGATGGCGTCGAGGGAACGGTGGCGGCAAGTGGTAGTTATATCGTTGCGAGCAGTACGTTGGATTCGCGGCTGTCGCTGAATAATGCCGCGCTGGTCCGACGAGACGATGCAACGGCGATCCTTTCTGGCGATGCCACCGCCGTCAGCCAAGGGCGCGATATCAAGATCGATGGCCAATTCCGCACCAACTATGTTGAATTGCGCTTGATTGGCAATTTCGGGGGTAGTTTGACAGTCGTCGAGGCAATCCCGGTCGGGAAAAGCGCGCCGCTGTATGTTCCACCTGAAGAGAATGCTGAACCGGCGCGCAATATCTTTTTGAACGTCTCGCTCGACCTACCTAACCGGGTGTTTGTGCGTGGGCGAGGCCTGGATTCAGAATGGGGCGGGCGGCTGGATGTAACGGGCAGCGCAGCCAAACCGCGCATCGTCGGCGCAATCGAGCGGCGGCGCGGGTTCCTCGATTTCTTGGGTAAGCAATTCGAGCTGTCTATCGGCGTCGTCCGTTTTTCGGGCGATACCAGCCCATTCGTGCAGGTACGCCTGCAACGCGATGCCAATGACATTGTTGGCTGGATTGAGGTCAAAGGAACCGTGCCTGATCTGGATATCGAGTTTGGATCGATCCCTGCCCTGCCCGAAGGTGAAATCTTGCCGCGCCTATTGTTCGGGCGGTCAAAACAATCACTTACGGCACTGGAAGCGGGACAGCTTGCCGCCGGGGTCGCGACACTTTTGAGCGGCAAAGCAGGGGTTCTCGATAGCGTACGCGATGCGGTCGGGGTCGATGTGTTACGTGTGGAATCCGACGTTGATGGTGGCACCAGTGTCATCACCGGCAAATACCTGCAAGATGAGGTATTCGTAGGGGCGAAACAAAACCTGTTTACCGGCGAAACATCCGGGCTGGTCGAGGTCGAGGTGTTCGATAACTTTGAATTTGAAGCGGAGCTTGGCTCGGAAGAAGCGCAGGGATCGGTAGGGTGGCAGATCGAGTATTGAGACCGCCAAAACTCTATATCTTTGGCTTGGGGTGTTAAAGTGAATTAGCACAGTACACGACGCTCAGCTTTTACGGGAAAAATTTGCCAACTTCGCCCCTTGTAAAGCCCAGCATTTTCGGGCCTTCCAAAATCAACGATCAGGCAAAAACTCGCCGGAAATTATTTGTGTCGTGTACCGCGTGGCGAATTAGTTTCGATCTTATCTAATACATCCCATACATGACTCATGAGGTTGCTGCTCCCCCTGAGAGTTGAGAAGCTCTCTGGCGGTTAGACCGAAAGGAGAGCAGTGATGGGATA
>CALFVD010000126.1 GCA_937928005.1 uncultured Neomegalonema sp. | reverse complement strand
GTATATGACGCTGGGGCGCGGGATCGTGGATGCCGAGGGGATGCGGCATGGGATGCTGGGGTTTCTGGGCGTCGAGACGAGTTTTGCGGAGCGGCGGCTGCATCTGGGGTATCGGCGGCTGGTGGGGGGCGAGACGTTTTTGGGGCATGATTTTCACTATGCCTCGACGCTGAGCGAAGTCGGCGAGCCGTTGTTCCGTGCCTATGATGCGATGGGGGATGATCTTGGGGATTGTGGGCTGCGTGAAGGGGTGGTGAGCGGGAGTTTTGCTCATATTGTTGAGCGCGCGTGAGGGAGGAGGCCTCGGCGCAAGGCCGGGGCAGCGTTCTCACATTTTCAAGACGATCTTCGCGGCTTCGACTTTGTGGGCGTCTAGGTCGGCGAAGGCTTGGACGCCTGATTCTAGGGGGCGCTCTTCCACCCAGCCAAAATCGCCCAAGCGGTGGTCGAAGATGGCCTGCGCAGTCGCGGCGAAATCGGCGTTGGTATAGGTATAGGTGCCGAAGAAGGTGATCTCTTGCAGGGTCATGCGGCGGGTGTCTAGGCCCGCTTCGCCGCCCGCGAGGCCAATATGGGCGATGACGCCGCCGGGGGCCGCGAGGCGGGTGGATGTGGCGCGGGATTGTTCGGACCCGTAGGCGTCGATGATGAGGGAGGAATCGCCCGGTTCGGGGCCGTCCTCCTCGCTGGCGCAGGTGCGGAAGGGGGCGACGCGGCCCAGCATGGCGCGGCGGGCGTCGTTCGGCTCCATGATCCAGATATCCTTGACGCCGAAAACTTGGGCGACGAGGGCCGCGCCGAGGCCGATGGCCCCACCACCGAGGACGACGAGGCGGACATCGGATACGGGGCGCACGAGGCTCTGGGCGGCGAGGCGGATGGCGTGCCAACCACAGGCCAGCGGCTCGGCGAGGGCAGCATGGGCGAGGGGGATACCGTCGGGGACGGGGATGAGATTACGCTCCGGGATGGCGAGACGCTCGGCGAAAGCGCCCTCTCGCGGGGGGATGGAGATGAGCGAACGGTGGGGGCACAGGTTCTCGCGCCCCTCAATGCAGTAGATGCAGGCACCGCATGTGACCATGGGGTTCACGGTGACGCGCTGGCCCTTCATGGTGCCGGTTAGGACGGTCCCGGCGGCCTCGTGGCCGAGGACGAGAGGCGGGAGGCGGCGCGGATCGGTGCCGTGGAACGCATGCATGTCGGACCCGCAGATGCCACAAGCCTCAACCGCCACAATAGCCTCGCCGTCATTGGGCGTAGGGTCCGGGACGGTGGCCATTTCGAGGGTGTTCGGGCCGGTATAGACGAGTGCGCGCATTCTATGTTCCACAATAATAGTCTTGAGCGTGATTGCAATCTGGCGGCATAGAAAGGTATATCGTATGCAGGAATTCAAGTGATATTGTCGGATCAAGCTGTCGCTATGCCGGAACATAAAGAAACTCAAACAGTAGATGCTAGGACGAGGCGCACTAAAAATTGGTGGGAGCCGATGTTCGAGCCGTGTGCTCCTACACAACTTAGAGTATCAGATTGGTGTTTCGAGCACAACACGGGGCCAGAAAAAACGAGTTTTAAATCAGAAAATTTTCCTTCTGTGAACGACATGAAAATTGATGAAGTTAAGTTCAACAGATGTGATTTTGAAGGAGATTTTGAAACAAAAATCATATTCAAGAACTGCATATTTGATCTGTGTGACTTTGGGTTATCAACATTCGTGAGTACTAAGTTTACGAATTGTACTTTTATTAGGTGCTCGTTTTCCCAATGTACGTTGAAAAACTGTGAGTTTAGAGATTGTAATTACCAAAGAATTCATTTTTCTGGAAATGAAACAGAAATACCAGGTACTATGATTAACAAACCGAGCGATTTTGTTTTTGGAGGTGAAGCCTTCACAGATCACCTACCGGAAGGTGTATCTGCACGATACCAGAGATTTCGATTTCTTGAAACGCGATCAAATTTTTCGAGATCTTTATTAGCCAATTTGCAGTTAGAGGGGTCAGAAGATACTTATTATGATTGTGTGAAGACTGCCACTATATGTGAAGATAAGGCTAGGATAGGAAAGTCTTGGCAACTATTTGATTCGGCAATGGACTTTAAAACTAAAAAAAGATATCTGGATCGCAGTTTAGGTGTTGTTTCTGGCTTATCAGGAGTTTTATCTGCGTGGGTAAGTCTGCAAGTTTTGAGAGGAATTGGATGGTTGAATGGTTGGGGCTCTAACATATCAAGAGTTTTATTGTTTGGATTTCTACTTATTTCTTTTCTAGCTGTAGCGTATAATTGCTTTTACAAAATTGGCTGGATAGACTCCTATGTGAAGTCGATGGAGATATTTTTCTTATTTGGCTATACGAACTACTCGGAGTTTGGAAGGCAAGATTTTTATATGGTTTTCCTGAATGCTATGTTTGGCGTCTCTTGGTTTGCAGTTGCAATACCCACTATTGTAAATCGCTTGACGAGGGCAAGAGGATGATTGAAGGCTTGATGCTTTTTGGAAGCGCCGCAAGAGGAGATAATGATATAAACTCTGATGTCGATATACTGGGCATCAAAGATATTGAGCGACCTATGCTGAGAGGGCATCTCGGTGTAGATATACAATTTTTTTCCCCTGAAAAACTTCTAGACCTGTCTAGGGAAGGAAACTTATTCGCGATCCACCTAGCCTATGAAGGAAAAGTCATTTTTGATTCTACCGGGATTTTTAACACATTTAAAGAGAGTTTGGTTGTACGTAAAGAATACCTGAATGAAAAAAAATGGGCTAATGATCTCGCATGGTATTTGTACTATGAGAGAGAGGCGAGCAACTTTCTCTTGATTAATAAGAGAATTGCGTGGTGCGTTAGAACGTATTTGATTTCAGTTTTAGTAGAGCGTGGAAAAGTAGTCTTTTCTCCGAAAAATTTGAAAAGAGAATTTTCGGATCAGTTTGTCTCTGATTTGATAGACTTAAGAAGATCGGCGTCAAATGACGAATATAGATTTTTTCGACTTAAGGAATTTGTAGACAGATTGAATATTGGGTGTCCTTCAGTAAATAATAAGAATGAATTTCGTGCATATTTCATAGAAACAAAGAATAATGTTGGGTTGTCTACCTTCGATCAGCTTAATTACGACAAAGGCGATGAATTTTCTGCGGATTACTGATCTAAGTGATTGAACTTACAAATCACTATGCCGATCTTTCAATGGTGAAATGCCGAACCGTTCTCGATACACCTTCGTGAAATGGGAATGGCTGCCGAAGCCGGTGGCGGTGGCTACGTCTATGATCTTGGCCGGGGTGCCGTGGAGGAGAGAGCGGGCGTGGCGGAGGCGGAGGTCGCGGTAGAAATCCGTGGGCGTCTCGCCGGTATACTGGCGGAAAAGACGGTGAAGCTGTCGCCGCGTCAGGCCCACTTCGGCGGAAAGCTCGATCATCGAGAAAGGGGCATCGAGATTGGCCTCCATCGCCCCAATGGCCTTGGCAAGCGGCGCAGAACGGGCCTTTGCCTTGTAGAGCGACGCGCTGGACTGACGATCATCGGTGGAGCGCACGCGCTCAACCTGCATCATCTCGGCGGTCTTGGAGGCCACGCGCTCGCCCAGATCATCGGCCACAATGCGCAGCATCATGTCTATGGTCGCGGCCCCCCCGGAACAGGTAAGCCGATCGCGGTCAATGCTGAACAGGCGGTCGGTGACGTCTATATCGGGAAAGGTCTCGCGGAAGACAGAAGCATCATACCAATGAAGCGCGCAGCGATACCCATCGAGCAAACCGGTCTTGGCGAGGATATGGGTTCCGGCGGAAATTCCACCAAGGGGAACGCCGCGACGGGCAAGACGCCTGAGCCAGCTTTGCAACTTTGGGTGGTAGGCTTCTTCGGCGGGGAAATTTGTCCCTGCACAGACGAATAATAAATCGGGGGTGTTGCCGTCGACGGTATGCTCGCCGATATCGGAGCCGGTCTGAATATCGAGGCGATTCGACGCTTTGATGAGCGCCGCACCCCGCGCGTAGGTACGATATGTATAGCGCGGCGAACTGGCGAACCCGTTAGCATGACGCAATGCATCAAGCGCAGAACTGAGGCACACAAGCGGGAACCCCGGCAAAAGCAGGAATCCGATCTCGATCTCTCCCTCGCGGGGGAGGAGGGGGCGATGTGCGGTCATGGGGGGAGTGTTGTGCGGGCGGGCGAAGGGCGCAAGGGGATTCTCGATAAGTGTTGGTGGATTTTTGAGGTATTATAGAACCACATGGGTAGCGCAGTGTTTTCTAACGGCTTTTTGGGGTGTTCGTGCTTGACATGACGCGCGGCTTCGGCGATATGGCGCGCATCCGAGACAGTATCAAACCTGGGAACAGCATGAAGACGTTTACAGCGACCCCGTCAAACATCGAGAAAGAGTGGATCGTCATCGACGCCGCCGACATCGTGCTTGGGCGGCTGGCAGCGGTCGTCGCGGCACGCCTACGCGGCAAGCACAAGACGACATTCACTCCGCATATGGATTGTGGCGATAATATCGTCATTATCAACGCCGAGAAGGTCAAATTGACTGGCAAAAAGCGGACCGACAAGACTTATTACTGGCATACGGGCCATCCGGGGGGCATCAAAGAACGCTCTGCGGATAAGATCCTCGATGGGAAGTTCCCTGAGCGCGTGATCGAAATGGCTGTGCGCCGGATGATGCCGGGCGGGCCGCTAACGCGCAAGCAGTTGAAAAACCTGCGTATTTATGCCGGTGACAAGCACGAGCAAGAGGCGCAGCAGCCTCGCGTGCTGGACCTCGCCGAAGCCAATCCCAAGAATACACGGAGCGCATGACGCCGATGGCCGATGAAATCAAATCCCTCAGCGACCTGAAATCCGCCGTCGGCACCGAGGGTGCTGCGGTCAGCGAAGACACGATCACGCTGGACCGTCCGGTCTCGACCGAAGCGCCGGTATACGAGCAAAAGCGCGACGAACTGGGCCGTTCCTACGCCACGGGCAAGCGCAAAGACGCCATCGCGCGCGTCTGGGTCAAGCCCGGTAAAGGCACGATCACCGTCAATGGCCGCGACGTGACGAAGTATTTCGCACGCCCCGTGCTGCAGATGGTCATCAACCAGCCCTTCACGGTGGCGAATGTCGCCGGTCAATTCGACGTGGTTTGCACGGTCGTTGGTGGCGGTCTTTCGGGGCAGGCTGGCGCGGTAAAGCACGGTATCTCCAAGGCTCTGTCGCATTACGATCCGTCGGTGCGGCCTGCGCTGAAAAAGGCAGGATTCCTGACCCGTGACCCACGTGTCGTGGAACGGAAGAAATACGGTAAGGCGAAAGCGCGTAAGAGCTTCCAGTTCTCAAAACGCTGATCGACCTTTTTGGATGTGTTACGGAGAGCCGCTTCCCTTTGGGGGCGGCTCTTTTGCGTGGGGTGAGACATGGCGCGTATCGGTGTGTTCGATTCAGGGTTAGGTGGGTTGACTGTGTTGGCCGCCCTGCGCCGCGCTATGCCGGGGCAGGATTTCGAGTATCTGGGGGATAATGCCCATGCACCCTACGGCACGCGCAGGCCAGAAGACGTGTACGCGCTGACGCGGGCGGGGGTGGAGACGCTGTTTGCGCGGGGATGTGGACTGGTACTGATCGCGTGCAATACGGCGTCGGCGCTTGGACTGCGGCGGTTGCAGCAGGAATGGTTGTCGAGTGCGGCACCAGATAAACGGGTGCTTGGCGTCTTTGTGCCGTTGGTCGAGGCATTGTCTGGGCGCGGATGGCAGGAGACAGTACAGAGCGATGCGCGGCTGCGTGCGGTGTTCTTTGCGACCCCCGCGACCGTGGCGAGCCGGGCGTTTACGCGGGAGGTGCGGCGGCTGGCACCGGGGGTGGAGGTTGTTGAGCAGGCGTGCCCCGGCTTGGTGGCGGCGCTGGAGGCGGGCGGGGATGCTACGCCGTTCGTGGAGGCGGCGGTATCGGAGGCGTTGTCGCAAGGGGCGCCTGAAGTGGCCCTGCTTGGATGCACACATTTTCCGCTGGCCGAAAGGGCGTTTCGGGGGGCGTTGCCTGCTGGCATACCGGTCCTATCACAGCCGGATATCGTGGCGGCGAGCCTGATGCGATATCTGGAGCGGTATCCGCATTTCGCGGGTGGGGCGGGAGATGTGGAATACCTAACGACAGGTGATCCGGGGCATGTGAGCGCGCGGGCATCGGCGCTGTTCGGATATACGATGCCGTTTGGCGCTGTCTGATTGCGCAATCATGCCGCTTCGCTTATGCCTCGCGCATAGTGACAGGAGGATGCGATGAGTGCGATAAGGACGGCGATACTGGGGGCGAGCGGGTATACGGGGGCGGAGTTGGTGCGCCTGCTATCGGTTGCGCCGGAATATCGCATCGTCGCGCTCTCCGCTGATCGCAAGGCAGGGCAGGCGATGGGGGATGTGTTTCCGCATCTGTCGCATGTGGATTTGCCGATGTTGTCGCGGATCGAGGAAATTGATTTCTCGGGGGTGGACCATGTGTTCTGCGCCTTGCCGCACGCGACAACTCAAGGGGTGATTGCGGGCCTGCCAGAGCATGTGAAGATTGTCGATCTGTCGGCTGATTTCCGGCTGCGCGACCCCGCCGATTACGAGCGGTGGTATGGGGGCGCACATTCGGCGGTGGAATTGCAGAAAACCGCCGTCTATGGCTTGCCGGAATTCTATCGCGACGAGATTGCGGGCGCGCGATTGGTGGCGAGCACGGGATGCTATGTCGCGACCGGAGTGACGCCGCTGATCCCGCTGGTGGCGGAAGGTGTGATCGACCCGGATGAGATCGTCGTGGATGCGAAATCTGGCGTGTCTGGCGCGGGGCGTGCGGCAAAGGAGGGGACGCTGTTTGCGGAGGTGTCGGAAGGATTCCACGCCTATGGAGTGGCGAGCCATCGGCACACCGCCGAATACGATCAGGAACTATCGCGTGCAGCGGGGCGGGCGGTTGAAGTGACGTTTACGCCGCATCTGACCCCGCAAAATCGAGGGATTCTCGCGACGATCTACGTTCGGGGCGCGGCTGAGGCGGTCCATGCGTCGCTGGCGGCGCGGTTTGGTGGCGAGCCATTCGTGGATGTATTGGCGCTCGGCACGCTACCCCATACGCGCCATGTGCGCGGGTCGAATTATCAGCGGATCGGGGTGATTGCTGACCGGCGTGCGGGGCGAACGATCATCGTCTCGGTGCTCGACAACCTCGTCAAAGGCGCGTCTGGGCAGGCAATCCAGAATGCCAATATCATGCATGGCCTGCCAGAAACGACTGCATTGCTGCAACAACCGCTGTTCCCCTAGATGAAGCGTTTATGGGTCATCTATGATGTCACCAAGCGAGCCATTTGGGGATTTACCGCGAATGACGGCGCGGCGATTTCGGGGTACATGGCTTATACGGGGCTGTTGTCACTGTTCCCGTTCTTGATCTTCACTGCCGAATTATTGGGCGCGGTATTCGGGGAGGCAGGCGTCACGCCGACGATGGATTTCCTGTTCACCGTGTTGCCCAGTCACGTTGTGCAAACTCTGGAACCGGCGGTGCGCGAGGTATTGGCGACGCGGTCCTCCGATATTTTGAGTATCTACGCGCTGATCGCCATTTGGATCGCATCGAATGCCTTCGAGGCACTGCGCACGGCGCTTGACCGGGCCTATGGTCTGGTTGGCGAGCGGCATTTTGTGATTGGGAGGCTGATCTCGATTATGTTCACGCTGGGCGGCGTGGCGGCGTTTGTCGTGATTTCGCTGTTCGTGATCGTTGCGCCGACGCTACGCGCGCTGGCCCCCGATATCCCTTATGTTTCGATTCCATTGGGCATGGTGTCGCACTGGCTATTGCTGGGTATTGGGACCGTGGTGATGCTCGTGTTCCTATTGGTGTTGCATTATATTTTACCTGCCCACCGTCCCAAAGGGCCGCTAATCCCCGGTGTTTTTGTGACGGCGGTGCTGTGGATCGCGCTGGCCAGCCTGTTCTCGGTCTACTTTCAATACGCGCCGAGTTACTCGTTAACCTATGGTACGCTCGCAGGTGTGATCGTCTGCCTCTTGTTCTTCTACCTTAGCGGCGCAATATTCATATTCGGAGCAGAGATTAACGCGGCGCTCGATCCGGGCATCGCAGACCATACCGAACAGACCGACAGCCCACCGCTGATCTGAGGAGCGACACATGGCACGAATGCGCAAAAAACAACGGATTATGCTGCTCGTATTCGGCGGGGTGGCGCTAGCATTGTCGACCACGTTGGTATCGCTGGCGATGCGAGATTCCATCGTCTTTTTCTTTGGCCCAACCGAGTTAATGGCCAAGGAAGCGGGCGGGGAAATCGGCGTGGACCGGCGGCTGCG
This sequence comes from uncultured Neomegalonema sp., assembly GCA_937928005.1. Classification (GTDB taxonomy): domain Bacteria; phylum Pseudomonadota; class Alphaproteobacteria; order Rhodobacterales; family Rhodobacteraceae; genus JAHDDY01. Next base: position 2,492 of record CALFVD010000126.1, on the reverse strand, counting down.
CGTGGGCGGCATGGTGGTTGAAGGGTCGGTCGTGCGTGGATCAGGCGAGGTCGTGACCTTTGACGTGACCGATATGCAGTCCGAGGTGCCGGTTAGCTATAAAGGGGTGCTGCCCGACCTCTTTGCCGAAGGGCAAGGAGTTGTCGCCGAAGGGTATTTCATCGATGGGCGGTTTCAGGCCAAGACAGTGCTGGCTAAACATGACGAGAAATACATGCCCAGCGAAGTGACCGACGCGATGGAGGCGGTGGCTACGCTGGCAGAGTAGCGTTCAAGGTAACTCGCTATCGCGAAGATGCCGGAAATTCGTCGATAGCAATCCTCGTGACAATGCCGCCATGTGCAGTTTCGCGTCGACGGTCAGGATTTCCGTTTCTCTGTCCACCGCATCGAGCCATACGGTGTCTGCTATAGCGATTTGCGCAAACGTTGATCCATAAAGCATCAGGTTTCACGCGAATCTTGGCGGGAAACCTGATTCAACAAATGTGCAAATCGCTATACCTCCGTTATGCGAGATGAACCGGGTTCTGAAACGCCTTGACGCGAAAGATTCGACACTTCCATCAATGCGTTTGGGGTGGTAATCCCCCCGTTTTTAGCGGGGCTCGTTGATAGAATTCACGCGGCGATTTTCAGTTTCTGTGCGGGCGTGATGCCGCCGATGGCCATGTTGGGTCTGTCGTTGTTGTATGTCCAGAGCCATTGCGTGGCGTGATCCTGTGCCTCCTCGATGCTTTCGATTATGGTTTGGTCGAGCCACTCTTGCCGCACTGTGCGGTTATAGCGCTCGACATAGACGTTCTGCTGCGGCTTTCCGGGCTGGATGTAGTTTAACCCGATGCCCTGTTTCTCGGCCCATTCGACCAGCGTTCCGCTGATATATTCAGGACCGTTATCGACCCTGATGGCCTTCGGCGCACCGCGCCATTCGATTATGCGGTTGAGCGCCCGGACAACGCGCTCGGCGGGCAGGGAGAAGTCGACTTCGATACCCAATCCTTCGCGGTTGAAGTCGTCGAGGATGTTCAGGAGCCGAAACGCCCGACCGTCACCAAGCCGATCCGCCATGAAGTCCATTGACCAGACCTCATTTGGTGCGTCCGGCACGGCCAATGCGTCGGGTTTGTCCCGCTTTAGCCGCTTGCGGGGCTTGATCCGCAGGTTCAGCTCCAACTCGCGATAGATGCGGTAGACCCGCTTGTGGTTCCAAGGGCGACCCTGAACATTGCGCAGATATAAAAGGCACAGGCCAAAACCCCATGTCTTCTTGGCCTTCGTCAGCCCGACAAGCAGATCGGCGATGAGGTCATTCTCATCGCTCAGCTTGGGGCTGTAGCGATAGCACGTCTCGCTGATGCTGAAGGCTCGGCAGGCCAGCGCGATGCTGATATTCCGATGCGCAACCGCCGATCTGGCCAACTCTCTGCGCTGAGTTGGCCGCCTCACTTTTTTCCAAGCGCTTCCTTCAACAGGTCGTTCTGCATGCTCAGGTCGGCGTACATCCGCTTCAGACGGCGGTTCTCCTCCTCAATGCTCTTCATCTGGCTGATCATGCTAGCGTCCATTCCGCCGTACTTGGAGCGCCACTTGTAAAACGATGCGCTGCTCATGCCGTGCTCGCGGCACAGCTCCGATACCGGAACCCCGCCCTCCGCCTGGCGCAGGATGCCCATGATCTGTGGTTCAGTAAAACGGCTCTTCTTCATCAAAATCTCCTCGATCATCTTGCCGAGAAAATTCTACTCACGCATCCCCTTAAACGCAGGCGGGATTACCGGGTGAGCAGTAGATCTTTTTCGGACAGGGTTTCGCGGAGGTAGTCGAAGTCGTCCCTTGTAAAAGCCCTGAGCCGTTTGTGCGTTCCGATAAGGGAAGGCATACCACACCCCATCACGAGCAAGACGAGAAGGTTCGTATCTGGCGCTACTCTGCGTATCACTCAGCCGCCACTCGGTCGTAGTTGCGGATCGCGATAGGCTCGCCGGTTTCACCATCCAGCCGAACGACCTTGTATTCCGGGATCAAGCGAACGACCTCGGCATTGAAAACCGATACGGAGAATGCTGGCGCTCCGATTTTCTGATGGCGGATCCCAACGGTTACGGACCATTCATCTGCGTCTTCGTCAAATCACACTTCTTCCAGTGATACGCCCGACCCGCTTTCGAATACTTCTGCGGCGTATTCCTTGGCCCTGCGGATTGCTTCCTTCACGTCGATGGGCATGAACTCTGCTCCTCCATTACATACAGTATATATAGGTCAGATTCCTTCGCCGCGCTACGCTTCCCGCGCGTGTATGTCGCTAGCAGCTGATATGTCCAGATTATGTAGCACACGATTTGTCCGGTTTGTTTTCCCACCGAGGAGGTGGGCGGATGGGCCGGACAGAGTGGTTACAGGAACACAGGGTGAAGAAGTTCAGGGATGTGCTCTCTCGCTGGGAGGCGCGTAGCCTTTCGGGGATGGATGCGGCGGAATTGCTTGGG
>CALFVD010000125.1 GCA_937928005.1 uncultured Neomegalonema sp. | reverse complement strand
AGGGCCGCATGCTCAACTCATCATCGTATTACAGCCATGGCTTTGGAAAAAGTATCTCGTATGTATGTCTAAAAATCTAGTCGGGCTAGTTCATTGTTTGATGTGTTGTTATTACTAGTAAACCCGACCAAATGTCTTACTCCGAAAACCGGCCAACTGTCAGATCACATCGGAACCACTACACATAAGAAGTGCGGCGGCTGATTGCGATTGCGGCGAAGGATATCGTTGTGAAACCGCGCGCGAAGCGGGGGCCGCCTGTGGGCGGGATTCCGAAGGGGAAAGGCGGGCGGATGCCCGCTTTTCCGCTGTTTGATCCGCGCCGGTATGCGGGGCCGCCGAAGGGCAAGAAAGTGCCGGGATTTGGGCCGAATATCCGGGGATTTGACGAGTATGATGTGACGCCGCCGGGCCGGGCGGCAATCTCGGCGGATGATCCGATCAATGCCGCTGCGCTGCGACGGCGGATCGAGGCATTGCTGGCCGCGATGGAGGATATTCCGGCGCAGGCGAGGCGATTGGCGCGAAAGCTGGCGCGTATGGAGAGGCCGGTGCGGGCGATGCGTCCGGGTAGGCCGCCGGGATTCTGTGACCGGGGGAAGCGGCCCATTGATCTGCTGCTGGCCGATTGTCATCAGCTTGCGTTGATGGCGCTGGCCGAAGCGAAAGCGCCGCCGTGAGGGGGCAGGCTTCTGGATAAAGGCGAAGGGCCACCGCTTGCGGGCGGAGGATGATTTGGTGTGTCTGTCGCTCAGCAAGATATGAATTATGTGACATATTTCATAGAGAGGGCAATCGTTCGTTTCTTGTCGTGAAGACTGTTTCGCAATGCCGCAAATGGCGTTACACCCCTTGCGGTTTGTAAATAGGAGAACGGGCGCATGACCAACGTAGCGGTGATCGGGGCGCAGTGGGGCGACGAAGGCAAAGGCAAGATCGTCGACTGGCTGTCGGAGCGGGCCGATATCGTCGTGCGCTTTCAGGGTGGCCATAATGCAGGCCATACGCTGGTCATTGATGGCGCGGTCTATAAGCTGTCGCTGCTGCCATCCGGCATCGTGCGGCCCGGTAAGATTTCGATGATCGGATCTGGGGTCGTGCTGGACCCATGGGCGTTGCTCGACGAAATCGGGCGGCTGCGCGAGAAGGGCGTTGCGATTTCGCCCGACACTCTGCGCATTGCCGAGACGGTGCCGCTGATCCTGCCGGTTCACCGTGATCTTGACCGGCTACGCGAAGAGGCGGCGGGCGCAGGTAAAATCGGCACGACCGGGCGCGGCATTGGCCCAGCTTATGAGGATAAAGTGGGGCGTCGCGCGATCCGCCTCGCTGATCTGGCCGATGAGGCAACGCTTGAAAACCGGCTCGACCGGCTGCTCGCCCACCACGATCCGCTGCGCAAAGGCTTGGGCGAAGGGCCGCTTGACCGTGATACGCTGCGCGCCGATTTGCTGGCCGTGGCCAAAGACGTGCTGCCCTATGCCGCCGCCGTTTGGCGTGAGTTGGACGATGCCCGCCACACGGCCAAGCGTGTGTTGTTTGAGGGGGCGCAAGGCGCGCTGCTCGATATCGATTATGGCACCTATCCTTATGTCACCTCGTCAAATGTGGTGGCGGGGCAGGCGGCATCGGGCGCGGGCGTGGGGCCGGGTCAGGTCGGCTATATCCTTGGTATCGTCAAAGCCTATACCACCCGCGTCGGTTCTGGCCCGTTTCCGACCGAGTTGGAGGATGCGACCGGCCAACGCCTCGGCGAGCGTGGCCATGAATTTGGCACCGTCACAGGGCGCAAGCGGCGCTGTGGCTGGTTCGATGCGGCATTGGTGCGCCAGACCGTCGCGCAATCGGGCATGAGCGGCGTGGCGCTGACCAAACTCGATGTGCTGGATGGGTTTGAGGAGCTGAAAATCTGTACTGGCTATCGCGTCGATGGGGTCGAGATCGACCACCTTCCCGCCGCCGCCGCGCAGCAGGCCGCCGCCGAACCGATTTATGAGACAATCCCCGGCTGGACCGAATCCACCGAAGGCGCGCGGCGTTGGGCCGACTTGCCCGCAGCGGCGATTAAATACGTCAAGCGCGTTGAGGAGTTGATCGGCTGTCCCGTCGCGCTGCTCTCCACCTCGCCGGAGCGCGATGATACGATCCTCGTAACTGACCCTTTTGCGGGGTAGTTATATGCTATGCACGCCGGGTATCTGGCGTGCAGATATTCCCCAAATTTTAGGTTTTGTTAAGCATATTCGTTAATATTAATTTCTGATTAAGTTCGGGAGAGCAACGAATGTTGGATTACCTTTTCGGCACTGCGGGCTTTATGCCCCACGGCATGTGCCTGCTCTGGCGACCCGACATCATAACTATGCAGGTCGGGGCAGATATCCTGACCTTTCTCGCCTATACGGCAATCGCCATTGCACTCCATCGCTTCATTGCCCTCCGCCCGGAATTTCGCTTTCACCGGGTCGCTTGGTTATCGATAGCTTTCGTCAGCGGTTGCGGCGTTGTCCATCTGTTCGGAGCTATTTCATTGTGGTGGCCAGCCTATGGAGGGCAGGCAATTCTTAAGATCATTGTTGCGATGATATCGATTGCGGCGGCGGTAATGATCTGGCGGACGGTGCCTTCTCTTGCCAGCTATCCGACTCTCTCCGAAATTGAAGCGCGCCGCGCCGCCGAGATGCGGCTACGCGAGCGTGAGGCTGATCTGAGCCATGCCCTTGAAAATCTGAAAGTTGCCAACGAGACGAAAGCGAACTTCTTGGCCGCGATGAGCCATGATCTACGCACCCCGCTCAATGCGATTTTGGGGTTTTCGGATGCGCTGAAACTAGGCATCTTTGGCGCCCTCGCCAACGCCAAGCAAAGCGCCTATGTCGATCATATTCGTAGCAGCGGCCAACAATTACTGACTCTGATCGACGATCTGCTCGATCTATCTGGCATTGAAAATACAAAGCAGCTTCTTGATCTCTCGCCGCTTCACGCCCCTTCGTTGCTCGAAGAAATTGTGGAGCAATTTGAGGTCTCCTCGGCATCGCAGAACCGTGCCATTAAAGTCGATCTGGAATGTTCGGTCGATACGATTTTCGCCAACGAGGTTAGCTTTCGGCGGATGGTCAATAACCTGCTGGCCAATGCCGCCAAATACGGGGGCAATGGTGGCTCGGTTTCCGTCAGTATACGAGAAGTTGGTGAGGGGATTGAGCTTGTGGTGATTGATGACGGGCCGGGTTTCCCCGCCGACAATATCGAGGGGATGCGCGCGCCCTTCACGCGCGAACGTACATCCAATGATGGCATCGGAATCGGCCTGACGATCGTTGATACGCTGATGAAGAAGCATGGCGGCGGGATGGCCCTGTCGAACGAGCCGGGGCGGGGCGCCCGCGTCGCTCTGAATTTTCCGCCCTCGCCGTCAGACTTCGTACGCCAGATATCGCTGCAACTCGATAGTCCGCTTCAGCCACGTCGTGCAGCTTTTCTGTGGTCGGTCGCATAGGTCTACAGATAATATTCCGCGCGAAATATGGTGTTTGGTGGCTTAGGGATGGCCGCAATTCGCGTCAACGGCCCCGTGTATTATCTGGTGGTGGCGTAGGCAAACCGATCCGTTGGGGATTGCGCGCCGCCCGCGTTTCCTCGTGTTCTTCGAGCATTCGTAGCGCCGTCACGAAGACATCGGTTGGCCCCAGATACCGCCCTGTCGCGCAGAGCCGTTTAACCAGCGCCACGTTATGCGTGCCGATGAAAATATGCTCCACATGCCCGTCCTCCCGCAATACAGCGCGCCGCCGCCCTTCCTGCGTGGGTTTTTCGGGGGGCGGTTTGCGCCCAAACAGATTGGCCAGTTTCATCGTGCCATCCCTTTTACCGCCTCATGGCGTGGACAGCCGATCATATGGTCGTTCACCAATCCACAGGCTTGCATCACGGCATAAACGATAGTGGGGCCGCAGAACTTGAACCCTTGTTTTTTCAACGCTTTTGACATCGCGATTGATATTTCTGTCTGCGCTGGCACTTCCGCCATGGTGGCAAAGCGGTTTTGTATGGGGGTGCCATCCACGAATTTCCAAAGAAAATCGCCGAATGCCTCGCGCTCGGACAAATCAAGCCATGCCCGCGCGTTTCCGATGGTTGCTTCGATCTTGCCCCGATGCCGCACGATGCCCGCATCCGCCAGTAGCCGTGCGATATCATCCTCGCCATAGGCCGCCACAGTTTCGGGATGAAATCCCTCGAATGCCGCTCGAAAGTTATCGCGCTTTTTTAGAATCGTAATCCACGATAGCCCCGCCTGAAACCCGTCGAGCATAAGCTTTTCAAAGAGCGCCCGATCATCGTATTCGGGCACACCCCATTCGGTATCATGATATGCGACATAGAGCGGATCTGTCCCGCACCAGTCGCAACGTCCGCCCTCGGCCATGCACACACCTCACAAAAAAAAGACATATCGTTATCTGATCCGTTTTCATATCAGACCGAATGCTCTAGCGTTAATTATTAAGAGCATTTGAAAAGTGGAATTACATTATGGAAGCCACCGCCCTGCTGAATATTTCAGCGATTTTGCTGGCGTTCGCGGCGTGCTTCGGGTGGCTCAACACCATGTATCTGCGCTTGCCGTTGACCATCGGGTTGATGGTGATCGCGCTGCTCGCTTCGCTTTCTGTGACTGGATTGGACGCCGCTTTCGACCTTGGCTATGCGGAACGGGCGCGTGAGGCGCTGGCGCGAATCGATTTCCATGACAGCCTGATGATTGGGATGCTGCATCTGCTGCTGTTCGCCGGGGCATTGCATACCGATCTTGATGCGCTTTTGAAGCATAAATGGCACATTCTGTTGATGGCGACCTTGGGTGTGGTGATTTCCACCTTCTTCATTGGGGTCGCTACTTATTTTCTGCTCGGCGCGTTGGGCTATTCGGTGCCGCTGATTTGGTGTCTCGTTTTCGGGTCACTGATATCACCGACTGATCCTGTCGCCGTGCTTTCCATCATCCGTAGCCTTACCGTCCCCAAGACGCTCCAGACGAAGATTGCGGGTGAGAGTCTCTTTAATGATGGTATTGGCGTTGTCGTTTTCCTCGCGATGCTCGGTATCGCCACCTCGCCCAGCGGCCATGTAGACCCCGCCGAGATCGGCAAATTGCTATTCGAGGAAGTGGTAATCGGTGTCCTGATCGGGCTGGTGCTAGGCTATATCGCGTTTTGGGCGATGCGGCGGATTGATGATTATGTGGTTGAAGTTATCATCAGCCTTGCGCTTGTCATGGGTATCTACGCGCTATGTAGCTATGTCCACGCTTCCGGCCCTCTTGGGGTCGTGATTGCGGGCCTGCTGATCGGCAATCATGGTAGTCGCTTTGCGATGTCGGATGTGACGCAGGATCATCTGGTCAAATTCTGGGAATTAATTGATGAGGTTCTGAACGCTGTTCTCTTCCTCCTCATTGGATTTGAGATCCTCGTGATTCCTTTCTCAACCAATCTCGTTCTTCTCGTCGTTCTGATTATTCCTGTCGTTCTATTGGGCCGTACACTGGCGGTTAGTTTGCCGACCTTCCTGATTAGTGCGGGGGGTGGGGCGGTGGAAAAAGGGTCGATACCCGTTCTTATCTGGGGCGGCTTGCGGGGGGGGATATCCGTCGCGTTAGCCCTATCTCTCCCTGATTTCGAGGGGAAACAGGCGGTTTTGGCAATGACCTATGGCGTGGTGATCTTTTCCATCATCGTTCAAGGCCTGACGGTGCAGGCGGTGATTGCCAGAAGCATTTCGCCGGAAACATCGCGATGATGCGTGTGACGGTAATAAAAAACTAAGACCAATGCGGGAGAACCGTGAAGCGAACCCAGTCGGAACAACCGACAACCGACCTCGGACCTGCGGTGATAGTGATGACGGCAAGCTATAATCTGACGATTTCACAGATGATCGACGCCGTCGCGCGCACGGGCGACGCAGCTTTTCTATGGACTCGTGACAATGATCAGATTGACTGGCTCGACCGCAGCGCCCTAGGCAAATCCCTTGCTTTCCTCGCCGATACCAGCACCGGAAAGGCTCTGGCGGAACGCTATGGCGATGAACACCATCGCCGTCGCACGCAATGGCTGACCCGTCCCCGCGCCTTGACCGGTTTTCTCGCCACTCATCACGTTGAAGAAAACGGGGTTAGCTACTGGATCGAAGAGCGGCTGGTGCGTATTGGCGGCGATGCAAAACCGGACATTTATCTAGGGTTTTTGCGCAACGTTACCGATGTCCATGCCTATCAGGAACGCTTGACCTATCTCGCCTGTTTCGACGAGCTTACCGGTCATTTCACCCGCGCGCGCCTGCGCACATCCCTCGCCCAATCCCTAGTCTCCTCTTTCGCCGATGACCGTAGCTTCTGCTTCGCTTTCATTGGGTTAGACAACATGATCGGCGTTAACCACGCATTCGGATACGATGTGGCCGACGAGGTCTTGACGGGGGTAGGGTATCGCATTCAGTCCGAACTTGGCGATGACGAGGCCATCGGGCGCGTTGCCAGCTCAAAATTCGGGGTTATCCTCGATACGACCACCCGCGAGGAAGCGCAGGAGCGTTTATGTGCTCTCCAACGTATCATTCGCGATGAGTTTATCCTTACCGGCTCCGGCCCTGTTGCTGTTACCGTATCAATCGGTGCCGTAGATTTACCCGATCAAGCCCGCACGACGCAGGACGCTTTTGCCGCTGCCGAAGATGCATTGACCGTCGCCAAGCAGACAGCCCCCGGCGGTTTTGCTTTTCATAAGCCGGATGATACCGAGGTTGAATCGCGAAGGCGGAATATCGCCGTAGCTGATGAACTTTCCTCTGCCCTGCGCGAAGACCGTATCTGCCTTGCGTTCCAACCCATCGTTAGCGCGAAGGATACCAGCAAGGTCGTTTTTTACGAATCCCTCGCGCGTATGGTTGACCGTAATGGCGAGCTGGTTCCGGCGGCGAGCTTTATGCCCGTGGCTGAGCAGCTTGGCTTCGTACGCCTGATCGATCAGCGGGTGCTGGAATTGGCTTTCGACGTTCTGGTGTCTGACCCGTCCTTACGTTTGTCTATCAATCTGTCGCCCCAAACCATGAATGACACAGGATGGTCGCGCAGCTTTGACGCGCTCACCACCGCCCACCCGGAGGCCGCTCGGCGCCTGATCATCGAAATTACCGAATCCTATGCAATTCAGGATACGACGCGGGCTGTTGACCGATTGGCGGAGTTCAAGGCGCGGGGATGTTCCATCGCGCTAGATGATTTTGGTGCGGGATATACGTCCTTCAAGTATTTCAAGACCCTGAACCTCGATATCGTTAAGATTGATGGCTCCTATATTCGCGGTGTCTGTGATAGTCCCGATAATCAGCTTTTCGTCCGCTGCCTGTCCGAGCTTGCTCTTCATTACGGCATGGTCGTCGTGGCCGAAATGGTCGAGCACGATGCCTCTGCGGCGCTTCTGCGCGGTGTTGGGGTGGAGTGTTTCCAAGGTAATTTCTTTGGCCCCGCCGAAGTGGTCGATGCGGGGACACTGCAACGAAGCTGCGGTTGATATCAAATACCTATCAGTAAAGAAAAGCCCCGGAGCATTGTCCGGGGCTTTTTGGTATCGTGATTTGCTACCGTGCGATTTTATTGTTGCACGGAGGCGACCAATGCTTTGTCACGCAGCTCGCCAAGGACAAGATTGATCCGCGCGATCCCTGCTTTGAAGCGCGCAAGGTCGCTCCCGCCAAGACTACGAATCGGTCCGAAATCCCCGACTTCGATAGGGTTGACCTGCTTCCCATGGCTTAGAACCTCGAAATGCAGGTGCGGTCCGGTTGAGCGCCCGGTGCTGCCCACAAAGCCGATCACATCGCCCTGCTTCACACGCTTGCCGGATGCCATCGAAGGGGCAAAGCGCGACAGGTGGGCGTAAGCTGTCTTGTATTTGCGGTTATGCCGGATGCGGACGTATTTGCCATAGCCACCACGGCGGCCCACATAATCGATCACGCCGTTACCAGCGGCCACTACGGGGGTTCCCGTTGGAGCACGGAAGTCCACGCCCCGGTGCATCTTTTTATAGCCATCGATTGGATGTCGTCTCATGCCATAGTTCGACGAAATGCGGGCATAGGCGAGGGGCGTGCGCATTAGGGCGCGGCGGTTCGTCTTACCTTCCATGTCGAAATATTCGACTTCGCCAGCGTCGTTTTCGGCCCTGAATAGTGCCGTTTGTCGCCCTTGATTCTCGATCATCGCATAGACGATATCGCCGTAATCGCCGTTTTCTTTCTTGTCGAACAACACCTCGAAACGATCTCCGACACGCAAATCGCGCTCAAAATCCACGAGATAGCGGAAGATATCCGTAAGAGTGGTCGCTTCACCTGGCGTCATGCCCGCATCATCCGCCGCCTGATACAGCGATGTCTGGATGATACCTTGTAGGAATACACGCTCCGGCTCGCTCGACCCTAGGGCGTGGCCATCCAGAGCCTCGCTTGTTGTTACCGGTCGATAGGCCGCTGGTTCGCCTTCGGCCATGATTTCGGCTTGCATTCCCCATAGGTCATGCATCTTGCCGTCCCAGCGTAGTTCAATCTCCCGCTCGTCTTCGTCATCTGGTGCATCGAAGCGAAGACGGATGCCGAGCAGCTTATTGGTTCCAAGTTTGCGATTGTGACGAAATGCGAGGTCGATCCGGTCGTCGGTCGCCAATGTCTCCGAGATATTGTCGGCGCGCAGGGCAACGAGAGTTGCACGCTTATCGTCTTCGTTGACGTTGAACTCATCCAGCAGATAGGCGAGCGTCTCGCCTCCGATTGCGCGGATGCTCTCGACCTCATGGGTGGCTATAGGATTGTTGGGCACCGCTTGAGGCTCACCGCTATCGGTATCGATCACCGCAGGCGAATCCCATTGCCTAGATTGGCGCAGATCTGGCGGAATGATCGACAGCGAAGCCGTATCGGGTAGGCGCGGGGCGAACATAGTCTCCTGCAATCCGTGCAGCGACGTGTCTGATACAGAAAGGCTCGCAAGATGTAGGGCCGCATCGGGTTGGCCGGGGGCTGTATCCTTTGCGTATTCTCCGCTAAGAGCCGTGTCGGGCAGCGGGCGGGGGTCAAAGCTGGGGTGTTCTGCCTCTATGACTGCTCGGATGAACGCATCTGGATCGTCGATGACAGGCGCTTCTTCAATAACCGCCGTTTTTAAGGGGGCCGGAGCAATCCGGCTTTCCGTAATGTTCGGCATGGGGGCGAGACTATGCACCGCGATCTTTTGCAATGATGCGTCGTCACCTTCTACGATGTCGTGGCCGTCATAATTGGAATGACTGGACGTGACGACCGAGGATACGAAGGCCGTAAAGCAGACCGCCATTATAGCGGGGCGCCCAAGTAGCAACCGGCGGGCGATCAGGGATGTGGCCTGACCGCTTGAATGCGGCACGTATAACGTCATGCGACGGCTCCGGAAGTTGACGAAGTCGAGTCTCTATACACATCGAAGGGCGAGCCGAAAACATCGATACGGTGCGCCCATCTGTGTGTAGACTGAAAATGCCGGTATCGGGACTCACTGTCAACAACGGGTTTATAGAGTAAATTCAATCGCTAATATGTATTCGCTTCAGTGGTAGAATCTGGAGCTATCTAGATGCGCGAAAAAAAATGGAATTTGCTGTTTTTCGTGTTTGACAGGTTCGGATGACATGGTTATAACCCGCCTCCTCGACAGGGACAAACCTGACGACACGTTCTTTGAAAACTGAGAATTGAAGGGATATGTGGGTGGCTGTTGCTTGCTTTGGTGGCGAGTGATTGTCTCGTGCATATCTGCCTGATTAGCGTCATTGCCTGGTTGGTTTTTGATGTGATGATATTGGGATACCATATGAT
>CALFVD010000124.1 GCA_937928005.1 uncultured Neomegalonema sp. | reverse complement strand
CCTAATACGTCGACGGGGCGATCGGCAGGGTCTTGCAGATCGGCTCGACCCCGAAATCGGCGCGGTGTCTGTCGATGAAGCCGATCATTTGCGATGAGGAAGGTTAGACAACGGTCCGGTGGACCGTTTTCCCGACGAATGGCGGTCGAGCTCCGCCTGCGCAAAATACGCGCTCGCCTTCTTCAGGATCTCATTGGCTTGGCGCAGTTCGCGGTTCTCGCGCTCAAGTTCCTTGATCCGCGCCTTCTCTTCGCTGGTCGGTCCGGCCCGTTGACCGGCATCACGAGCCGCTTGCAGGCACCAGGTCCGCAGGCTGTCGCCAGAACAGCCCAGCTTCTCCGCAATGCCACGGTAGGCTTTGTTGTCGCTCGCATATTCAGCACGGTGATCCTTGAAAAGCTGGATCGCTCGCTCACGAAATTCGGCGCTGTAGATCGGGGTATACGTCTTCTTGCTCATAGGGTTCATCTTCCGAAGGTTTTACCCTCCGGTAAACCCGGGCCGGTTCACTGTGGGCAGCGCACCCTGCGCCAGCTCTACTGTCGGCAATCGTTGCCGGTGCTGGATACTGGATCACGCCCGCAATCTTCCGGGCCTACGGAATGGACCGCAAGGCTATCCGCAGGCGTGTTTCAATTGAATTGGCCGGGCTCGGGGGGGGCTGGCTCCTGTTGTCGAAAGTGCTGAGCTGATGGACTTCGAGTTTCTCAAAAGCACCGAAATAATCGTTGGCCTGGTCGGTGCGCTTGTCGCAGGTCTTTGGTCCCTGATCGCGTTCTTCGAGCGACGTGCAAAGCGTCGTGATGATGAGATCAAGAGCGAGATCAAGGCGAGCTCCTCGGGAGACCGCACGCGCCTTGGCCGGGTCGAAGCTGAGGTCAAGCGGCTGGACGATCGTCTCACTCAAACCGATCAGAAGATGACCGCAGGGTTCAGCGAAGTCGAAAAGCAAATGCAGCATTTCGAGCGTGAGCTGGTTTCCGTCGCCCGCAAAGAAGACCTGACCGAAATAAAGATTGCCCAGGCCCGCATGGACAGCCGGATGGGAACGCTCGTCGAGAGCGATCGCCGGTTTTTGGAAATGCTGACCGGGCAAGGCGAAGGCATCAGCCGCATCGCCGCATCGCTTGCTAGAGGAAAAAAAGAATGAGCGACCAACCGGATTTTCGCGGGAACCAGAAGCTGATCGTATTGCGTGATCTGGCCCGCTCGGAAAACGGCAAACTGAACGAGGCGATGCTGATCAGCACCCTCGATATCTTCGGCTATGCGTTCGACAGTGCCATGATCCGGACCCTGCTGAAGGAGATCGAGGCAGCGGGTGCGATCCGCACAACGATTGCCGGTGGTGTCATCATGGTGGCCGAGATCATACGCGAGGGTGAGAACCACCTCGAATATCGCGGCACGCCCATTGCGGGCATCCCCCGCCCGTCGCGGCGCTGACCGATGTCACGCAAGGGCCGGGGTCGGCTTTCCTCAATCGAGATGTTGCCCGAGCGGGCGCAGCCTGCCGTGCAGCTGGCACTGGAGGAGCTGTCTGCCCGCGACCGTGAGCAACAGGATATCCTGACGGATTTCAACGCGGCGCTGGCGAAGCTCGATCCACCCGTCGAACCGATTTCGAAATCCGCCTTTAACCGGTATTCGATGCGGTTCGCGGTGCAGGCGCGCAAGCTGACCGAGTCCCGGGAGATGGCAGCGGCTATGGCCGAGAAGATGGACGAGATGCCCCCGGGGGATATCGGTCTGATGCTGGGTGAAACCGTCAAGGGTCTGATCAATGACGTGATCATGGATGAGATGCTGAGTGGCAAGAGCCCGTCGATCCTTGTCCTCAAGGCGGCATCCGAATCTCTCGCCAAGCTGGAAACCGGACGTCTCGCGAATGCGCGGACGGCCCAGATCAAGGTCCGCGACTTCATCGTGAAGGCGTCGGATGCAGCTGCTGACGCGGCTGTTGCCAAAGGCCTGACGGACGATACCGTCCAGTCGATCCGCAGCGAAGTCCTCGGCGTCAGCGCATGAGAGTCGCGCCCGTCACGTCCGAGGACTGGGAAGAGAGCCGTGCGGGCGGCATCGAAGACGGGATCGCCGCAGTCCAGAAGGCGGCAGGATCAGCGACCCTGCCCGCAGTATTGCTGCGCTATCAGCAGTCCCTGCTCGCGACCACAGCCGTACACCCCTTCGTCGTATGCGAAAAATCCCGCCGTATCGGAATGACATGGGCGGTCGGAGCGGATGCGGTGTTGACCGCCGCCTCGTCGCGACCGGTCGGGGGCATGGATGTTCTCTACATCGGCTACAATCTCGACATGGCCCGTGAGTTCATCGACGTCTGCGCGATGTGGGCCAAGGCCTTCATGCCCGCCGCCAGCGCGGTGCAGGAATTCATCTTCAAGGATCAGAGCGACGACGGGAGCGACAAGAATATCAGTGCATTCCGGATTCGCTTCGCGTCGGGCTTCGAGATCATCGCGCTGACCAGCAAGCCGCGCTCCCTGCGCGGACGTCAGGGTTATGTGATCTTCGATGAGGCTGCATTCCACGACGCGCTTCAGGAGCTGGTCAAGGCGGCGATCGCGCTGCTGATGTGGGGCGGCAGGGTTCTGGTCATCTCGACCCATGACGGCACGGAAAACCCCTTCAACGAACTCATCGAAGAAATCCGCGCCGGTAAGCAAAAGGGCTTCGTTCATACGACGACCTTTGATGATGCCGTGTCGGACGGCCTCTACGAGCGCATTGCCCTGGTGAAGGGGCTGGACCCTTCACCAGAGGCCAGGGCGGCATGGATTGCCGACATCCGGGGCTTCTACAGCGATGCGGCGGGCGAGGAGCTGGACGTGATCCCCCGCGCTGGTACCAGCGTTTATCTGAGCCGAGCAGCGATCAAGTCCTGCATGGTCGATGATGGTTTCATCGCGCGCCGCAATTTCCCCGACGACTTTGAGCTGCGTTCCCTGATCGAGCGTGAGGCCTATGTCGCCCGCTGGATCGAGGGCGAGATCGAACCGGGGCTGGCAATGCTCGACCCGAAGCTGCTGACCGCAATTGGCGAAGACTTTGCGCGCGATCAGGAGCTGACAGTCATCGCGGTCGGGCAGGAAACGCAGACGCTGAACCTGCACGTTCCGTTGATG
The DNA here is from genome assembly GCA_937928005.1 of uncultured Neomegalonema sp. GTDB lineage: Bacteria > Pseudomonadota > Alphaproteobacteria > Rhodobacterales > Rhodobacteraceae > JAHDDY01. The sequence goes on along the minus strand of CALFVD010000124.1, from coordinate 17,881 downwards.
ATCGAGATGCGCAATGCACCGATCACCCAGCAGGCGCAGGTGCTGCATGCGATCTTCAAGTCAGCGCGCCGGATGGGTGGGGCCTGCTTTGACGCGGGCGGTAACGGTCTCGGCCTCGCCGAGCAGATGCAGGAAGCCTACGGGTTCGACCGGATCGAAGCGATCAAGATCACGACGAACTGGTATCTCGAAACGATGCCCAAGCTGAAGGAGCGGATCGAGGATCGAACGATCCAGATGCCGCGCGACAGCTTCATCGTCGATGACTTGCGCGCCTTGCGCCTCGTCCGAGGTGTACCATCCATGCCCAAAAAACGGAGCGGTGGTCGCCACGGTGATGCCGCGATCGCGCTGGCGATGCTGGTGCGCGCAATCGACAAGGATGTCGTCGCCATCAACATCGAGTCCACAGGCGCGCGCCTGCCGGGAGTCGAGGCGTTCACCCAAGGCGGCGACACGGTCATCGATGCCATCGACTACGAGACCGGCACGGTTTCCAGCGGGATCGATTACGAAGGTTTTGAAGGAGGTTTCAATGGCGGATGAAGAGGTTTCAAAGCCCCTTTATGTGGAGGTAACGCCGGGGAGCGACTCCAACGAAATGATGACCCTGTGGTCAGGGGCTATTCGCGAACTGAACGATCCGATCCTGCGCGGCCGGAGTCGCAATCTCGACTTCTACGATCAGGTGCGTCAGGACGCGCAGGTCTGGTCAACACTCCAGCAGCGCCGCGATGCCGTCGCCTCGCGTGACTGGGAGGTGATCGCGGGCGACAAGCGACCAGCGAGTGTCGAGGCGGCGGCGGAGCTGGAGGAGAACCTGCGCGCTATCGATTTCGACTCCAAGGTTCGCCGCATGCTCTGGGGCGTGTTCTATGGATACTCGGTTGCCGAGGTTCTTTGGACGGGTGAGGGCGGCAAGCGCATCGGCATCGAGGACATCGCCGTTCGCCGGGCTAAACGCTTCGGTTTCGACATCGATGGCAATCTCATGCTCCGGTCCACGATGCAGCGACCCGAAGAGAAGATGCCACCTGCGAAGTTCTGGGTGATGAGCTCGGGGTGCGATACCGACGACGAGCCCTACGGCTTCGGGCTGGCGCACCTCCTGTACTGGCCTGCTTATTTCAAGCGCCAAGGCCTGACCGCGTGGATGGTGGCACTCGACAAGTTCGGTTCACCGACCGCCTACGGAAAGGTGCCGCGCAATGCGGGGCCTGAAGAGCGCAAGAGATTGCTGCGCGGCCTGCATAAGATGCGCAAAGACTCGTCCATCCTCGTCGAGGAAGGGAGCGAGGTCGGGTATCTTCAGGTAGGGAAATCGGCGGGTGGCGATTTCGAGAAGTTTGACCAGCGACTCGATGGCTGGATCTCGAAGATCGTGCTCAGCCAGACCATGACGACGGACGATGGGGCATCGCACGCGCAGTCCTCGGTCCACATGGATGTTCGTGATGAGGTTGCGCGCTCCGACGCCGATCTGATCGATGGCAGTTTCACAGAATATGTCGCTGATCCTTGGCGTATCTGGAACTACGGCGATGCCGCTGCGACCCCGATCCTGCGCCATAAGATGGAATCGCCCGAAGACCAAGACAAGGCAGCCGAGCGCGATGAGCGGCTTGGAAATCTGGGCTATGTGCCAAACGAACAGCGTGTCCTCAATGTTTATGGCGAGGGATATGAGCGCAGTGCTCCACCGCAGGGTCCAACGATCCTGCCCCCGCCGCCCGAGGCGCTGTCTGATCCTCCGGCAGGAGATGCAATCGACCGGTTCGTCACACAGTTGATGGCGGATGGCACCACGCGGGGCGCGGCGATCGACATGCTGGCCCCCATCGTCGAGGCAATCGAAGGAGCAACGTCCCTTGCCGACATGGGGGCCGCGCTCGATGCGCTGGAAGATGACGATACTGGCGTGGCGGAAATGCAGGAAGCGCTTGCCCAGGCGCTGTTCGCGGCTCGGATCGGTGGCGAGGCGGGCGTTCCTCTTCGCGGAGACGTCGAGCAGGAAACACTCTGATGGAAGAGTTCGAATTCCGCGCCCTTCCGCCAACCGAGGCCATTGAGTATTTTCGGGCGAAAGGCTGGGCCCCTAAATCTGACCGGTTCTCTTGGCGCGACATCTGGGGCAATCAGCACGATTCGGTATTTACCGTTGCCAAGGTGATGCGCGACGATGTCCTGAAGGAAATCCGTGGCTCCCTAGATGAAGCGCTGGTCGAAGGTGTCACGCGCGATGAGTTCATCAAACGCATTCAACCCAAGCTCGAAGCGTTCGGCTGGTGGGGGACAGGCGAGGAGGTCGATCCGAAAACGGGCCGGAAGGAACTTGTCCAACTCGGCTCGCCCCGGCGTCTGGAAATCATCTACGACACGAACCTCCGCGCGGCCTATTCGGCGGGACGCTGGGAGCGGGCGCAACGCAATGCGCGGCTGATGCCGTATTTTACCTACGTCCAGATCGACCGGCCTTCGAAACGTGAGGCGCACAAGCCCTTCGACGGCGTGACCCTGCCCGTCGGCCACGAGTTCTGGCGAACCCACTGGCCCCCGAACGGCTGGAAGTGCGGCTGCATCGTGCGGCAGATATCGAAACGCGCACTGGAGAAAGAGAACTTGTCTGTCACCGATGAGGAACGGGTCGGCGAAATCGGCCGCACTCGGGACGTAGTCGACAAGCGTAACGGCGTTACGAGGCAGGTTCCGATCGGGATCGATCCCAGCTTCGAGCGCAATGCCGGGCTCTCACGATTCGACCCTCAAAACCCGTAGATGTGTTGTGCCTCATAGATCGCCGCTGATGGCCCTTTGGCCCTCGCGGCCACCCTCACACCTGAAAACCCGCCGCCTGTTTTAAATTCGGCGGATTTCTGTTTTAAATGGCGTGTTGATGCGCAGTAGGGAATGATCGATAGCGTCGGCAGCACTTAGTCTTCGTCACAGACCTCGGTCCACATGCAATCCGATGGTTCGATGGCAGGGATAGCAGCGTTTCTCAATCGGAAGCCAAAAGACTCCGAGGGGGAATTATAGTCGATCTCGAATCGGGTTGCGCCGGAAGTCTCTACGAAGGATTGCTCCAGTATGGCGCGTCGTAACATACGCTTCACGGTCTGGGCCGCGCCGCCTATCTCAAGCTCCGAGTCAAGTGCTGTCACGATGAGCAGGACAATCATCATTAACTCGTCGTCCAGATCGTCAACGTTGAAAATGAGGTTGAGTTGTGACGGTTGGCCATCATCATCGGCATGGATGCTGAAGGCCTCCTTCGGGTGGAAATAGAAGCAGCTCGTGTAGGGGGAGTCTTCCGTCGCTACCTCGCAGCTGGTTCTTGCAAGGGCGAACTTCTTCAGCGGCTGATCGTATTCCGTGACGGCCTTGTTGTAGATGAGATCGAAGTTGTCATGGGCGAAATGATCCCACCCCCGTTGATCTTCGGCATGGAGGGGCGCTGCTAAAAGCGAGGCGGCGAATGACAGGGGGAAAAGGACGCGCATATTGAACTCCGTTTCGATTCGATCTTCAGTGTGTCAAATCCCAACCCCGGGTGGAACCTCAAAAGCATCACCACAGATTGCACCTTCACAGGTCTCTGGACGCCGCAGGGTTTCGCCGCGTAGGGTGATTGTCGGAGGCCTTGTCATCCTCTTCCCCAGAGAAATCACCGCCCTGTAAAGCGCTCCACAATGCCACGGGCGAGCGCATTGGCCGATGGTCGGCCCATGACAACACGCATTCACCTCGCCCGCCCCGGTCAGTACCGCGACATGCACGACCGCACCGTCGATCTCGGTGCCGAACGTATTCGCAATCTTGCCACCAGCTATAATGATGGCACATGGCGCGCCCCGCTGGTGCTGGGCCATCCCTCCCATGACGCGCAGGCGCATGGCTGGATCAAGGCCCTTGAGGTCGATGACAAGGGCGAGCTCTACGGCGTGCCTGATCAGATTTCCCCCGAGCTGTCCGATTGGGTCCGCGAGGGCCGCTACAAGAATGTCTCGATCAGCTGGTGGCCTGAGAACCACGCGAACAACCCCGCGCGCGGCACCGACACGCTGCGCCATGTTGGGGTTCTGGGCGCGCAGCCTCCGGCTATTGCCGGTCTCGCCCCGCTTTCCTTCTCGGATGATGAAAAGGGTGTCGTTTCCGTCGAGATGCCGAAGCCTTCCGAGTTGGGCGACAATGCCTGGGTCGGCTGGTGGAGCATGAAAGGTGCGCTTCGCGGTCTGCGTGAGTGGATTATCGATGGCGCGTCCCCCGGTCTGGAAGCTGCTGATCGCGCAATACCCTCGCACATGATCGATGCGGCTGACGAAGCGGTCGACGCGGCCATGCGTGAAGACGAACCTTCCTTTTCCGACCCAAAACCGGAGTCCCCGATGACTACGAACACCCCGACCGGCGCACAGCCGGGCGCGAAGGCTGTTGCACCAACCGATCTTGCTGATCGTGAGGCTGAACTGCTGAAGCGCGAAGCCGCCATCGTCTCCCGCGAGCGAGCTGCCAATGATGCGGATGCCGCGTCCCTGAGAGACAATGCGGTCGCTTTCTGTGACGGCCTCGTGAAAGGCGGCAAACTGGCCCCGGCTGGGCGTGAGATCGTGGAACACATCCACACCACGCTGGCGGGCGGTAACGAGCCGATCTCGTTCACCGATGGCGCGACCCGCCCGCCACTGGGCGAGTTCGAGAAGCTGCTGAGCGGCGGTTCCTCCATCGTCAATCTCTCGGAGATGACGAAGGGCGATGCCCAGACACTCACGCGGGCCGACGATCCGATCGCGCTCGCCGACCGCGCCGATGAAATCCGCAAGGAGCATCCGCGTCTTTCCCAGTCCGAGGCCGTCCGCCGCGCCGAGGACGAAGCGAACGCAGGTACAGCATGAGCACCAATGCAGGTCTGATCCGCGCGTTCATCCAGGGCGCACCCGTCAATCCCCGCCGCTTCGTCAAGCTCGATGGCGCGGGCAAGATCGTCCAGGCCGGGGCTAACGATGCCGCGATCATCGGCGTCTCCGACCAGGTGGGCGTCGCCGAAACCGGTGCGCGCATCGATGTGCGCCTGACCGGTACCGCCGAGGTCGAGGCGGGTGCCGCCGACTCGTGCGTCATCGCCCTCACGGATGCGGGAGCGGCAGACGATCACGCTGAAGTCCTCGTCGCCGTCCATCAGATCTAAGGAAGTTCGCCCATGAGCACCGCTCGCCCCTTCGTCGTCTCCCCCGCCCTGGCCGCCATCGCGGTCTCGTGGGTCAATCCCATGGGCTGGTTCATCGCCGACCGGGTCATGCCCCGTGTTCGGGTTGGCGACGAGCAGTACAAGTACGATTACTTCCCGCCCGAGCAGCTGCTCACGGTCCCTGATACGACCGTTGGCCGTCGCGGTTAGGTCAAGTCGATCGAGAACATCGCCGAGCAACGAACAGGCGATGTCGTTGACCGCGGAATCGACTTTCCGGTGCCGCAGTCGGATATCGATACTGCCGCCCGCCAACGTGCCGCAGGGAATACCGGTTATGATCCTGAAGCCCGCGCCGTCGAGGCGGGGAAACAGGTTGTCATGATCGACCGCGAGCAGCGTGTTGCAGCGGCGGTCGGCAATCCGGACAACTATGATGCCGACAAGCGCGAGGCGCTGGCCGGTGCCGCGCAGTGGTCAGATCCCGCCAGTGATCCGACGGCAGACGTCCTCAATGCATGCGACTCCACGCTGATCGCGCGCCCGAATATCGGGGTGATGGGGCGGAAGGTGTGGACGCAACTTCGCCAGCATCCGAAGATCGTCAAGGCGTTGCACGGCAATGATGGCGACAGTGGCGTGGCAGTCCTCGCCCGCCTTGCCGAGTTGTGGGAGCTTGAAGAGCTGATCGTCGGTGACAGTCAGGTCAACACGGCGCGACCCGGTCGCGCGATTGCCATCGAGCGCGTCTGGGGCAACTTCCTCTCGCTCCAGCACCGCAACACCGCTGCCGCGCCCGGCAACCAGCTCCCCACCTGGGGCATGACGGCAGAACTGCCGATCGTTGGCAACTCGCCATGGTTCAGCGCCCGCGTACCTGATCCCGACATGGGCCTTCAGGGCGGCGTGAAGATCCGCACCGGCGAGAAGGTGCAGGAACACATCGTCGCGTCGTCCAGCGGCTTCCTCTTCCAGACCGTCATCGCGGAGTAACGCATCATGCCAAGGTTCGCAGTACACACACGCATCAATCGGGGCGCAGGCGGGCGCGTTCCCATCGGTCAGATCGTCGAGATGGGGCTGAAGGAAGCTGATCCCTATCTGCGGGCGAAGGCCTTGACCCTCATCCCGGAGAAGCCCCCGGTCAGCGAGGAAGTCGCGGACGCTCTTCGCGAGAAGCTCCTCGGCATCGGCAATGATGATGCCGAAATTCTGTCCCCGGACTCGAAGATCGAGTTCATCGATCACGAGGGTGCGGGATCGGAAGAGCCGACTGCTGACCCCGAGCCGGGCGGCCTTGATGAGCTGATCGAGAAAGCCATCCGCGCCTTCGGGCCGGAGGATTTCACGAAGGCCTGTGAGCCGCGCATGTCCGCGCTTGGCGATGCCGTCCAGCCGCTGGCTCATCCGAACGGTGAGGAAAGCGGCGTGGTCATCGAAGCCGAGGATCGTGACCGGGTTTTCAAACTCATGGTGGAGGCGGGGTTTGTGACTCCGGAACCCGTGAATACTGGAGAGAACGCATGAACTACGGCAGGCTTACTGCCCGCATCGTCGACAAACTCGGCATGTCGAAGGCTGATATTGACCGCGTGCTGGATGAACTTCGCAGCGCCACCCATGAAGAACTCAAGTCTGGTGAGGACATCTTCCTGCCGGGTCTGGGTCGCTTCGAGGCCGTTGATCGTTCTGCCCGCAAGGGCCGGAACCCAAAGACCGGCGAAGAGATCGACATCCCGGCCAAGCGCGTTCCGAAGTTCATCCCGGCCAAGGCGCTCAAGGAAGCTATCGCCGGCTGATTTCATGCGGGGTGGAGCAGTCTGGTAGCTCGGCGGTCTCATAAGCCGCAGGTCGACGGTTCGAATCCGTCCCCCGCAACCAAGTTCAAACGACTTGCAAACAGAGGAGTTGCACAATGGTAAAGTCCCTTCGTTTCTTTAGCGGCCTTTCGATCATGCTCGTGGGCGTTGCCTTGGCGGTGATCTCGTCTACGGCTTCGTGATCAATGCGCTTGAGGCGATTGGCATCCCGGAACTTCGCTTGCCGACGTTTTCACCGGTCGTCTATTCGGCGTTCTCGGTGCCGAAGGTCCGGGCCTTTCTGGCGCGTGTCTCCGAACGTCAGACGCTCATCCACGCCTATCGACCCGCCTAACTCGAGGCCGCAGGTTCGAATCCTGCCCTGTAACCAAGATCCCAGAGCAAACGCGCCCATAGGGTGGAGATGAACGGAGCCATGCGGAACAGCGCCGCCCGCCATCGCCATCAGGTATTTTTGCAAGTGCTAGTAGGGCTGTCGATGGCCGGATCATCGACTGCAACGTCTGAGTGAATGGACGAGACAGCCCGGAGAGACGGGCACCATTTTTTCACCAGAGCAGGTCCGATGTCCTACATCACCCAATCCGAGCTGGAGACCGCCTACGGCGTGAACGAGATCGCCGACGCGGCGGATCGCGATGCCGATGGTGTTGCGGATGCAGCCGTCGTCACGGCGGCGATCGGGCGGGCGACGGGCGTCATCGACAGTCATCTGCGGTCGCGCTTCACGTTGCCGTTGGTGAGCACTCCCGATCTCGTTCGGGAAATCAGCCTCGCATTGGTGCGGTATTACCTCGCCGCCACCAACGCGAACGAGCGGACGAAGGATGATTACAAACAGGCGATCCTCTGGCTGAAGGATATCCGCGAGGGGAAGATGGATATCGGGCTCGATGAAACCGATACCGCCGTCGCGCCCACATCGGGTGGAGCGGAGTTCGAACATGGGGGCGGTGCCTTCGACGAGGATGCCCTCAACGAATTCCGGGGGCACTCCGCAGGGTGGCGGCGATGAGTTTTCGCGCCCAGCTCAATCTCGACGGCATGCGCGAGACGAAGCGTGTCTGGAAGAAGCTCGCTCGACGCGGCCAGGACATGACGGAACTGGCCGATTCCATCGGTATGCGATTGACCTCCTCGGCAGAGCAACGGCTGACCCAGACGAATGTCGCGCCCGACGGGACGCCATGGCCGACATCTGCCCGCACCCGGGCGCGCGGTGGAAAGGTCCAGGCTGATAGCGGGCATCTGGCAGCGACCCTCACCCATGGCGTCGGTATGGGCGGTGGATCGGTCGTCGTCGGTTCCAACAAGCCCTACGCAGCCATGCGCCAGTTCGGCGGTACGATCCGTCCGAAGCGGGCGGGAGGCTTTCTCGTCTTCACGACGATCGATGAAAGCGGCGAGGAAGTGAAGATTTTCGCGCGCGAGGTGACCCATCCAGCGCGGCCTTACCTCGGTATTTCAGACGATGATGCCGACGAGATTTCCAGCCTCTCTCTTGAGTATCTCAACATGTCTTTCGATGAAGGGAAGTCGCGATGATCGATGCTTCCCTCGACCCTTTGGGGGCCGTTCAAACGGCCATTGAAGCGCGCCTTAAATCCGCTTTCGGATGGAATGACGACAAGCGTGCCCTGCGACAGATCGAGTCCATCGAGTTCCCCTTCGACGAGGGGACGGACAAGATCGACCAGATCAAACCTCCGGGCGCGTATTTCGTGCCGCTGGTGGCCCGTACGACCGATCAGGAAACGACGTTCGAGCAGCAATGGGCGGTCTATGGTGTCGCTGGTCGCCCAACCGCAGTGGCGCGCGCCACGGGCGGCATCGGTGCCTACGGTATGGGGGCGTTCGCAATCGCCTATCGCATCGCGGCGGCGCTCGACGAATGGGACCCCGGCGTCGAGACCGCTGATCGCCTCCGTGTCCTTGGGATCGAGAACCTGTCCGGTCTGACGCTGACGAAGAACGATCTGTCGGTGCTCGCAGTGACGGTGTCGGGGCGCATCACGCCGCGCTTCGAGCAGGACGGGGGCAACCTCGCCGATTTCCTTCACTACCACAGCGACTGGGATCTGCACCCGCCAGCAGAGCCGCGCGAGGGGCCGCTACCGCTCGCGCTCGATGCCACCAACGATGTCGATCTGCCCGGATCGCAGCCCGCACCAGGAGAAGCTCCATGAGCAATCGCAAAAAGAAGTACATCCGCCCCGCCGAGGGCAAATCCTGCCCCAAGCCTGACGGATCGCCTTTGGCGGAAGACGGTGAGGAGCTTGCCGTGACCGGCTACTGGCGACGGCGTGAGCGCGACGGCGACGTGATCATCACGAACCGCGCGCCCCGCAAGTCCAGCAAAGCAAAGGAGGCCTGATCCATGGTCAGCTTCAGCCAAATCCCGTCCGATACCCGTGTCCCCGGTGCGTATATCGAGTTCGATTCGAGCCGGGCACAGCGTGGCCTTCCGGGCATGCCCCACAAGGCGATCATCATCGGCCAGCGTCTCGCTGCCGGTCAGGTCGCAGCGCTGGCGCCGACCTTGATCACGAATGCCGAGACCGCCGCGAGCGCCTTCGGTCGCGGGTCGATGCTGCATGCGATGGCATCGGCCTTCCTCACCCCGAACGATGCTACGGAGTTGTGGGCCATCGCCCTCGATGACGATGGTGCCGGAGTCAAGGCGGTAAAATCCGCGACCTTCTCCAAGGTCGATGGTGGCGAGGACTTTGGGAGCGGTATCGTCAATCTCTGGATTGGCGGCCGGCGCATCCGGGTGTCCGTCTCCGACGACACCACGCCCGCCGAGATCGTGACGGCGCTGGTGGCCGCGGCGACCGATCCGACACTGCCGGCAGTTCTCACTGCAGATGGCGGCACTCCCGAAAAGCTGCTTGTCACGGCCAGGCATGCGGGAGCGACGGGCAACGACATCGATGTGCGCCTGAACTATTACAGCGACGAGCGTAGCCCTGCCAATCTGGCTGTTGTCTTCGCAACCGACACGGCAGGCGCGGGTGATCCCGAAATCGATACCGCGTTGGCCGCCATCGATGGGGACTGGTGGACAGAACCCGTCATGCCGTATCTCGATGGGGCGAACTATGCGCACTTGCATGATTTCCTGAAGGATCGTTTCGACGCGCGGGACATGCGCGATGGAGTCGGGTTCACCGCGCGGGGCGGAAACCTTCGCCGCCGCCCATACCTGGGGCAATGGGGTCAACTCCCCGCACATCACCACGATCCGGGTTCCCGGTTCTCCGACCCCGCCCTGGGAGATCGCGGCCGCCTATGCCGGTGTTGCCGCGTTCCAGACCCAGATCGATCCCGCGCGCCAGCTTCGCACACTCGCGTTGCCCGGTGTCCTGCCCGGCAAGTCCGAGGATCTGGACACGCGCTCTGAACGTGAGCTTCTGCTGAAGGCCGGTATTTCGACGCCCACCTATACGCCCGGCGTCGTGCGCATCGAGCGCGCGATCACGAACTATCAGATCAGCGATGCCGGGGCCGAGGACACGGCCTACCTCGATCTGGTGACCCTGACCACGCTGGCCTATCTGCGCTGGTCCGAGGCGCAGCGTATCCTTCTGCGGTTCCCGCGCCACAAGCTGGCCGATGACGGCACCAATGTTGATCCGGGACAGGCCGTGGTCACCCCGGGCATCATGTGCGGCGAACTGGTCGCGCTCTACCGTGAGTGGGAGCGGGCCGGGTTGGTGGAGAACGCTGAATTCTACATCGAGCGCCTCATCGTCGAGCGTGCGAACGGCGATCCGAACCGTCTCAATTCTTTGCAGACGCCGGACCTCATCAACAACTTCCGCGTCTTCGCGGCCCTCATCTAGTTCCGGCTGTGAGGGTGCGACGGGGGATGCGTTGGCTGTTGACGGCCCCGGTCATCATGGTCGGCTTCGGCTGCCTCAACCTCTCGCTGTCGTTCGTGACGGGGGCGTCGACGGGTGAGATGAGCTGGTTCAGCATCAAGCTGAAGCCGTCTGTCTTCTTCGCCCTCGTCGGCCTCCTTGTGATCGTGACGCAATATTTTCTCATCAGCCCGCCAAGAGATGGCGAATAGGGAGCCTTGCCATGGCCCAGCTTACCGGCACCGTCAAAATCGTCCTGAACGGGACGTCCCACAAATCCAAGCCCGGCGCGAAGTACGATCCGGGCGGGCGCACCCGCACGGCCGTCACGGGCGATCAGGGAACCGACTATGTCGAATCCTTGCGCCCGGCGATGGTCGATGCGGAGTTCCACTGGACGCCTGATCTCGATCTGGACGCCCTGAACAACTTCAAGGATGGCACCGTGCAGTTCATGGCCGATACCGGTCAGAACTACGTGATGGAGAATGCCTTCCGCTCGGGCGAGCTGGTCTCGACGGCTGGCAACTCGGGCGGTGTGCCCGTCAAGTTCGAGGCTGATGCCGGGACGGCCGTCGGATGATGGTGCGAGAGGTTCCGCTGCATCGTGGCCTGAACATTGGTACGAGCAAAGCGATGGTCGCCACCATCCGGGAAGAGACCGTTGGTGATGAGCTGGCTGCGCTCAATGCTGGTCTCGATGGTCGCGCACTGGAGCGTCACGTCACCTTTCGCCGCATTGCGCGGCTGGGTTCGCTCGAACAGCCCGACGAGGCCATCCTGCTCCAGCTCGCCCGGGTTGATCTCGATCTCATCGAGCGCGCGATGATCAAGATGGATGTCGAGATCGCCTCCGAGGCCGGACTGCTGAAGGAGGACGGTGCCTCGCGAGAAGAGAAGCCCGGCGTCGAAGCGTCGGGCGAGGCTTGATCTGGTTTTATCGCTATCGAAAGTGCTGACCTGGTCGCGCGCGGCAGTGCTGGACCTCGGCCTGAACGAAGCCCGGCATTACGCTGACGCCCTAACGAAGGCTGCCCAAAAATGACGAAGCGCCTCATCGCCCGCATGGAAGTTCTCCTCGGCGGAAACGTCTCCCGCATGTCCCACCGTTACGGCAGGGACATGGAGACCATGGGCGAGCGAAGCAGTCGCGCCATGGACCGGCTCAATCGCCGTATGGGCATGGTTGATGACAGGATGCGGGGGTTGGCGCGCAGCGGGGTGGCGCTGGCTGCGGGCTTCGTCGGCATGCAGGAAATCCGGCGCATGATGACGCTCGAAGAACAGTACGAGCGTCTCGGCATCTCGGCGGGCAAGACAACCGAAGAGATGAAGGAGATGCGGAAAAGCATCGAAGAGACCGCGATGGCGGAAGACATCAAGATCGATCCGATGGAAATCTTCAAAGCCGTGGACGCCTTCACCGTGGCGACGGGCAGGATCGACATCGCCGAGGCGATGAAGCGCGAGATGGGCCTTGCTATCCAAGCAACGGGATCGGCTGGCGACGAGATCGGTAAGTTGATGGCTTCGATCTTCGACAAGTTCAAGATCGAGACGCCGGAAGACATGCTTGCGGCCCTCGATCTTCTGGCCCGTCAGGGCGAGAAGGGCGCGATCGAGCTGACGGACCTTGCGTCTCTCGGCCCCAAGGTGTTCTCGGCCTATGCGTCTCTTGGCAAAGATGGTGTGCAAGGTCTGGCAGAGGCCGGTGCCTTGATGCAGGTATTCAAGAAGGGTGTCGGGGAGGCGGCGGAGGCCGGTACCGTCTTCGAGAACACGATGAAAGCCTTGGGCTCAAGCCGGATTCTCTCGATCTTTAAAACAAAGGGTGTCGAGATCAACGATGCGGCAGGAAATCTGAAGAAGCCAATAGAGCTTCTGAAGGAAGTTCTGACCGCTGCCGGTGGCGATGACATCAAGCTGAGCGGTGTCTTTGACGGCGAGACTATGCGCGGTCTACGCCAGCTTTCCGAGATGCTCCGCGATACCGGAGGATTCGACCAGCTCGACATGTTGGTCAACGTGAGAACCGAGGCTGACGGTGCGAAGATTGCGGCGGATAGCGCGCGTATCGCAGAGACAACGGGGGCGGCGGCGACCGGCGCGATCGAGGGCGTGCGCAGTGCCATCTCCGAGGCGGCCGCAGAGGCTGAAGTTCTCGAACGCCTGACTGAGGTGCTGAACACCGTCGACAAGGAAACCGTAGAACTTTTGTTCAAGGCAGCGGCTGGCGTCGGCGCGATCTTCGCGGCCTTCAAAATTGGTGGTGCGGTGAAGGACGGGGCGGCGATCTTGCGATCCATGCGTGGTACCGCTTCCTTCGGTGCGAGCAAGGGAAAGGGGGACGGTTCTGTTGCACCGTCGGCACCTTCTGCGGCCGGCGCAAAGGTGCAGTTTGTCCGGGTGACGAATTGGCCTCCGGGATTTGGCCATGGTGGTGCTCGCAAGGGTCAGGGTAACGGCAAGATCGGCGGCGCGGCGCTTGCAGGCGGTGCGGCCACCGCTGCTGGAGCCGCCGCAGGCGTGGCCCCGACTGTGGCGGCGGTAGCAAGTGCCTATATCGGTAAATTCTACTGGGATATCATGAAGGATGCGAACGCTTCGGACAGGTCGTTTTCGGAGACTCGACGCGAGAGGCTTGGGTTGCCTCAGGAACCCGATACGCTCCTTGGAAAATTCGAAGCGATTATCCCCGATCCAGTCGCTTCGATCCCGTTCGGGCGACGATGCCCCGTCGCCGAACCCTGCCGACCGCGAACCTTATGGCTCCCGCCGCGTCGGTGCGGTCATCGAAAACCCGAACCGCAAAGATCTGAAAGCTTCGGAACCCCAGACGCGCGAGGAGCTGGCGCAACGCAGCGGGCGTAATCGCCGGAGGGGCAATCCCAACCGCGATGCGCTTGATGATGTGATGCGCGATGGCGGCAGTAACGGCGGTGGCGGGCTCGGGTTCATCCTCGCCGGAAGCCCCCTTCATGGTGGCGGTGAGACCCCTTCAAACGGTGCTTCAAACGGCCTTTCAAATGCCGATGAAGAGACCAAGGAATTGCTGCGCGGCATCGAGGACCGGCTTGTCGAATCGAACGACCGCCTTGAAGGTGTTGAGCGCAAGCTTGAGAACATGCGCAGTCCCGGCGTTTCCACCCGCTCCAATCTGCGCGAAGTTCACCCGTGAGCGATTGGCATGATGATCTCCGCCCCGGTTCCTTCCGGGGTGTGCCGTTCAAGGCTCTTGGTCACCGGGCTCAGGAGGCACGGAAGGGTGTGCATTTCACCTTTGCGGATCGCAATCTCGGCTATGTCGAGGATCAGGGGCTTGAGGACGGGCGCTTCACGCTGGAGGTCTATGTCATCGACGATGAGGTGGCGGCGGCTCGTGATGCCTTGCGCTCTGCGATGCTTCAGCCCGGCGTTGGAACTCTCATCCATCCATGGTTCGGCTCGATGGATGTCGTTCCTGTTCCCGGCTCGGCCCTTGGGGTGCGCGAGGACAGCAGGCAGCGTCGTATGGCCAAGATGCGCCTGTCCTTCCTGCGCGCGACGGATACGCCGGAGTTTCCCAGCGCGGGCGACCGGGTGGCCGAACGCATCGCGCGCGAGGCAATCCAGCTGCGTCAGTCCGTCGCCAGCAGCACTGCCTCACGGGTCGATCTGTCCGGGCCTGCATGGGTGTCCGAAGCGGGCCGCGTTGATACCTTGCGCGAGGCGGAGGCCTTCACCTCCGTCGAGGTGCTCGCAGGCGTCGGACCCGTTGCCGGTACCGGACAGGTTTTAGTGCTATCAACAGGCACCGGTATCGGCAGCGTCATCGATCTCGCAGACGAGAGCAGCCTCCTCGATGACATCTCTCTTGCCCTGGACATTGCCGACATCGCCCTGGATGTGATCGCGGACCCGGAGGGCGCTCTTCTGGAGTTTGGAACGGCCTTCATCGGAAGCCTGTCGGAATCGGTTCTAGGGTTTGATGCCCTCGCCGTCGCCGCCCGCTTGCACCTCCTCGGGGAGCGGACCTTTGCCCTGTTTGATCGAGGGCGGCGCAGCCTGCGCAGCCCGGCCGGCGTTCGTCTCGCGACCGCTCGCATTCTGGCGCGCCCTGTCTCCATCGCATCCTCTACCGATCTGGAAACCGCCGCAGGTCGCCGGGTCATCGGCAATCGCATCGCTCTCGATCGACAAAGCCGCATTGCCGCGATCTGCTATCAGGGCGAGGCTCTCGGGGTCGAACGGTTCGACGGGCACGATAGCGCGCTCATTGCCCTGAAGGCTTTCGACAACGCAGCTGAAACGATCATTCGCGCCGAGTCCGAGGAGACGGATATTCGCCGGGGGCTCACCGATCTAAGGGCCGTGACGCGCGAGACGCTGCTGGCAAACGCCGCGAACGTGGTGCCGGTCAGGACGCTGCACCCGGGCGTCAGCCTTCCCTCTCTGGCCCTCACATGGCGGACGAACGGCGGCATCGCATCCGCAGCGGACATCGTCGCGCGCAACAGAGTCGTGAACCCGCTGTTCTGCCCTGCCCGGGACGTGCTGGTCCGCGCGGAGGTGACCTGATGTCGGAACTCGTACTCTCCATTGGTGGCACGCGCTACGGCGGGTGGCTCGAAGCGAATGTCACGCGCTCCATTGAGCGGCTCGCGGCGACGTTTTCCGTGACGATGACCGACCGCTGGAAGGCGACGGACATGCGCGAGCGGATCGCCCAGTTCGATCCCTGCACCGTCACGCTGGACCGTGAAACTGTGCTGGAAGGCATCATCGAGGACATCGAGCTCGAACGTCATGCAGGCACGCACTCTGTCGTCGCCCGTGGCCACAGCCGTCCCGGTGAACTGGAACGTGCGGCCGCTGAATTGCCGGGAGGCGAATTGACGGATATCGGCCTCGCCGGTCTGGCCCGAAAACTCTGCCAGCCCCTTGGCGTTTCGGTAATCAATCTCGCGGATGCCACCGCTGATCAGCTTTTTGCCCGCGCCCAGGTGGAGCCGGGAGAGACCGGCTCCGATATTCTCGCTGAGCATGCCCGCCAGCGTGGTCTGTTCCTGACCGATGATGCCCGGGGACGTTTGGTCATCCGCCGTCGAGGCAAGCGTGTGGTTGACGCGATTGACGCCACCCGTGCCCATCGGCGCAGGGCCATGCTCAAGGGGGATGGCGTTCGGTCCAGCATTACGGTCAAGGGCCAGCGTCAGGGGTCGGATAGGTGGGACGGCAAGGCGGCAGCGGAACCCTCGGGACAGGCTGATGATCCATCCGTCCTCCTGCACCGTCCCCATGTCACGCTTGCCGAACGGCAGGGTGACAGCGCTGCATTCAGGGAGCGAGCACGCTTCGCGCTTGCCCTACGGCGCGGCAAGTCCCGGCGCTGGACGTTTACTCTGCCGTCTTGGCGCGACACCTCCGGTAATCTCTGGCAGCCCGGTGAGCTTTACCGGGTCAGCGATCCGTGGCTGCGCCTCGATCGCGCCGAACTCGTTCTTGCCGAGGCGGACTGGAGCGTTGGCGCTGAGGGTACCGTTGCCACATTGACCTTCGGTCTGCCCGAGGGGTTCGATCTGCCTGTCGAGATACCGCCCGTCCGTCGCAGCGAAGGGGGCTGGAATGAGTAAGATGTTCGAGCGTCTGGAACGCCGGATCATGCTCCTAATTGGTCGCGCTATCGTTCAGGCGATCAGCTCGGATGGAGGCCGGATCGTCATCGACGGGAGCCAGCTGAAGGGCGAGGCCAGCAAGAAGGTCGAACTGGCCGAATCGACGGGGTTCACGGCGGTCCCTCTGCCCGGGGCTGAACTCGTCGCGCTCTCGATCATGGGCGAGCGGGGCAACAAGGTCGCCATCAGCATGGGTGACCGTCGCCATAGGCCCCGCGACCTCGTTCCAGGCGAAGCCGCCATGTTCGACGATCAGGTGCAAAGGATCGCGATCCGGCGTGACCATATCGAGGTCATCTCCCCGAAAAAGGTGATCGTGAAATCACCCACCATCGAGATCGAGGCGGATAGCGCGACGATCAACGAGCGCGCGATCGCCACCGTGGGCGACCTCGTGGATGTGCAGGGAGGCTCGTCGGCCGGTCGGCATCCGATTGTGACGGGGGTTGGCGACCCGCAGGGGGGCGACGATGGCTAAGCGAACGAAGATCAGCAAGCGCGAGGCGCTGAAGCTGAACGATGAGATTACGTGCCTGTCGTGCCGAAGCTGCTCCTGCCCGCTCGAAGAGCATGAGATAGACGGTGGGTATTGCCTGACCTGCAAGACTTACTGGGAGGATTATGCGGCGATGATCGACGAAGAGTGGGTGAAGCAGGAGTTCAGTTATGCCTAGTCTCGCCCTTCAATACGACGCTGAAACCGGCGTTGCAGACCTTATCGTTCGCAACGGCACGCTCGTCCTCGATGACGGCCTCGAAACCCTCGTTCTCATCTCGCTCTTGACGGATGCGGCCATTGGCATTTTCGATCCCCCCTTTCTGCCATGAGGCATAGGCATCGCAAAAATATGTGGTCTCTGAGAGCATGCCCCGCAGCAAGCTGTGGCGGGCGAACTCGGCTCCGTTGTCGAAAGTCGCCGAGCGGCGCATCTCCGGGCTGAGGCGCTTGAACACGGCCATGATGGCCGAGACCGTTTCGGCGGCGCCTTTGCCGGAGAGCCTTGCCATGAAGGTGATGCGGGTCTTGCGCTCATGGAGAACCAGCAAAGGCCGCGCGTGTTTGCAGATGACCAGATCACTCTCCCAATGTCCGGCTTCGGAACGGCTATTCGCCGCATCGGAACGCTGAGAGATATGGACTTTGTCACTGATGCGATCCTTTGACGTGCGGCCCTTCATCGGGCGGCGGGTGGCCCGCCTGCGCGGCAGGTACCGCCCCTGTGAATCCCGGAGACAAACTGGTCCACGGAAGCGGTCAGATATTCTGACCGTCGCGGAGTAAAATTCCGCCACTTTACGCCTGATGCAACGAGCTGAAGGCGGGGAGATGTATTCTGTGGATTTATATGCTCGGGTACG
>CALFVD010000123.1 GCA_937928005.1 uncultured Neomegalonema sp. | reverse complement strand
CTTCCCGCAACTCCACAGCCGTCAAATCCTCGCGTGTTACCATCACTGTCATCGAAACCTCCTTGCTTCGATGACAATGATTCAGAATTCGCAGGATTTGGGAAGCCTCAAAATGGGTCACCAGTCAAGGCGATTGGTATTAGTTCTCACCCTAACACTGGCAAAGTTCTTCCGCTTCATCGTCTCGGCGCAAGGTGCGGTCTTCGTGATCCTGTTGCTGATGCTGGGCGTGACGGGGTATGTTGTGGTGAACTATGCGTTATGAATAATGCCATGACCTACGACCACATCATCGTCGGTGCGGGAACCGCCGGGTGCCTCCTCGCCAATCGCCTCAGTGCCGACCCGAACCGCCGTGTCCTGCTGCTGGAGGCGGGCGGGCGCGATAACTACCATTGGATTCATATCCCCGTCGGCTATCTCTACTGCATCGGCAACCCGCGCACCGACTGGATGTACCGCACAGAAGCGGAACCCGGCCTAAACGGGCGTGCGCTGATCTACCCGCGTGGGCGCGTGCTGGGCGGGTGTTCCTCGATCAACGGCATGATCTACATGCGGGGGCAGGCGCGCGACTACGACGGCTGGGCGGCGGCGACCGGCGAGGACGATTGGGGTTGGGAAAACGCGCTCCCCGATTTCATCGCCCATGAAGATCATTACAAGCTCGATCACGGTGCAGACCCGGCCACCGGCGGTAACGCCCGCTTCTCCGATTTCCACGGGTTGGGCGGCGAATGGCGCATCGAGAAACAGCGCCTCAACTGGCCCATCCTCGACGCCTTCGCCGAGGCCGCCACCGAAGCGGGTATTGAGCCCACGAGTGATTTCAACACCGGCGACAACGCGGGCATCGGCTATTTCGACGTGACCCAGCGCAATGGTTGGCGCGTCAATACCTCCAAAGCCTTCCTCCATCCCGCAAAGGATCGCCCGAATCTGACCATCCGCAGCGAGGCAGAAGTCGCGCACCTCACCTTCGACGGCACCCGCTGCACCGGCGTCACCCTACGCGGCGGTGAAACCCTTACCGCCCGCGAAACGACCCTTAGCGCGGGCGCAATCGGCTCTCCCCACCTCCTCCTGCGCTCTGGCATCGGCCCCGCCGAGCACCTACGCGCCCACGGTATCCCCGTTCTGCACGATGCCCCCGGCGTTGGCGGCAACCTGCAAGACCACCTGCAAATCCGCGCCGTCTTCAAGGTACAGAACGCCCGCACCCTGAACACGCTGGCCAACACCCTGACCGGCAAAGCCCGCATCGGCCTCGAATACCTCCTGCGCCGCACTGGCCCCATGAGCATGTCGCCCAGCCAACTCGGCGCGTTCACCCGCTCCAGCCCGGATCAGCCACACCCCAACCTGCAATACCACGTTCAGCCCTTATCGCTGGAGGCGTTTGGCGAAGACCTGCACCCCTTCCCGGCCTTCACCGTCAGCGTATGCAATCTCAACCCCACCAGCCGGGGCACGGTGCGCCTGCGCGATGGCGAGCCGCAAGCCGCCCCCGTCATCGCCCCCAATTACCTCGACACCGACGAAGACCGCCTGATCGCCGCCCAAAGCCTGCGGCAGGTCCGTGAAATCGCCGCTCAACCGGCCCTCGCACAATACCAACCAGAAGAGTTCAAGCCCGGCACGCAATACCAGACCGATGAGGACCTTTGGCGATTGGCGGGAGATATCGCCACCACCATCTTCCACCCCGTCGGCACCGCGAAGATGGGCGCAGATGACGACCCGCAGGCGGTCCTCGACCCCCACCTGCGCGTGCGCGGCGTCAGCGGCCTGCGCATCGCCGACGCCTCTGCCATGCCCACCATCACCAGCGGCAACACCAACGCCCCGACCCTGATGATCGCGGAGAAAGCGGCACGCTGGATCATGCAAGCATGACTGCAACGCAAAAGCGCAAGACCACAAACTACGCTTAATCTTTCGCCGCTATTTTCCCCGAAAATTCTAGGGAAAGAACAACACATGAGCGGTCTCTATACCAACCAGTTTCAGGCGGTGGTCCTGTTCGACGGCAAAAAACCGATTCATCCGTCACTTTCGCTGGGCCGCTCGCGTGGCGAACTGCTAGAAATGGGCTTACCGCTCAATATTACGCAGGAATCCTCCGATTTTGCCCTGATGATGGGCGCAAACGACCTGTTCGTCACGATCCAGTATCACGACCACCCCGCCGAGGCGGCGGTGATGACGCCCAGCCTCGGCTCGCCCTATATCGGCATGATTTCCCCCGATGCCGCCGCCCGGCTCGAGCGCCATGACAGCCACGCGATCGTCGAGGTGCGCCAGGGTGTCATGCCAGACATGCCCGAACTGTCCAGTTTTCTCGACAAGATAGATATGCCCAAACCCGGCCATTCACTTGCCGAATTCAACATGCGCGCGAAGGTGACGGCGACGTTCTGCGCTGACCTCATCGATACCCATGGCGGCACCCTCGTCCACTGGACGCCGAGCAACATGCTGGTTGAGGCGGAGAAGTTCGCAGCAATGGCGCAGGGCGATGCCCCGGCCCCGATTATGGTCCACCCCCGCCTCTTCGCCGGTCCAGCCGTGCCGGGCTTCAAGGAAACCCCCGTCGGATTCTACACGCTGGGCGCGGCCAACTACATTGGCGACGAAATCCACATGATGCCTGCGCCGGTGCCGTGGTTCGACCTGTTCGACAAGGCGATGGGCCTGGTTTCAGAAGCGAGGTGCAACACCGTGACGGATTTTGGTATCCGTCTGTCGCTAAACAAAAAACGGTGTTGCGATGTCAGATTACACACATCTTACGAGCGTTGAAAGAGACCGGATTGCCGAATTGCGCGCTGA
>CALFVD010000122.1 GCA_937928005.1 uncultured Neomegalonema sp. | reverse complement strand
AAAAGCTCCAATCGCGGAGGTTCACGCTCGCCCCATGGATCAGGATAACGGGCGGCCCTCCGGTTCCTTTCTCATAGACATGGACGGGCGAACCATCGACCTGCACGATCCGTCCAATCGGCGGAAAGGCATTCTCGGCGGTCGCATCGGGCAGGGGATTGGCCACACGCCCGGAACACGAGGCGATGCCAAGCGCGCCAAGCACACCGGCGGCAATAAACGTGCGTCGTCGCATCGGTTTCTCCTTCACAGCCGATGTGGGTGCGGGGGGCAGCGAAGGCAAGCACGGTGCGGCATCGAGACCTGCACCCCTGCACCCCCGGATTTGATCCGGGGGGATGCGTTATCTCACAACAGATGCCCACTGCGCGCGGCTTTGGTGTCGAGATAGTCGGTATTTTGCTCCGTGCGGCCCACGGCGAGGGGCACGCGCCCTGTCACACGGATGCCATTGCGCTCAAAAGCGTCGGTCTTGCGCGGGTTGTTGGTCATCACCTCAACCGCGCCAAACCCCAGCGATTGCAACATCAGGGCGGCCACCTTGAAATCGCGCTCATCATCCTCAAAACCGAGGCGATGATTGGCATCTACCGTGTCGTAGCCCTGATCCTGAAGCGCATAGGCGCGTAGCTTATTGGCCATGCCAATGCCGCGCCCTTCCTGCGCCAGATAAAGCAGCACGCCCGCCCCCGCAGCGGATATCTGCGCCAGCGCCGCGCGTAGCTGTGGCCCGCAATCGCATTTGAGCGAGCCGAGTTGATCGCCCGTGTAGCATTCGGAATGGGCGCGCACGAGAACCGGCTCGCCCCGTGGTGGATCGCCGATAAGAATCGCGAAATGGTCTGGCCCACCATCGGAAGGGCGAAACCCATAAACCCGCGCATTCGGGGCCAATGACAGCGGCACCTGCGCATCGGAAAACCGTTCCAGTGACAAGGTGGCCGCGTCGAGCGCCCGCGCAAGTGCGGCCCCTTCCACCTGCAAGCCACCCCCGGCCCCAGCCGACAGAATCGCAGCGGGTAGCAATCGTGCGACCTTGCAAACCCGAATGGCAAGGCGTGCGGGATCGGCATCACCCTCTCGCAACGTCTCGAATGGTCCCTTCATCGGCATCGACAGGTCGTCGGCGGGGTCCGATAATGCCGCCACCAACGTCCGATCATGGGGCAGAGCCAGCCGCGCCACATCCCCGTCATAGGCGCGTAGCTTGAGCACAGCGGCCCGCCGCCCGGTCAGCGCCAATATCGCCCCCCTTGCGTGCAGGGCGGTAAAGTGATCTGCCGCCACAGTCTCGGCGCTGGCCACCAGAATGTCGTCGATGGCGACCACCGCGCCCCGGCGCAATTCACCCATTGCTTGCTCAAGTTGGTCGCGGTCAGTGCGATCGAAGGGGGTGTGTGACGTCATTATTTGAAACATATCCGTGATTGCGGTGACACTTGCGTGAGACCAGTGACATAAACTTGTCCAAGCCATGCGCCCAACAAAAGTTTCCGTCAGAAAACATGAAACTGGAGGCACACGAATGAGCACGGTAAAGAAAATTCTACTTGTCGATGATGACGAAGATCTGCGCGAGGCGCTAGCTGATCAGCTAGTTTTGACCGAAGAGTTTGATGTTTTCGAGGCGAGTAACGGGGCCGATGGTATCGAAAAGGCCAAAAGCGCGCACCATGATCTCATCATTCTCGATGTGAACCTGCCGGATATGGACGGGCGCGAGGTTTGTCGTCTGATGCGCAAGCAGGCGGTCAAAACCCCGATCCTGATGCTAACGGCGCAGATTACCGATGCCGATACGATCCTCGGTCTAGATTCGGGCGCGAACGATTACATGACCAAGCCCTTCAAATTCGCCGTGCTTCTGGCCCGCTTGCGCGCCCATCTGCGCCAGCATGAGCAGAGCGAGGACGCGGTCTTCTCCATTGGGCCATATGCGTTCCAGCCGAGCATGAAGCTGCTGACCGATGATGACGCGAAGAAAATCCGCCTGACCGAGAAAGAATGCAACATCCTCAAATTTCTCTACCGCGCGGGTGGCTCGGTCGTGGGGCGCGACGTGCTGCTGCACGAGGTCTGGGGCTACAACGCCGGGGTCACGACCCATACGCTCGAAACCCATATCTACCGCCTTCGCCAGAAGATCGAGCCGGACCCCTCCGAAGCGCGCCTGCTAGTGACGGAACAGGGGGGTTACCGCTTGGCGTCCTGATTGGAGGCGGCGGGCATCATCTCGGCAGCAACTGCGTCTAGTATGGCGGCCATGCGGGTCGTATGACCCGGCCCGCCCGCCCGAAAAGCGTCGAGCGTACGTTCGGAAAGCCGTAAGGACACGACCGTCCGGCTTCAAGATGGTATTGACCGCCAGACATTCGCGCGGTAGCCGCATCCCATGACACTCAGCATAGCCCCACTGCGCGTAGCAACTTGGAATATCAACTCGGTTCGCCTGCGCGAGCCGACTGTGTTGCGCTTTCTGGCCGAGCATGGGCCGGATGTCCTGTGTTTGCAGGAGACGAAATCGCCCGATGCGGCCTTTCCCCATGACGGGTTCGAGGAGGCGGGATACGTCCATCGGGTCGTGCGGGGGGAAAAGGGGTATAATGGCGTCGCGATCCTCTCGCGGGTGCCACTTGAGCCGGTCGCACATCGCGATTTCTGCGGGCGTGAGGATTGCCGCCATATCGCCGCGAAGGTTGGCGGTATTACCCTGCATAATTTCTACGTTCCGGCGGGGGGCGATGTGCCCGACCGTGAGAAGAACGATAAGTTCGGGCATAAACTCGATTTCCTCGCCGAGATGCGCGATTGGTTCGGTGGCGGCGATGCGCCGGATGGACCATCGATGCTGGTGGGCGACCTGAACATCGCCCCGCAGGAACACGATGTCTGGTCCCATAAAAAGCTTTTGAAAGTGGTCAGCCATACGCCCGTCGAGGTCGAGGCGCTGGAGGCCGTGCGCGCCAGCCGCGATTGGGTCGATACCGCCCGCCATTTCATTCCGCCGGAGGAAAAGGCGTATTCGTGGTGGAGCTACCGCTCGAAAGACTGGTCCGCCGCCGACAAGGGCCGCCGCCTAGACCACGTATGGGTCACGCCCGACCTACGCGATGGGCTGTCAGGCTACGACATGCTGCGCGACGTGCGTGGCTGGGAAAAACCGTCAGACCATGCGCCCGTGGTGGTGACGCTAAAAGCATAGATATCACGCCCGCAAAAACGAGCATCTTGCCGAGAAAAACAAGATTCTCGTATTCACGGACATGGTTCCTATAGTATCCGTGATTTACGATAAACCTGAGCCATATTTCGCGCCAAGAGCCGCGTAAAATATGGCACTTGATGATTCAGGATAATCGCAATTCGCTTTGAGGCTACAAGACTATTTATAAAATCAGATAGACAGGTCTTGTGCAGCGACTTTGATACCTCTCAACCACCCCGCCGCGTCATGAAGGCCTAGTTTCAGAAACGAAGTGCAACACCGTGACGGATTTTGGTATCCGTCTGTCGCCAAACAAAAAACGGTGTTGCGATGTCAGATTACACACATCTTACGAGCGTTGAAAGAGACCGGATTGCCGAATTGCGCGCTGA
>CALFVD010000121.1 GCA_937928005.1 uncultured Neomegalonema sp. | reverse complement strand
CAGATGCCCCGCCTGCCGCGCACGCGGCCATGGGCTACCCGCTGTGACCGCCCATATCGCAAGCGCCGTACTCGCCAGCGCAAAACGGATCGCCAGAAAAGTTAGCGGCTCAGCATAGGGAAGCCCGTATTTCGCGCCGATAAAACCCGTGCTCCAAAGCACCACAAATAGCGGCGCAATCACAACGGCAAGCATCCGGCTTATCCGGTTTTCGCCATTCATGTCAGAAAACAATTGGACAAGCGGTGCTGAACCTATACTTCGCCATCTAAGAGTGGCCGGAGGATATGGGATATGCCGACCAAGGATTTACCACCACTGGGTGACGATGCAAGCCTGCTGATCGTCGATGATGACGCCCCGTTTCGTACGCGCCTGACGCGTGCGATGGATAATCGTGGCTTTGTGACGACCGCCGTTGAAAGCGTAGAAGAGGGTATCAATCATGTCCGCCGTACGCCACCCGCCTATGCCGTGATCGATCTGCGGTTGGAGGATGGAAACGGTCTCGATGTGGTCGAGGCAATTCGCGAAACTCGTGAGGATGCCCGCGTGATCGTACTGACCGGCTATGGCGCCATCGCCACCGCCGTCGCCGCCGTGCGCGCCGGGGCCGTGGACTACCTCGCCAAACCCGCCGATGCCGATGATATCGAGAACGCCCTGCGCGCGCCCGAAAGCGAGAACCCCCCGCCACCTGAAAATCCAATGTCAGCCGACCGCGTACGCTGGGAGCATATCCAGCGGGTGTTCGAGCTATGCGACCGGAATGTCTCAGAAACGGCCCGCCGTCTCAACATGCACCGCCGAACACTGCAACGCATCCTCGCCAAGCGCAGCCCACGATAAAGCCATTTGAAAACAAACCTGCGCATTATGCTAGATGGCTTTTTCAGGTAAGGATATTGTCATACCGATTTTCGGAGACGATTCCATGCCGCAGCCTGATCACGTCACGCGCCTGTCCGATGCCGATGAAGCGGCTCTTGATGACGATCTGAAAGCCTATTTCGCGAAATGCATGGAAAAGCTAGGCATGGTGCCTAACGTCTTGCGTGCCTATGCGCTACGTCCCGAAAAACTGCGCACATTCTCTAAGATGTATAACGAGCTGATGCTCGGCGAATCCGGCCTCTCAAAGCTTGAACGGGAAATGATTGCCGTTACCGTCTCCTCCGCAAATCGTTGCTACTACTGCCTCGTTGCCCATGGCCAAGCGGTACGCGCACTATCTGACGACCCGCAACTCGGCGAGATGATCGCCTTCAACCACCGCGTCGCCGCCTTGCCTCCACGCCAGCGCACTATGCTCGACTTCGCCGCCAAGCTAACAACCGAGCCGGACAGGATCACTGAAACCGACCGTGCGCTACTGCGCGATGAAGGGTTTACCGACGAAGATATCTTCGACATCTGCGATGTAACTGGATTTTTCAACTACACAAACCGCGTTGCCCACGGCACCGACATGATGCCCAATACTGAATATCACAGCATGAATCGCTGATCAGCGATGACCACCCGCCAAGACGCCTCCATCGGCACGCTCGTATCGCTCATGCTCGTCGCGCTTATCCTGCTCGCCGTGCAAGACGCGATGGCAAAGGTGCTGGGTGAAACGATATCGATCTGGCAATTTCATCTGATCCGCTCGATCTTCGTGATCGGCATGGTCGGCATCTATGCTTGGATTAAGGGGGCGCATCGCTCGCTGGTCGTCGGTCATCCCGGCTGGGCCATCCTGCGCGGTGTCCTGATGTATGCTGCTTTCCTATTGTTTTATCTGTCCCTAACACTGGCCAGCTTTTCACAGGCGGCGGCGGCTTTCTTCACCATGCCGCTCTACATAACCTTGCTCGGGATTATCTTTGGCGGTGAGCGGGCGAGCAAGGCCCGGCTTGGCGCGCTGGTAGCGGGGTTCGTCGGCGTGCTGCTCATCGTTCGTCCATGGGCAGACGAACCCGCCTTCGAGTTGATCTACGCCCTCGCCGGAGCCGTCTGCTACGCGATAGCGATGGCCATGACGCGGCTCAAGCTGACCGGTGATGGCTCACTCGGCGTCTACGCGATACAATCGCTCGTTTACATCCAAGTCTCGATCTTTGCGATTATGGTTCTCGACCTCATGGCCTTGTCGCCTGAGACAACGGCAATCATGCCCTTCCTTCTCACCGGTTGGACCATGCCAGAGGGCGCGTTATGGTGGATATTGCTAGCCACCGGCATCGCCCATTTGGCGGGGTCTATCGCCCTGATCCGCGCCTATCAAACCGGCGAAGGCGGCATGGTCGCGCCGCTCGAATACATGTATTTGCCCGTCGCCACCGCCATCGACATTGCCTATTGGGGCGTCTCGCCCTCGCTCTCCACCCTCGCAGGCATGGCCCTGATTGCCGGAGCGGGCATCACCATTGCGCGCTCTGGCTGACTCAAAACCACGCGCATGTCGCGAATGGGCGAGTATGGTCGCGGATGATATGACCATGTGACTACATGAGCGACGAAACAGCCCTCCCCCCGCGCAACGCGCTATTCCTGACCGTCATGGCAATGGCCTTTTTCGCCGCGCAGGACACGATGGTAAAGGTCATCAGCGATTCCGTATCAATCTGGCAGCTTTATCTGGTGCGTGCGGTCCTCGTATTGGGGTTAATCACCGCAACGATGGGCCTGTTCCGCCCCATGAGCGGGATGCGGTTGCTCAACCCCGGATGGGCCGCGCTCCGCTCGTTCTTTATGGCGGGGGCGTTTTTATGCTTCTACCTTGCAATGCCCTTCGTCTCACTATCACAGGCAGCGGCGGCCTTTTTCACCGGCCCTTTGTGGATCACCCTGTTTGGCGCATTGATCAATGGCGAGAAAGTCGGGCCACGCCGCATCGTGGCCCTGATCCTAGGTTTCGCGGGCGTGTTGGTTATCGTCGAGCCATGGGGCGAACAATTAGAACCGATGCTCCTACTACCCGTCGCCGCCGCAATGTCCTATGCGTTGGCTGTGGTCATCACCCGCGCCCGTTGCCTCGAAGATAGCGCGGTCGCCCTATCGCTGGTGCAAAACGTGATCTTCGCACAGGTCGCGCTTACGGGCCTATTGATCGTCGATATGGCCCGCCCGGATGCGGCGGCAATCGAAGGGTACAGCTTTCTTTTGATGCCCTGGGTACGGGCCGAGCCGCTGGTCTGGGCCATGATCGCCGCGACCGCCGTGACCCACATGGTCGGTGCAATCACCCTCACCCATGTCTACCAGCACGCCGAGGCCAGCCGCATCGCGCCACTGGAATACAGCTATCTGATGATGGTCCCCGCCGCCGATTACCTCGTTTGGGGCGAAGCCTTGACCGCCAACACAATGACCGGAATGCTCCTCATCGCCCTCGCAGGCGGCTTTGTCTCATGGCGCGAGGGCCAGCCGGTAAGGCCAAGACCGCAAACGCATGGGGAGGAGCCGGTCGGGTAGCTCAGGAACCCAAGCCAAGCGCCGCAAGTATTTGGCTCGAAAAGAGGCTGACCGCCGTGAAGAAAGCCATTACCGCCGTCACGATACTGGCAACGCCAAACTTCGTCGGCATATGCTTCGTGCGCTCGTCGAGCTTACCGATCTCGCCGGACAAACGCGCGTCAAGGGTGTCGATCTTCCCGGAAAGCCGTTCATCGGATGCGTCGATCTTCCCCGAAAGACGCTCGTCCATTACCCGGATTTCATTGGACAGGCGTTCGGCCAGTATCTCGATTTTGCCGCCAAGCTCCTTCATCGACTCCTTAGTGGCAAGGGTCGGTATCGTAGCTTCCAGCTTGGCAACGCGCTTTTCCATGCCTCCATCATATGGTGGACCACCACCGCTGGACAAGGAGGCAACTCGTCTTTCCAGATCAGTTAAACGGTCAGCTTCAATTCTAAATTTCTCAAAAGGGACGACAGGATCAGCCATTTTTTATGTTGATACTCCCCGCTAACTTTTCGATCAGCTTATTGGTTAATTCTTCAATGTTCAGAGAGGTATCTCTCATGCTTGATTCCAAGGAATGAATTATCTCTTTTTCACTAGCAGGGAATTCAGCGAGACTACCCGAAATGATTTCAACCTGAAGTCGCAGCATATTAATTTGATTGTTAATATGCGCCACTACAAGAATCAGTTCAGCAATTTCAGTACTTTCAATCTTTGCCATTTTTTGATTCGTCTATATTTTCATCAATGCCCCAAAATCTGGCTCAGGAACAACTGCGTCCGCTCGTTCTGCGGGTTGGTGAAGAACTCTTCCGGCTCGTTCTGCTCCACGATCTGACCTTCATCCATGAAGATAACCCGGTTCGCGACCAGCCGGGCAAAGCCCATCTCGTGGGTCACGCAGATCATCGTCATGCCCTCTTCCGCGAGACCGACCATTGTATCGAGCACTTCCTTGATCATCTCCGGGTCGAGCGCCGAAGTCGGCTCATCGAACAGCATGATCTTCGGGTTCATGCAGAGCGAACGGGCAATCGCCACGCGCTGCTGCTGCCCCCCCGATAGCTGGCCCGGATATTTCAGCGCCTGTTCGGGGATTTTGACCCGCTCGAGGAAATGCATCGCGATTTCCTCGGCCTTTTTCTTGGGCATCTTGCGTACCCAGATCGGGGCGAGGGTACAATTCTCCAAGATCGACAGATGCGGGAACAGGTTGAAGTGCTGGAAGCACATCCCCACTTCGCGCCGGATTTCGTCGATCTTCTTCAGGTCGCCGGTCAACTCGATCCCATCCACGATGATATCGCCCTGCTGGTGTTCCTCCAGCCGGTTGATGCAGCGGATCAGGGTCGATTTACCCGACCCCGATGGTCCACAGACGACGATCCGCTCGCCGTGGTTTACGGTTAGGTTGATATCGCGCAGCACATGGAACGTGCCGTACCACTTGTTCATATTGCGGATTTCGATGGCGACATCGTCGCTTACCTGCATCCGGCTGCGGTCGACGGTGGCGGCTTCTGTGACTGTCATAGCCGTTTTCCTTATCTAGCGTGCCCGCGACGGAGCCTGTTTTCCATGAACATTGAATAGCGCGACATGCCGAAGCAGAAGATGAAGAAGATCGCGGCGGCAAGGAAGTAGCCGGTCGTCTGCTGTACTGGCGAAGCCCAGCTCGCATCAGTATTGGCGGCCTGAACCGAGCCAAGCAAGTCGAAGAGGCCGATGATCAGCACCAGCACGGTATCCTTGAACAACCCAATGAAGGTATTCACGATACCGGGGATCACCAGCGTCAACGCCTGCGGCATAATGATCAGGCGCATCTTCTGGCCATAGCCGAGGCCGAGACTGTCGGCGCCCTCATACTGGCCCTTCGGAATCGCCTGCAAGCCCCCGCGCACCACTTCGGCCATATAGGCAGAGGAGAATAGCGCCACCCCGATCAGCGCGCGCAGTAGCTTATTGAACTCCACCCCTTCGGGCAAGAACAGCGGCAGCATCACCGACGACATGAACAGCACGGTGATCAGCGGCACCCCGCGCCAGAATTCGATGAATCCGATGGAGAGGATGCGAACGGCGGGAAGCTGTGACCGGCGCCCCAGCGCCAGCAATACGCCCAGCGGCAATGACGCCACAATCCCGGCAATTGCAACAACCAGCGTCACCAACAACCCGCCCCAAACCGAGGTTTCCACCTCCGGTAGCGGCCAAATTTTACGGTCAACGAAATGATGGCTCGCCGTCTCGCCCTCGAAATAGCCAAGATGCTCTGCGGAGAGAAAACGGTCTGTCTCTCCGGCAGCGGCCAACTCGATCAGGTCTACGAACCAATGCCCGCCGAGGAAAGCAACGACGCCGATGATGAGCGTGAGCAGGAATAGTGTCCATCCCGTTCCACGCCCAAAGCCGTACATCGCCGAATGCCACTCGTTGCGCGATGCACCTACGATTGACATCAGCACGAAGCCAAGCAACCCGACCAGCAGCAGTAGCCAGATGACCCAGCCGACGGGCAGCGACAGGATCGATGTACCCGCCTCACCATATCCGCCCGCAATCATCAAAATTGCCGGAATCGCCAGCAGTACACGCATCCCTAACCCAAGCGTACCGCCGAGTGTGAGGATGCCGATCAGCGCCAACAGGCCCAACCCACTATAGATCAAACCTGTCGTATCCGCAGGTATCGGCAATCCAATGGCCATGCCCGCGCCTGTCCGCTCAAAATCAAACAGCGCCAGCCCCGTCAGCGGCTCGAATAGGCCATGCAGCAAAACTGCGGCCACGGCAATTACGCACAGCGCCACGAGCGTCGCGCCAAACCCGCCTTGCCCAAATAGCCGAGCAATCAGCCATATCGCCAACCCAAACGCGGCCAGCGCGCCCAACCCCATCCAGAAGCCCGTGCCCCCTTCAAGGTCGCCACCCGTCAGCAAAATAAACGCGAAAACCGGATAAACCGCCAACATCAACAACGCCATGAGTGGCCGCGCAAAGGGCTTGACGAGGATCAGATACAGCACCCCGATTGCCATCAAAATCCACGCGCCGATGGAAATCGAGCTAAACAGCTTGTAGGCGGCAGTCTCGTGAACCCATCCCGTCGCGCTCGGATCGAGCGTCATCACATCGGTATCGTTCAGCAATGCAACGCCGTCATTTGCGATAGGTTGCATCGACCACCATGCCAGCGCAACGCCCGCGCCCAGCATAATCAGCCCCCAGAACCAACGGTTCGGCACCGCGTCCGAGACCAACCAAGCGACCCCAACCGCCCCAACAAGGAAGGTCAGGTTTACGCGCCATAATTCCTCAACGGGGTAAGACGAATAGATGAACAGCTTCCATTTCGCATCCACATAGGGCCAGCACGCGCCGTACCATCCTTCGGGATGCGACCCGCCCT
>CALFVD010000120.1 GCA_937928005.1 uncultured Neomegalonema sp. | reverse complement strand
CCGCCATTGGTGCGTTGAACCTGGTCGAGCGCGTGCGGGGCATCACCGATTGGGGGCTACCGAGCTTCGCCTGGCCGGACATCCCCCGCCTGGACATTGGGGGGTTCGTCACCCGTCTCACCGGCTGGGAGCTGCCCAAATTCCGCTGGCCCGACTTCGGGTCGGTTGATCTCGCCTCGCTTGTGACCGGCGTTGTGAAGTGGCCCCTTGCGGCCTTCGCTTGGCCCGCCATCGGCGCGTTGAACCTGGTCGAGCGGGTGCGGGGCATCACCGATTGGGGGCTACCGAGCTTCTCCTGGCCGGACATCCCCCGCCTGGACATCGGCGGCTTTATCACTCGCCTGACCAGCTGGGAGGTGCCGAGCTTCTCATGGCCAACGGTGCCGGTCTTCGATCTCTCCAGCGGCTTGCCCGATATGGGCGTGGTCGTCGCTCGTATCCGCGACGCTCTCGCCAGCTTGCCCGGCGATCTGGCGTCCATCGGCGTCAATCTCATGGATGGCCTTGTCGGAGGGGTTCAATCGAAGCTCGCTTCCGTCCAAGATGCCGTGACCAATGTCGGCTCTTCCGTTATCGGCTGGTTCAAGGATAAGCTCGGTATTGCCAGCCCGTCGCGTGTCTTTGCAACCTTCGGCGGCTTCCTGATGGATGGCCTTGTCGGCGGGCTCAAAAACAAGATGAAGGCGGTCCAGGATGCCATCAACGGCGTCGGATCATCGGTCGTTGGCTGGTTCAAGGATAAGCTGGGCATCCGGTCGCCGTCGCGCATCTTCGCGGGTCTGGGCGGCGATCTGACGGACGGCCTGGCCTTTGGCGTCAAGCGCGGCCAGGATGCTGCGATCTCCGCCATGGACGGCTTGCGCACTCGCCTTGCCCAGCCTGTATCAGCGTCGATCAATGCCGGTATTGCAGCCCCGGCGGCGGTTGGTCTTGCCTTGGCCGCGACCGCTCCGGCCCCTGCAAATGCTGGGGATCACTTCATCGACAAATCGACCACGCATATCACGATCCACGCATCGGGCGGCGATGTGCGCGACATCGAGATCGCCGTGCGCCGGGTGCTGGAAGATCGTGATCGCGACCAGCGGGCGAGACAGCGGAGACGTGCCCATGACTGAAGTGATGATGATCCTGGGCGATTACGCTTTCTCTCTCGATACCGCCGCGTATCAGGCCATGCGCCGCGTCGCTGAATACAGCTGGCGCGCCCAGCCTCGCTTGACCCGCGCGCCCGCCCAACAATATGTCGGCCTTGGCGAGGATACGATCACTCTCGAAGGTGTCATATACCCCCATTATAAAGGGGGCTTTGGCCAGCTCGACGCCATGCGCTCCAGCGCGGCCAACGGGAAGCCCCTCGACCTTGTGTCGGGCAATGGCGATGTCATGGGCCTTTGGGCCATCCGCAGCATCGAAGATGGGTCAGACCAATTTCCTGGCCGATGGCAAGGCTCTGAAAAAGACCTTCACAATCGCGCTTGCCGCCTATGGCGATGACGATCTCCTTGCGGGGGCATTCTGATGCAGTACCGCACCCGTGAGGGCGACATGCTCGACGCCATTTGCCGCCGTGTCTATGGGGTGGAAAAGGACTGGACCGAAACCGTACTCGCCGCCAATCCCGGCCTTGCCGAACATGGGCCTGTCTTGTCTTCCGGCCTGGTCCTGTATCTCCCGGAGCCGCCGACCGAGCCCGCGCCCCAGCCGCGCGTCCGGCTCTGGTCATAGGGCGCATATATAATGACACCCGATTTCCGCATCATCGCCGATAGTGTCGATATTACCGCCGCCATCCGCGACCGGCTGGTGAGCCTGTCGGTGAGCGATGAAGTCGGGATCACCTCCGACGCCGCCGAGATCGTGCTCGATGACCGGGGCGGTATCGTCGAGCTGCCATCCCCCGGCGCGACGCTTGATATATCGCTGGGCTATGTCGAAACGGGCCTCATTCCCATGGGGCTCTTTCGATCCGATGAGGTTGAAATCAGCGGACCTCCCGACCGGATGATCATCCGCGCCACGGCCATCGACACCGGCGGCACCCTCAAGGAGCACAAGACACGCGCCTGGGATGACGTGACCGTCCAGGATATAGTCGAGACTATCGCGGGTGAGCATGGCCTTACGCCCCGCGTCGCGCCCGCGTTTGCCGCTATCCCTTACCCGCATATCGACCAGACCAACGAAAGCGACCTGCATCTCCTCACCCGCCTCGCCCACGATCACGACGCGGTCGCCGCCGTAAAGGGCGGCAATCTGATCTTCTCCGCACGCGGCAAAGGCAAGAGCGTAAGCGGCGAAGACATGCCAAAGCGCTCTATTATAAAGAGTGACGTGGGGAGCTGGCGCATCACGCTCGCCGAGCGCGGGCGGTACAAGGCCGTCACGGCCTCCTGGCACAGTGTTGAGGGTGGAGAGAAAGAGAGCCTCACCGCTGGCGAGGGCGAGCCGATCTTCCGCTTGATGCACGTCTATGCGAGCAAGGGGAACGTCAGCCGAGCGGCAAAGGCAAAGCTGGCAAGCCTTAGCCGCGCCGCCGATACCCTGTCCCTCACCATGCCGGGCGATGCCCTGGTCGCCGCCGAAAGCCCGCTAACGCTCTCCGGCTTCAGGCAAGGCGTCAACGGTGACTGGATCGCCGCCCGCGTGGATCATCGCTTCGATGGTAGTGGCTTCTCAACCACAGTAGACGCAGAAGCGCCGGACGTTTAATCAGACGGGAACGGATGAAATACAGCGGGCCGGATGCACAAAAAATAAGCAGGGCGATAGGTCTAAACTAATTTGCGCCAAGCCCGAAAAATTTTGGTCCGGTCCAACGATACCCCGGTCCTGCCCAATCTGTCGCTAATTGATAACCTTTCAATCCATACAAAATTTGACGGCGATGCGATGTCGTCCAACGGCGGTACCTTGCTGCTACGCGAGGTTGAGCATAAAGCGAATTGCGATTATCCTGAATCACCAAGCGCCATGTTTCGTGCAGGTCTTGGCGCGAAACATGGCTCAGGTTTATCGCAAATGGTTATAGCAGGAATCTGAGCACTCTGCTGCCCTCATGTATCGCCCATATCCGCTAATCGCCAAAAGGCCGGAACCAAAAACCGTAAAATCAACCAAACCGAGCAAGAACGAATCCAACGATGATACCGTTCAAGCTTTAGTTGGCTCACAACGCAATCCCATGCGTACCATCGGCGAGCAACGGCATGGGTTTGACCCACGCAACCTCCGATACTTTCAGCGGACGGTAGAGATGTGGGAAATCGGCCCCGCCGCGCGATTTTTCCCATTTCAGCAGATCGCCCAAATCATCGGCCTCGACCGCCACGAGCAATAGATCATCCTGTCCTACGAAATGCTTTTCCGCCGTCTCGCGCACTTGCTCTGCGCTGGAAAAATGGATGAATCCATCGGCCAGATCGACCGGCGCACCGATAAGCTGCCCCGCCGCCTCCGCCTCGGCCCACAGCGCCCTATCGCATATCTTGTAGATCAGCATGGTCGTCTCTCCCGTTTGCGCCCGCTGATAGAATGTTGCACCGCGAAAGGGAAGTGATCTTGACGCTTGCGCCCCTTTACCCCTAACAAAAACCAGCGCAGCGATTTGTCACCGGATTGCGGGCTGCGCGGGGATCGTCCCCAAAACAAAACCGCTAAAGAGGAGGACAGAATTGTGACGAGCCGACCCCTACACCCCCGCACGCGCATGATCCATGACGGTTCCGACCGTCGCGGCTTTGGCGAGATGTCCGAGGCGCTATACCTGACCCAAGGCTTCGCGTATGACAGCGCCGAGACGGCGGAGGCCCGCTTCGATGGCTCCGATCCCGGCTTCGTCTACGCCCGCTATGGCAATCCCACCGTCGCCATGTTCGAGGAGCGGCTGGCCTCGCTGGAGGGGGCCGAGGCGTGCTTTGCGACAGCATCGGGCATGGCGGCGGTGAATGCGGCGATGTTCTCGCAACTCAAAGCCGGGGATCATGTCGTCGCGGCACGGGCGCTGTTTGGATCATGCCACTACATCATCGACAACCTGCTGCCGCGCTTTGGTGTAGAGACCACGCTGGTGGACGGCACCGATCTCGACCAATGGCGCGCGGCGATGCGGGACGAGACGAAGCTCGCCTTCCTCGAATCGCCCTCGAATCCGACCTTGGAGATCATCGACATCGCCGCCGTGGCCGAGATTACCCATGCGGGCGGCGCGAAACTGATCGTCGATAACGTCTTCGCCACGCCCTGCTTCCAGCGCCCGCTGGAGCTTGGGGCCGATATGGTGATGTATTCAACCACCAAACATATCGACGGGCAAGGGCGGTGCCTTGGCGGTGCGCTGTTGGCGGATACGGCGACGATCAAAGGGCCGGTCTTTGAATATATGAAACATACCGGCCCCGCGCTGTCGCCCTTCAACGCTTGGGTAATGCTCAAAGGGTTGGAGACGATTTACCTGCGCTGCGACGCACAGGCGCGCAATGCGGAGGCGATAGCGCGGTATCTGTCAGGGCACGGGGCGGTAAAACGGGCGCTCTACCCTGCCCTACCCGA
The DNA here is from genome assembly GCA_937928005.1 of uncultured Neomegalonema sp. GTDB lineage: Bacteria > Pseudomonadota > Alphaproteobacteria > Rhodobacterales > Rhodobacteraceae > JAHDDY01. The sequence goes on along the minus strand of CALFVD010000120.1, from coordinate 501 downwards.
CCATCCGCAGCATGATCTGGCGATGCATCAGATGGAGCGGGGCGGCACGGTAGTGGCACTGGAACTGGCCGATAAGACGGCGGCGTTTGCCTTCATCAACGCGCTGGAAATCGCGAAGATATCGAACAATCTGGGCGATGCGAAAACCATCGTCACCCATCCCAGCACGACGACGCACCAACGGATGACCGAGGATGACCGGCAATCGCTGGGCATCACGCAAGGTCTGATCCGCATGTCGGTGGGGTTGGAGGACGAGGGCGACCTGCTGGCCGATATCGACCGGGGGCTGGCGGCAGTGTGAATACAAAGCAGCCCCGGACGTGATCCTACTGGATTCACACATCTCGGAGTGTCCATGGTAGATTCAGGTTTGAAGTGCAACGGTTGGATAGAAGCGCAGAGTGACGGATTTGCCAAGTTCTTTGAGGAAGGCTTCGACGGGGGATTTGAAGCCGAGGCATTTACGGGGTGTTGTGTTGATGGTCATGGCGATTTCCT